>DYSO01000002.1 GCA_020718225.1 Draconibacterium orientale | reverse complement strand
AACGGCCCATGGACTTACATGAAAAAAGGATTCCGATCATAAAAATCCACGATTACCTGATCGTGCCCATCCAGGTGGATATGCACGACAGGATGGCGATTCAGCTACAATCGCAGATTCTCGAAGAGATTGCAAAGACAAGGGCAAAAGGGGTATTGATTGATATTTCAGTACTTGAGCTTGTGGACTCGTTCATTGGGCGGATGCTTTCGGGAATGGCTTCCATGGCGGCGATCATGGATACGGCCGTGGTAATTGTCGGTATGCAGCCTGCTGTTGCCATCACGCTTGTCGAACTGGGTCTCGAAATGCCCGGAGTTGATACTGCACTGAATATGGAAAAAGGGATGGAGATGTTAGAACGAAGGCTGAAGAACCAGCAACATGACTTTTAATACCTCATTTTCTTATGCCTGAAATTACTGACAATATTAAAACTGAATTGCTCGGCACATTCAAAATTGAAACTGAGTATGACATTGTCATGGTAAGGCAAACGATCAGGCAATGTGCCAAGGATGCAGGTATGGGTATTGTTGACCAGACCCGCATTACAACAGCTGTAAGCGAGCTGTTCCGCAACATGTACAATTATGCGGGCGGAGGAGAAGTGGTGATTGAAAGTGGAATCGTTGACAACCATCAGGCGCTTATTGTCACCTGCCAGGATAAGGGCCCGGGAATTGAAAACCTGGAATTGGCCATGAGCGATGGCTTTACTTCCGGCCTTGGAATGGGGTATGGTTTACCGGGTGCAAAACGATTGGTTGACCGGTTCGAAATTCAATCGAAAGTAAATGAGGGAACTACTGTACGGATTATGAAATGGAAATAACACGCACGAACATTCTCAGTCTGCAAATTGACAACGAATCCGATGTGGGCGTATGCCGCCGTAAAGCCGTGAACCTGGCCTCCCAGATGGGTTTTGATGAAGTCAAGACAGGGGAGGTGGCCATTATGGTAACCGAGCTGGTTACCAATGTGATCAGGCATGGCGGCGGGAAAGGAAAATTGGTGCTTTGTCAGTTTTGTGATCCGCAAAACCACCATGCAATTGAAGTGTGGTGCTGTGATTCCGGAAAGGGTTTCGGGGACCTGAAAAAGGTTTTGAAAGATGGTTATACAGGAAAAGATTCTCTCGGAATCGGCATGGGCTCCATCCGCCGGTTTTCGGATGAAATGGAAATCAACCCCTCATTGGCCCCGGATTTCAGGGAAACATTTTTTTCGGGTCATCTTCCTTTAAAGAACTGCATCCGCACATTAAAATATTTACCTGCCAGGTCCTGGATGGGTACAAACAGAAAACTTGAGATCGGAGCAGCTTCACGCAGTAAACCCGGAGAGTTGGTGAACGGCGATAGTTACCTTGTCAACCATTTCGGGCCAGACCTGAGTGTGGCTGCTGTAATCGACGGTCTTGGACACGGCATCGAGGCCAACCTTGCATCGCACCTGGCAAGGGAGCAAATTATCCTGAAGGCCGAATTGCCTGTCAGCATATTGATGATGCATGTGCACAATGCCTTACAGGGTACACGCGGTTCAACCATTGGATTGGTACGCCTCGATACCGGTGCTCAAAATCTGTCGTTTTCAGGCATTGGCAATATCGAAGGGTTTCTGTTTACTTCGGAAGGCAAGAAAAACCTGATGTCCTATGGCGGTATTATGGGACACAACATGCGTACCCCAAGGGTTTTTGATTTTGATTTTAACCCCGGTGATTTTGTTTGCATGTACTCCGATGGAATTACGACGCATTGGAAAGCCGATGACATTGACTGGGGCGAACATCCACAGAAAAGCGCAGAACATATTATCAATCAATTTTCAAGAGCCAATGACGATGCTACCGTTCTTATCATCCGCTACGCTATATAAGATTGGCGAAATTCCGGTGCAGTTCGAATCCGATGTGGTTCGTTCGCGCAACCTCGCATCGTTGCTTTCTTCTGAATTGCAATTCGATAAAACAACCTGTATCCGGATCGGGACTGCCGTTTCGGAATTGTCGCGCAATATGATCGAACACGCACAGGGGGGGAAAGTGAATTTTTCCATTGCAGTCAGAAAAGAGGCATCCGATGGCATTGTGATCGTTTTTACCGATAAAGGCCCGGGAATCCGTGAGCTGGAATCCATTGAATCGGGAAATTTCCATTCAAAAACCGGCATGGGTGTAGGCCTGATGGGGTCGCAGCGTTTAATGGATGATTTTAATATCAGGTCGCAGGCCGGAATGGGAACCACCATCACGGCAGCAAAATGGCTTCCCCGCCATGCGGTCAGGCATGATAAAGGAAGGTTGGCGGAAATTCAGTCAGCGTTTACTAAAACCATTGAACGCGGTGATGCCAGTATGGTTGATACCATCAACTCTCAAAACAACGAACTGATGTTTCTCCTCAAACAAATTCAGGAGCGAAACAACCAGATTGAAACCATCAACCATGAGCTGGAGGAGACCAACCGGGGTGTTGTCGCCCTGAACCGGGAGTTGCAGGATAATACATCTGCCATCGAAAAAGCCAAGTCGGAGGCCGAACAGGCGAACCGGGCCAAAAGCGATTTCCTTGCAAACATGAGTCATGAAATCCGTACCCCCATGAACGGAATTATTGGCATGCTCGACTTGGTTTTGGATACGAAACTGAATTCCGAGCAGCACCAGTTCCTGAAAATGGCAAAAGACAGCGCCGACGTACTGCTGAGCCTGCTCAATGATATCCTTGACTTTTCGAAAATTGAAGCAGGGTTGCTTGAACTTGAACAAATTGATTTCAACCTGCACGAAATCATTGAAAGCGTGTCTGATGTAGTTATCCAGAAAGCAGAGGATAAAGGACTTGATATCCATGTTCTGATCAGAAATGATGTACCGAAATTCCTGGTAGGCGACCCTATGCGCCTGCGGCAGGTAGTATTAAACCTTGTAAGCAATGCATTGAAATTTACCGACAAAGGGGAGATTACCATCACTGTATGCAATAATTCAAGCAATATCCAGGCCGACCATCCATTGGGGGAAAATGAACTGGAACTGATCTTTTCTGTGCGGGACACGGGTATCGGCATTCCTGAAGAAAGACAGCAGGCCATTTTTGAAAGTTTTTCACAAGCAGATTCATCGACTACCCGGAAGTTTGGCGGTACCGGCTTGGGCCTGACCATCAGTAAAAATCTGGTCGAATTGATGAAAGGTGAGATATGGGTTACAAGCACAGTAAAACAGGGAAGTACTTTTTATTTCACGGGGCGATTCAAATATTCAGATAAAAACAAAGAGATCAGTCTGAAAATACCCGGCAGGTTACAGGGCTTAACCGTTATGGCCGTGGATGATCATAAAACCAATCTGATCGTCCTGAAAGAGATTCTTGCCGGCTTCGGTTTTTCTGTTCATGTATTTGAAAGTGCAAGAGATGCCTTGCGGGCCATTCAAAAGGAAGAAAAAGACAAATATTGCCTGGTAATCACCAATTACCTGATGTCGGAAATGAATGGATATGAGTTCATGAAGGAGGTACGAAAAAAAAACCCAGTTCCTGCTATTGTGCTGACAGCGTTTGGGTCCTGGTGTGAAAAAAATATTTTAAAACGACTCGAAAATGTTTCATGCACCACGAAACCGGTAAAGCAATCGGCTCTGCTGGACTGCATTTTAACACTGATGGGAGGACCAGATTCAACGGAAGAGGGCACAGCAGGCAAAGCGGTCGTTTCTATCTTTTCACGCTTACAATCATTACCCCCTACGATCCGTATATTGCTGGCCGAGGACAACCTGATTAACCAGCGGGTTACCATGACTCTTATAAAAAAAGCAAACATTGCGGTGGATGTTGTATCGGATGGGGAAGAAGCGGTTAAGGCAATCCGGGAAAAAAATTATGCACTGGTATTAATGGATGTTCAAATGCCAAAAATGGATGGCCTGACAGCAACCAGGCAGATCCGTGAGCATCTGAATTTTGATAAAATCCCCATCATTGCGATGACGGCCAATGCCATGAAGGGGGATCGCGAGATGTGCCTGGCTGCGGGAATGAACGATTACCTGTCCAAACCCATCAAACCCGACGACCTGTTTTCTAAACTTGAACACTGGCTGCTGGATCAGAAAGAATGAAATTACCCCCGACCCTTTTTGGGTTAAACCCCCGGTCAAATTTTTCGGGCGAGTAGATTAGAAAATAGCATCTTTTACAAACCTCAATCTTTAAATCAATCTCCGATAACCCTGGATGCTCCATTCGGAGCGAACTTTCAGGAACCTTCCTTACGAAAAAAATCGAATCGTTACCAATCCTGAAACGTTCCGATTCTGATGGTTACCTATTCTAAAACGTTCCGATGCTGATTTTGAAAGGAATAGTTACATTTATCGAGCAGATTCCGGAGATAATCATCAGCTTCCGGCGATCCCTCTTTTGGCGCCCAGGATGCAAAATTCTTATCGTCATTGGGTGAATAAGGTCCATCCTTGACCTCATAGGCAACGGTATCCGGATCGAGTGCAATGATGGTATGAAAAGTGCACTTTGGAATTTCGGCGCCAAAGTTTCCTTTCAAAGGGTCAAGCAGGGTGTGATCGGTAATATTTCCAAATTCGTCGAATTCTATGACAACAAATCTTCCGCGAAGCGCTAAGAAAGCTTCCCGTTTATCGGGATTTTCATGTTTGTGCGGTTGAATATATGAAAAGGGCTCCATGGCATTGAGCATCCGCTGAAGGGTATCTGAATATTCTTTGTGAAAATTATAATTCATCCGGCGGCGGGGAGAGGCCTTTCCAAGGGCAGAGATTTCGTCAAGTAAACGGGTGTCGATTTTAATCATATTTCTTCTATGAAAACCTTCTCCATTGCTACCAAATAATAGCCCAAAAAATTTCAGGGTTTAACGATTTCGCTATTTCGCTATTTCGCTACCTCGCTATTTCGCTACCTCGCTACTTCTCTATCCCTTAAGCTTTTTATACCGGATCCGGTGTGGCGTATCATCGCCCATTCTTTTTTTCTTATTTTCTTCGTAGTCAGAAAAGGACCCTTCAAAGAAACCTACCTGAGAATCGCCTTCAAAAGCCAGGATATGGGTAGCGATCCGGTCGAGAAACCATCGGTCGTGGGAGATGATCACCGCGCAACCGGCAAAATTATCCAATCCCTCTTCGAGGGCGCGAAGGGTATTGACATCGATGTCGTTGGTTGGTTCATCAAGGAGCAGGACATTGGCCTCTTCTTTCAGGGTCAGGGCCAGGTGCAGGCGGTTGCGTTCGCCGCCGGACAGCACGCCGCATTTTTTTTCCTGGTCGGCGCCACTGAAATTAAATCGTGCAACATAGGCGCGGGCGCTCATGGTACGGCCCCCCATTTGAAGGTTTTCAGCCCCGCCGGAAATCACCTGGAAAACGGTTTTTTCAGGGTCGATGGCGGTGTGGCTTTGATCCACATATCCTATTTTGACTGTTTCGCCGATGGAGAATGAACCGGAAGATGCCGTTTCTGCTCCCATGATCATGCGGAAGAGTGTTGTTTTTCCTGCTCCGTTGGCTCCGATAACACCCACGATCCCGGCCGGGGGAAGGGAAAAATTCAATTTTTCGAAAAGCAGTTTGTCGTCGAATGATTTGGAAACGTCAATGGCTTCAATCACCCGGTTTCCCAGCCGGGGACCATTGGGGATATATAATTCAAGACGTTCTTCTTTTTCCCTGATATCTTCGCTCATCATTTTATCATAGGCATTCAGACGGGCTTTTCCCTTTGCCTGACGTGCTTTTGGGGACATGCGGACCCATTCCAGCTCCCGTTCCAGGGTTTTGCGGCGTTTGCTTTCTGTTTTTTCTTCCATGGCCAGGCGGGTCGATTTCTGTTCCAGCCAGGAGGTATAATTTCCCTGCCAGGGTATTCCTTCCCCACGGTCGAGTTCCAGGATCCATCCGGCAGCGTTATCGAGAAAATAGCGGTCGTGGGTGATGGCAATTACAGTCCCTTTGTATTGTTGCAGGTGGAGTTCAAGCCATTGTACCGATTCGGCGTCAAGGTGGTTGGTAGGTTCATCGAGCAGCAGGATGTCGGGTTCCTGCAATAATAAACGGCACAAAGCAACCCGGCGGCGTTCGCCCCCCGATAAATTTTTAACCGGCGAATCAGGCTCCGGGCAGCGGAGGGCGTCCATGGCCCGGTCAAGCTTGCTGTCGAGTTCCCAGCCATTGTGTTGGTCTAACAATTCCGTAAGTTCTCCCTGCCGGTTGATGAGCTTTTCCATCGCATCGTCGCTCATGGGTTCTGAGAACCTGTTGTTGACCGTTTCGTACTCTTTGAGAAGGCTTACTATTTCGCCGGCCCCCTCTTCTACAATTTCCCTGACGGTTTTTGAGTCGTCCAGATAAGGGTCCTGTTCAAGATATCCCACGGAGTATCCGGGTGAAAAAACAACCTCTCCCTGAAACGATTTTTCAACGCCGGCAATGATTTTCATTAATGTTGACTTACCGGACCCATTCAGGCCAATGATTCCGATTTTTGCCCCATAAAAGAAGGAAAGGTAGATGTTTTTCAGTACCTGTTTGTGCGGTGGATAACTCTTGGAGACACCCACCATGGAAAAGATGATTTTACGATCGTCGGACATATCCCTGTTTTATTTAAAAAAATTTGTCCCCATGTCCAACCCGTCTCACCTCCCTATCAATCGCTCTATTTTATCGGTCTCGTTATCCCAATTGAAATTCCGGTGGACAAAATCGAAACCTTTTTTTGCGATTTGCTGTGCTTTTTCAGGATTATTCAACAGGAACAAGATATGACGGGCGTATTCGTCGGGGGTACTGGCAACCAGAATTTCTTCTCCCTCTTTTGCGTTCAGTGCGTGGAATGCCAGAGGGGAGGTAATGCAGGGAATCTGCATGGCCATTGCTTCCAGCAATTTATTCTGCAGTCCTGTGCCGATTTGCATGGGGGCAATAAAAATCCGGGCAGCCGCGTAGCAGTCGCGCATATCGGGGACCCATCCGCTGACCTCTATCTGTGGTGATTTCAGTACCATAACGCGAAGATGGGGATTTGCGCCGGCAATCAGCAACCGGAGGTCGGGTTTGTGCGCTCTTATTTTTGGGAGGATTTCATTGACTAAAAATTCAGCGCTTTTGATGTTGGGTGGATAACCCATGTTCCCCGTGAAGACCAGGTCGAATTGTTTCCGGGCTTCCACGGGTTTGAAAAAGTCGGTATCAACGCCATTGGCAACAACCACAATTTTATTTTTATCAGGATGGGGGATCAGGTCGCGGTCGGGCGCAGAGATTATGATCTTATGGTCAAAGGCTTCAAATGCCATGTGTTCATAGCGGAGAAGCCTTTGATATTCGATTTTCAGAAAGGGTTTCAGATAAAAAGGGGAAATGGCCAGTCGCCGCTCAACCCCTTTCGAGAAAACGTCCTGATAATCGAGCGTTTTTGGAATGGGAATATCTTTAACATATTCTGCAACCCGGATAAGCTGACAGAAAATATGGTCTGGCTTGTACTGATCGATCAGTTTATGGACTTTCCTCACCGAATATGAATTGTAAAAATACCCTACCTGTAAAGGTTTCCAGGAGAACAAGGCCTTGATAAGGTTAAAAACAATGGTAATTTTGGAAATAGGGATAATATGGACGGCCTTCACATATTTTTTTAATACAGGGATGGCGTCTTCATGTAATACCCCGTCGTTCAAGGCACAGAGTATAATTTCATGATGTCTTGAAAGATGTTTGATCTGATGAAAGGCCCTTAATTTATCTCCCTTTTCAGTAGGATAGGGGACCCGTGGTAAAAGAAAAAATATTCGCATGAAGATAGCTTGTAGCAGGCAAAAATATAAAAAAGTGCATTACCGGGCGAGTTGTTTATAAAAAGCGATAAGTTTTTGGATCAGGATTTCTGAATTGTATTTTGTTTCAATTAATTTTCGGGCCTCTTTCCCGATCCTTTGGCACAAATCCCGGTCCCGGACAACAATGGAGATCATTTCAAAAAATTCGCAGGGGCTATCGGCGATCAGGATATTTTCGTTTTTCTTGTAATCGATCCCTTCAGCGCCTGTGGTTGTAGATATGATCGCGGTTCCCAAAGCCATCCCTTCGATAATTTTAATCCGGATGCCGCTTCCCGAAAACAACGGGACGATCATCACCGCTTTGGAGGAGATAAATTCACGGGCATCTTCCACCTCACCCAATACCACTACCTGGTCGAGGTTAAGGTTGTGCATCCATGGGGGCATCTCCCTGCCGGCCAGATAGTATTTCAGGGAAGGAAATTCCTTGTGGATATCGGGCCAAACATTTTGTAAAAACCATCGGACCCCTTCCTGGTTGGGAATCCAGTTCATGGCCCCCAACGTGAAAAGGGAAGGAAATTCTATGGCATCCTGGTTTACTGAGTAGGTCGCCGGGTCAACACCAAAAGGGATGTCGATTACGGGAGGAAAAAGGTTGTCAGGTATCGGATCATTGGTATGGGGTGGTAGTTTTACTTTATCTGTTTCGTCCGGGTTCTGAATTGAAACTTGAATATTGAATCTTGATTTTTGATTCTTTACGGCCAGTCCTGTGAAATATTCAGCATCGGTCGGAGTGATGGCGATGATCCCGTTGAAGGAAGGAATGACCTTATGCTCGTAGCTTTTCAGGGTTTTTGCGAGATGCCGGATATACCAGCGGCGAAGAGGGTTTTTCGTATCATCGGCTACCCTTTCCCAGATGCGGTGTTCGATATTGTGTGCCCTGAGTAGGATCCGTGCACGGGAATGGTTCCGGACCGTTTCGATGTAAGGGCTCATGAAGAGCGTCTCCAATTGAACAATATCATACTCCTCCTGGTGAAGTATCTCTTCCAGCCTTTTTCTGAAATTTGCAGAAATAAACCGTTGCACATGGTAGGATTGTCCGGTTATAAGGTTGGTCAACCCTTTCCATGGCCTGAGTTTCAGATCGACATGGATCAGTTCAATGGCAGTTTGTTCCCGGTAAGGGAGCGGGATGTCCGAAAGGTTGATGTTGTATTTAAATGAATTAACGGCAAGCACTTTTACTGAATGGCCGTCAGCCAGAAGGCCTTCCACCAGCATATTCATGGCCATCGGCCCTCCTTCCTTCGGGGGCCAGGGCGATTTATTGCATAAAAAAAGAATCTTCATAGCCGCCGTTTGGGAAGGTTAAACCATTTGTTGAAAAAGCGGGTCCATGCGTCTATATCAAGCAATGAAGCATCGTTGGTCGCCTTAATGGTAAGGAAAATACCGATGGGAAGGAGCACGGCAGAAGATATCCACATGCCCTGCCAGGAGGGTAGTACCCCTTCTGCCGAATATTTTTCGCCCATGAAAGATATGACCCAGTACAGAATGAAGAAAAGGGTTGAAATCACAGCCGGCATTCCCAGTCCCCCTTTACGGATTATGGCCCCCAATGGCGCCCCGATAAAAAAAAGAAGAAAACAGGCAAAGGAAAAAGCAAACTTTTTATGAAAAACAATCTGGTGGTTGTATATCAATTTGCTTTTTGTCAAGAGGTTATCATGCTGGATGTCGAGGTTCTGTTTGACGTTAACAGCGCTGTTTTTGGCTGTTTCCAGGATTGCCAACTGTTCTTTAGAAGGAAAATAGGTGAGGATGTCGGCAATGAATTTTTTCGGTTTTACGTTTTTTAAGGTATCCGGGGGACTGGTATCCGGAGAACGGGTGGTGACAAGCAGGCTATACAATGGCAGGTTATTGGTGTATCCCAGATCGTAGTTTAGCTTATCGGTTTTAAGTTGGTTTTTAATAGAATCGATGGATTTGCTCAACTGATCTATGTTTTGCATCTCGTAATTTTTCTTGAATAAATTTTCATCGGTTCGTGTCAGTTGAAACGTGGAGAGGTCAAACATTTGATATTGTTCAGAAAACCGGGTCCGTTGAAAGGGCCGGGTCAGTTCATTGCCCCTCAGGTCAATCCGTTCTTCATAGTTGGTGCCGTCAAAAAGTCTGAATACAAGGTAGCGTTTATCGGGTGAAAGTTCCATTTTTCCCCATTTTGCAGCCGTAAGGGAAATGTTTCCCAGATGTTTGGTATGGTCGTAAACCATGACATCGCGTATGGTATTGCCATCGTTGTCTTTTTCTCCTACCCGGATCACAAACCCTTCGATACCATCATAAAAAACCCCCTCTTTCAGGTTGAAAGCCAGTTTTTTTTCCCTGACATCGTAAAGAAGGGATAAAAATTTGAGGTTGGCTACCGGCAGGACGACATTGGCAAAATAAAAAGCCAGCATACTGATCATAACCGAGACAACAATCAGCGGGCGCATGATCCTGTTCAGGCTGATCCCGGCAGCCTTCATGCTTACCAGTTCATAGTGTTCACCCAGGTTTCCGAACATCATCAGCGACGACAGTAAAATAGCCAGAGGAAGGGCAAGGGGGACAAAAGTGGATGACGCATAAAACAGCAATTTCACAATGATGTACCATTCAAGCCCTTTGCCAACAAGGTCGTCGATGTACTTCCATACAAATTGCATTAAAAGGATAAACAGGGCGATAAAAAAGGTCATCACCAATGGCCCGAGATAGGATTTTAGGATAAACAGATCAAGTTTTTTCATCATGCCCTTTATGCCCTTTGTGCACCCGTGCAAAGATATATAATAAGATGAAGTGAATAATTGTATTTTTGTAACCCGGTCATTGGCCCAATCCTTTCGAAACTTTGTTAACATTCTGTTATACAATTATTTAATCATTGCAATATGAAATTGATAGAAGTTGCCAACCAAAAGACACGACGTCAGTTTTTAAACATGGTTGATACTATTTATAAAGGTGACCCTTTTTATATACGTCCATTGGACCGCGAAACAGAATCCGTTTTTAATCCGTTGACAAACAGTTTTTTTCAACACGGAGAGGCCACCCGGTGGATATTGACCGGCGATGGTGGCGAAGTGATTGGAAGGGTTGCGGCTTTTATCAATAAACGCAAGGCATATACATTTCAGCAACCGACAGGGGGGATGGGTTTTTTTGAATGTATCCGCGACCAGGAGGCAGCTTTCCTTCTTTTTAATGGTTGCCGCGACTGGTTGGCAGCCCGGGGGATGCAGGCCATGGATGGCCCGATCAATTTTGGCGAAAATGATGTTAATTGGGGTTTGCTGGTAGATGGCTTTATCCATCCGGGATTTGGCATGAATTATAATCCCCCCTGGTACAAAGATCTTTTTGAGGCCTATGGTTTCAAATATTACTTTGAACAGGTTTCCAATCATCTGGACCTTACCAAACCCTTTCCGGAACGATTTTGGAAAATTGCAGAATGGGCCATGAAAAAACCGGAGCTTTCCTTTCATCATTTTACCTATGCCCAGGCAGATAAGTTCATGCATGATTTGAAAGAGATCTATGACGATGCATGGAAGTTCCACGAGAATTTTACCCCAATGGATGAATCCACCCTTCACCGTACCCTTGAAAAGGCACGATCATTTGTTGATCCTGAAATGATCTGGTTTGCTTATCACGATAAAGAACCGGCCGCATTCCTGGTCCAGTTCCCGGATGTCAACCAGATACTGAAACACCTCCATGGCAAATTGCATCTTTGGAACAAATTGCGCTTTTTCTATCTCAAATCAAAAAAAACCATGACGCGGACACGGATCGTGATCATGGGCGTAAAGCCGAAATATCAAAGGTTTGGGCTTGAATCCGGAATTTTCTGGCACCTGAACGAAAAGATGAAGAAAAAACCGCATATTACCGAACTGGAACTTTCATGGGTAGGCGACTTTAATCCCAAAATGCGTGCCCTTCACGAATCGGTGGGGGCCACCTTTGCAAAAAGGCATATTACTTACCGGAAGGTGTTTTCAGAGAGCATAGAGTTTCAACGTTCAACCATTATTCCGGTGGATACAAAAGAAAAAGCGTTACAGAGGGAAGGTCATTAATAAATGTTAAATTTTATCAAAATAACCCGGGATATATGGAAATTTGATATTTTTGTAAAAATATTTTTTCGATTACATTATCGAATGTTAATCCATGTTTTCGCGATTCATCTTTTTTAATTATATTTGTACAAATAATTTTAATAAGGCATTTTGTTAAACTAAAAATCATAACCATGAAAAATTTTTTACTTTTTGCGTTGGCGCTTTTTGTTGGATTTTCAACCATGGCGCAACGGCCAAAGGAAACCAGCTCCCGATTGATTAAATCGGTGCCTGCTGTTGCCATTGACAATCCGGTGATGAACCCTGCTCAGTTGAGCAACCCATCGGTTAATTCCAAATCGGCTTTAGAGGATGAATTAGGGCAGACCCGTTACGACCTTCAAACGAATGAAGCCATCCAGAACCGGTTTGTAATTTATGATGATGGCACAATGGCTGCAACCTGGACCACCAGTATGCAGGATGCAACTTTTTCGGACCGTGGCACTGCTTATAATTATTTTAACGGGACAAATTGGATGCCTTTGGTAACAACACGAATCGAAACGTTAAAAACAGGCTGGCCATCCATCAATGCCTGGAACGGCAACGGAGAGATCGTTATTGCCCATCAAAGCGCAACGGCCGGGTTGGTTAAATCAACCCGCCCTGCGAAAGGGACCGGGGCCTGGACCCAGTCGATTATACCCAAACCAGCCGGTTTCACCAGAGAGATGTTGTGGCCAAGAACAATTACCAACGGGCCCAACCACAATTATGTTCACATGATCGCCCTTACTGCCCCGACCGGTAACGGAGGTGCACTCTTTGAAGGAATGAACGGATGCCTGCTTTATTATCGTTCCCTTGACGGCGGAGCCACATGGGATAAACAAGGGGTTCAACTGCCAGGACTGGATTCCTCCAATTATACCAACCATTCCGGTGACACCTATGCATGGGGATCTCCCAATGGGAATACCATCTATTTTTGTATGGGTGGCCCGTATGTTGATGCTTTTATCATGAAATCAACAGATAACGGAGATACCTGGACAAAAATTGACATTCTGAGCAACGGATATAAAAAATTAAAATCCACCTTTTCCGGGACCATTCCTCCCTGGAAATCTTCCGACGGTGCGGTTGCCTGTGAAATGGACCTGAACGGGGTTATCCATTTTGCCTCCGGCATTGGTGGTGGAAGCATAGAAGCAGGCACTAGATATATCCGGTTATACAATAACGGCCTTATCTATTGGAATACAACCATGCCCATGCTGGTCGACAGTCTCGATCTGGATACCCTTGACGTTCATGGCCAGTTACTTGGATACTATGCCGATGGCCCCAATCCGGGTGATACACTGAAAATTTTAACCAGCTATCGTACGGGTCTGAGTACTTTCCCCCAAATGTCGGTCGATGCAGCCAACAACCTCTATGTTATTTATAGCCAGGTTACATGGGAAAATCCAAGCCCAGAGGAGATCAATTACCGCCATATTTACGGCCGCGCCAAATTCCACGATCAAACCACCTGGTCAACCGACCCCATCGATTTCAATGAAGGGATCGAATACTATGGGTATGAATTTATCTGGTCGGTGATGGCCAAAAAAATAACCGGCGATAAATTAAGGATTATCTTCCAAACGGCCGACCAACCAGGCACGGCTGTCGGAACAACCGGAGCCATACCTTTCCATGATAATTTCTGGCAATACCGCGAAATACCGGGAAGTACCTTCTGGCCCACCGGAGTTGGCCCTGATAAAGTAGCTGAAAAAAATCAGGTCGGGCAAAATTATCCCAACCCGGTGAAAGATATTGCCTTTTTTAATATTTACCTCGAAAAACCAGCCATTGTCGTTGTGGAAGTATCGAACATCATGGGGCAGAAAACACAGACCCTCGACAAAGGCATGATGAATGCCGGCACTCACCGCATGACCATCGATGGCAGCCAGCTGGTCCCCGGAATTTATTTTTATACCGTAAGGATTAATGGTGAAGCGTTTACCCGCAAAATGATAGTTGAATAATCGCTCATTATCTGATTTTCAAAAAAGGCTGTTCGTGATGAACAGCCTTTTTTTTGGGTCCAATTCTACGTTTTTATACACAATCTGCAAAAAGTTCTGTTGTTTTTTTCAGAGATAACCACGAATTGGAATTTTTTCTGTAAGTTTGTACAATGAAATATTTTAAAAAAACCAAGTCAAACCAAAAACCAAACCCATGAAAAAATTTTTACTCATGAGCCTGGCGCTTGTTTTTGCAATGGCAACAACAGCGCAAAATGTAAAGCTTAAATCGGGGGTTCAGTCCGCTAAACCCATTACCGGCCAGAAAATTGCAATTGAACCGGCTAACAACCCTTCAGGGAATGTAACTGTGAAACCACAACCTTCAGGACTGAAAAACACAAAAGGTTCAAAGGATTTTGTCAATGTGGTTACCATTGGCACTTCGGCAAATGCTTACGGATATGGTTACTCTGGAGGGCAAAAAACCATGGTCTGGGCCGATGACAACCTCAACGCACTGATCAACGTTCACCGCATGGGTCCAGGCTCTGCGCCCCCGAGTTTATCCGGATATCTCGCTGCCGACCTTGGCGTAAACCTGGGACAAAGTTTAGACGACTGGACCCCCAACCGTCAGATCTATGCAGCTACCTTGCCAGGCGCTCAGTATTATCTCGATGCCGGCCGTTATCCCCAGGGCGGTATTTACAATCCCGCTGGCAACATGGATCTTGAAAACGCCTATGCCGTTTATTTTGCGCCAAACCTCTCCAATCTTCTTTCCACCTGGGGCGGTTATAGCCATGGTTCCTGTAACTTGGTAAACCAGGCCGATTCCGTGAAGACGATGTATTGGTACGACGCACCCCCCTATACTTACATCGCGGATGGTTTTACCCTTACTCAAAACGGGTTGGCTTTCTATACCGATATTGAACAAAATTGGGAAAGTGGTTCCGTGGTCTATATGGGCAATATCATTCTTGGAAGAGGTATCTTTAATAACGAAACCCACGCTTTCGATTATACACAGAGCGTACTGCCCTTAGTTACCAAAGACAATGAACGTCCCTCCAACGAACGCATCGCAGCCTCCCCCGACGGCAATGTCGTCTGGGTTGTCGTCCTTGCCAACAATGGAAACGCGGTCCAGATTGGCGATTTTGCCAATTATTATCCCATCCTGTTCAAATCGATCGATGGCGGTTTGACCTGGAGCGACCCGATTGCGGTTCAATTGGACGGCCCCGACGGAATTGAAGGGGTGAAAAATTATATGAGCGATTTCACCATTTCGCAATGGTTTGAACCGCCCCTGCCAACCCGCGACGAAATTCCCTACACCACCGCTTTCGATTGCGACCTCAGCGTTGATAAATGGGGAAATCCCCACATTGGGGTAATCATCGGGGTTCCTACCGCCGACTATTCCATCATGACCGAAGACAGTACCTATGCTGTTTTCGATATCTATACCACCGATGACGGCGCTACCTGGAACGGCGTTGCCATGGGGTACCCCTGGACTTTCCGTGGCACTTTCGGCGACCTGACCGAAGACAACCGCGTTAATATCGCCAGCACACAAACCGGCGACAAAATTTTTGTGACCTGGGACGACACACAGATGTCAGGTGTTGACGACAACAGCATGCCCGATGTCTTTGCGCGTGGATTTGACCTCATTACCAACAGAATCACCTCAGCCTGGGACGGAAATCAACCCGACAACGTTTCCCTTTTCTCTGATGTCAGCTCACAGGCCTGGTTCCAATGTACTTCGCATTATGTTTTTACCGACAACAACAAATACACGCTTCCCATTGTAACCGAATTCCTCTCCGTGCCGACCAATCCGGCAGCAAGTGTCGAATTCAAATATCTCTGCGACTTTGCCTATGAGAATTCCGACTTTACAATTCCTGTCGCCAATCCGCCATTCCCCGTTGGAACTGAAGAAAAATCCATCGATCTCAATACCATGATTGTTTCTCCAAACCCGGTGAAAGAGACCGCATCCGTAATCTTACATCTGAACCAGGGGGCAACGGTTACCATTGTTGTATCGAACCTCGTTGGCCAGCAGGTATTGTCGTATGATAAAGGGATGGTTGTATCCGGTACAAAACAGTACACCTTGGATGCAAGCGCACTTCCTTCCGGTGTTTATCTGGTAACAGCATGGATCAACGATCAGAAAATCACAAAGAAAATGATTGTTCAGTAACATTTTCCAACTTCAAAGAAAAAGCTGCTTCCATGAGGGGGCAGCTTTTTTTTTCATCGAAATTTAATCCGGCGAAATAGAAGATTTACCGTTTGTTCATTTCAGGTTGTCGAATAGATTGAAAATAGTTCCCAATTAAATTGATCCTGTCTCTTTTTTTTGTAAGTTTGTAACAAGCAAATTCAATAACCATTAACATGAACTCCATGAAAAAATTTACACTATTTCTTATGGTCTTTTGTATCAGTGCAATGACCATGGCGCAGGTGAAATATTCCGCTGTTGCCAAAAAAGCAATTCCTGCACAGGCCATCAAAGAACAGGTGGAACCTTCGCAGCCCTTTAATTTTGTTGCCAATTCAAAATCTGTCCTTGAAGATATCATCATTGGCGAAACCCGGTATGATATGCAAACCAACGGGGCCATCCAGAACAGAATATACCTCCATCCCGATGGGACTATGGGTGGAACATGGATACGGGGAACGACAGTTAGTAACCAACGTGGAACGGGGTATAACTATTTTAACGGTTCTTCCTGGGGCGATCCACCTACTGCCCGGATTGAAACCCGCAGGGCCGGATGGCCATCCTATGTCCCCTGGGGCCCCAACGGGGAAATGGTTGTTACCCATGATGATATTTTGGGGCTGATCGTTTGTAAACGGCCCAATAAAAGTACCGGGAACTGGGCCCAATCCATCCTTGCCGGACCTGCCGGGGCAGTGGATATATCATGGCCCAGGGCAATGACCAACGGCCCTGACCACAACTATGTCCATATCCTGGCTACTACCTATTCCGGTTATATGGGATTAGACAATTCTTACGCTTTGCTGTATTATCGTTCGCTTGATGGCGGCGTTACCTGGGATAAAAAAGATGTTATCATCCCACAATTGGATTCTACCAATTACGGTGGGTTCAATGGGGATGAGTATGCCTGGGGAACCCCTTATGGCGATACCATCTACTTTGCCGTATCCGGGCCCTGGGTTGATACTTTTATCATGAAATCAATTGATAATGGCGAAACATGGACAAAAATCCCGGTACTTTCAAATGCAAATAAAAAATTACCAGCCAGCGTAACCTATGTCCCACCCTTTAAAAATTCGGATGGGGCCATAGCGGTTGAAATGGACCATAATGGCGTATTTCATATTGCTTTTGGAATCGGTGGCGGATACATGGAAGGAGGCACCCGATATATTTTCATTAACCAGAACGGACTGGTTTACTGGAATTCAACCATGCCGATGGTCACCGACAGCCTCGATCTTGATGTGCTCGAAGCCAACGGCCAATTACTCGGATATGTATCCGACGGCCCTGGGCCAGGCGATACCCTTCTGACAGTGCCCAATTACCGCGTCGGCCTTTCCAGTTTTCCCCAACTCTCCATCGACGAATACAACAATGTTTATGCTGTATGGTCGGCTGTAACCTGGGAAAACCCCTCGGCCGACCTGCTCAATTACCGTCATATTTATTGCCGTATCAAATTTCATGACCATGCCCACTTGACCGATATGAAGGATATGAACAGCGGATTTTTATATATCTATCAGGAGTTTGTCTATCCCAGTATGGCAAAAGGCTTAAAAGACGGGAAATTACAGGTTGTATATCAAACGAGCGATCAGCCTGGTTCCAATATTGTCGATACCTCTATCCCGGTCCACGATTGTAATACCGTTGCTTTTGAAATCGACCCCAGTGACCTGTTTCCTACCGGTATTGAAGGAAGCGCCACAAATTTGGAAAACAGGGTATTTCAGAATTTCCCAAATCCGGCCCTGGATATGACCCGTGTCCGGGTGGAACTTGTCCGGGCAACCGATGTCAGCCTCACGGTATCCAATATTGCCGGGGCCAACGTTATCAATATCCGGAAAGGGGTACTCAGCGCCGGATATCATGATTTAACCCTGGATATCAGCGCCCTCTCACCCGGTATTTATTTTTATACCGTAATGATGGGTTCAGAAAAAGAAACCAGGAAAATTGTTGTTCAATAATCCCGGTTATCCCTTCCGGTTTTAATCTTTTACCGTGATCTGATAAATTACCGTTTTAAACCCTGCAGGTACCTGCAGGGTTTTTTTATCTTTGTACTTACCATGATTCCATTTTTTGTCTTATTAACCGAAATTAAAACGTTGATCGGGAAGGATTTCCGACTGGAATTCAAGCAAAAGTATGCGCTTCATGGCATACTCCTCTATCTGGTTTCCACCATCTTTATAACCTATCTGGCCTTCGATAATATAATTGACCGTGATACCTGGAATTCCCTTTTTTGGATCACTTTATTGTTTGTTGCGGTCAACGGAATTTCAAAAAGTTTTATTCAGGAAAACCCGGCCAGGCACCTTTATTATTATACCGTTGCCAGCCCTCAGGCAGCGCTGCTTTCAAAGATAATCTACAATTTTTTTATGATGACGCTTCTGTCGGTACTATCCTTTATTTTCTTTTTTCTGCTGATGGGAAACCCGGTCATCCATATTCAACTGTTTCTTCTGACACTGATATCAGGGAGCTTCAGTTTATCTTCGGTTTTAACGCTGGTGGCAGCCATTGCTTCCCGTGCCGGTCATAATTTTTCACTGATGGCCATTCTTAGTTTTCCTATCATCCTGCCCTTGCTGATGTTGCTGATGAAATTATCACGCATGGCCTTAAACTCCGTTAGCTGGACAGACGCTGGCAATTTGCTCCTTGTCCTGATGACCATCAACATGTCTGTTATCATTGTCGCATATCTGTTATTTCCGTATCTTTGGAAAGACTAAAAGATAAGCAATTTGTGGTTTAATCGGAGTTTATCTCAGTCAGGAAGTCAATCAATAAGGCTATGTTAAAGCGGGATTATTGGAAGTTTCTGACCTGTGCCCTTATACTTTATGCAATAATTGCCGGGTTTCTTGTGGAACTCCCCGAAACCATGATCGGTCAGACCATGCGCAACCTTTTTTTTCATGTCGGTATGTGGTTTGGGATGTTTGCCATGCTTGTTACCAGTTTTATATACAGCTTGCGATACCTTGGAAAATTCGATGAGCAGGAAGATATCATCGCGGTAGAATCTGCCAATGTTGGTTTGATGTTTGGAGTACTTGGTATTCTTACCGGAATGCTTTGGGCACGCTTCACATGGGGCTCCTTCTGGGTGAAAGACCCAAAGCTAAACGGTGTGGCAGTAGGTATGTTTATATATCTGGCTTACATGGTACTGAGGGGTTCTGTTGAAGATATCCGTAAAAGGGCAAAAATCGGAGCTGCCTATAACATCTTTGCTTTCATCCTGTGGATTGTTTTTGTTTTGTTACTTCCACGCCTGTCAGGCGATAGCATCCATCCGGGATCAGATGGGTCAACAGTTTTACCAAAGCACCTCGAACCATCCCTGCAACTTGTTTTTTATCCCGCTATGGCCGGTTGGATATTACTTGGATTCTGGATTTTACAACTAAAAATACGCATCCGAAAAATGACCAATGACAAACCAAGTTAACCAAGTTAACCAAGTTAACCAAGTTAACCAAGTTAACCTGTTTAACCTGTTTTAACCTGTTTTAACCTGTTTAACCTGTTTTAACCTGTTTTAACCTGTCCAGATATTATGGAAAATTCTGATAAAACTTTTGTCGTAGTAGCCGTTTTATCGCTGATATTCATCGGTTTATTTGCCTATCTTTTTTTTATTGACCGGAAGTTACGGAATCTCGAAAAAAAGGTAAACGAAAAAAATACAGACCAGCGGTAATGAAAGTAATACATATCATTATTATCCTTGTATTGGCGCTGATCATCGCTGTGGTGGTTACAACACTGTCTGATTCGGGAACCTATTCAACATTTGCCGAGGCGGCTCAAAATCCGGGGAGGGAGTTGCACATTATTGGCACACTGGATCGTTCAAAGCCCATCGATTATGATGTTCTGAAAAACGCCAACCAGTTTTCATTTTTTATGGTCGATGGAAACGGAGATAAAAAAAAAGTAGTTTACAATAATTCCAAGCCACAGGATTTTGAAAAATCCGAAAAAGTAGTTGTTATTGGTTCGATGAATGGCGACCAGTTTGTTGCGACCAGTTTGCTGCTTAAATGTCCATCGAAATATAAAGATGAGAAACCTTCGAAATTCAGTGAAAAGAAATTTGGTATATAAATCCCTGCACGACTTTGTTTCTCTTCTTGAATCGGAAGACGAATTATTACGTGTTAAAGCCTTTGTTTCACCCCGGCTTGAAATTACTGAGATTGCCGACCGGATGGTAAAACATGGAGGGAAAGCCCTGTTGTTCGAAAACAACGGCACTGCATTCCCATTGCTTATCAATGCCTTTGCATCCGATCGCAGGATTTGTATGGCGCTGGGAGTTAATCATCTGGACGACATTGAAAAGAATATCGGTCACCTTTTTCATAAAATTACTGGCCCCAGGGAGGGTTTTCTTGATAAATTAAGAATTTTACCTGTTTTAAAAGATCTCTCTTCATGGATGCCTAAATCGGTCGGGGGTCGGGGGGTATGCCAGGAAATTGTGATGGATAAGCCCGATTTGTCAAAATTGCCAGTTTTAACCTGTTGGCCTTCTGATGGCGGCCCGTTTATAACGTTGCCCTGTGTACATACCAGGGACCCGGAATCGGGTACACGGAACCTCGGGATGTACCGCATGCAGGTTTTCGGACCCGAACTAACCGGGATGCATTGGCACCTCCATAAGGGTTCAGCAGGTCATTACGACAAATACAAAAAATCAGGGCAACGGATGCCCGTCACCGTAACCCTGGGTGGCGACCCGGTTTATACCTATGCGGCAACTGCCCCTTTGCCCGAAAACTTAGATGAGTATATTTTTGCCGGATTTCTGCGACATAAAAGGGTCTCTTTGGTGAGGTGTCTGACAAACGATCTGGAGGTCCCTTCCGATGTCGACTTTGTATTGGAAGGATATATTGACCCGACAGAGGACTTCATCCTTGAAGGCCCTTTCGGCGACCATACCGGGTTTTATTCATTGACCGGTTATTTTCCCCGCTTTCACATTACCTGCATCACCCATCGTAAAAATGCCATCTTCCCGGCAACCATTGTTGGAATCCCGCCTCAGGAAGATGGCTGGATAGGAAAAGCAACCGAACGTATTTTCAGGTTGCCCCTGAAAATGACCGTAGCCCCGGAGATTGAAAATATGCATATGCCGGTAGAGGGTGTTTTTCATAACCTTACGCTGGTTTCCATTAATAAAAAGTATCCCGGACAGGCAGCCAAAATCATGGGTTCATTATGGGGCGCCGGACAAATGATGTTTAACAAAACCATGGTGGTTTTCGATGCGGGCGTTGACCTGTACAATTACCGGCAATTGGCACAGATTGTATCCAAGCAGGTGGATCCGCTGATGGATGTTCATATCCTGCGCGGCCCGGCCGACATTCTTGACCACTCAAGTTCACATTACGCTTACGGCAGTAAAATAGGCATCGACGCCACTTTAAAATTGCCAGAGGAGAGAACAGATCCTGAAATGTCAAATTCACCGGAGGTGGATGAAGAGAGCATTTTAAGAGCCTTCCCCGAAATCAGCGCCCTTCGTTCTGATTTTTTAGAAAACGGTATATCGTTGATTATCATTTCTATATGGAAAACGAAGAAAGACCAGGTTCGACAACTTACCGCTGATATTTTTCGGCATGATTGGATCCGAAATGTCAAATTTCTGGTTTTTACCGATGCCTCCACCGACCTTTCCCTTCTTTCGGAAGTGACTTGGCTGGTTGCCAACAACCTGGATCCAGTCCGCGATTGCTTTTACCCTGACAAGGGGGATGGTAAGCGGTACGCTGTTCTTTGTCAGGATGGTACACGAAAAACCGGAGAGCTGGATGGTTTTACGCGCAACTGGCCCAATGTAATTGTGATGGATGATACGACTATTTCAAAAATAGATCAGCAGTGGGGTTCTCTGCAATTAGGCTCTTTTATTCCCTCTCCCTCCCTCCATTTTAAATCGTTGGTAATCAATCCCGGGGCAACCGTTTACGGTTAATATCCCGATTGTTCCAATATTTTTTATACTTTTGACAGGTAAACCAAAAAGCAGATGAAGCAATTTATACTTCTTGTTCTTTTTTCAATCACGTTCATATTCCTTCCTGATACAGACCTGATGGCCCAGAACCTTACTGTTGTAAAAGGGAGGTTGATCGATGCTTCAAACTCAGATGCGGTCCCTTTTGCCAATATCAGTATTAAAGGAAAATCGAGCGTTACATTCACCGACGAAAACGGTTATTATAAGATGGATTTGGATAAAGGGGATCATGTGATTGTTATTTCATGCATCGGATATGAAAAGCTTGAACAATTGGTTAATATTTCCGGAACGAAAAAGGAGATGACTCTTGATATCCTGATTCAGCCTACAGTTCAGGAGCTCAGTACAGTGGTGGTTTCCGGTTCCCGTTATGACCAGAAAGTTGAGGAATCCATAGCCACCATCGAAGTGTTGAAAGCAAACTCCATCCATGTATCCAACCCCGCCAGTGTGGACAAGGCCATTGATAAATTACCCGGGATTGCCATCATTGATAATGAACCTCAGATACGTGGAGGCAGCGGATTTAGTTCCGGCCTTGGAAGCAGGGTCATGGTAATGGTGGATGAGATCCCCATGCTCAGGGGTGATGCAGGAAGGCCCGACTGGGGGTTTCTGCCAATCGAAGATGTAGAACAGATTGAACTTGTAAAAGGCGCTTCGTCAGTGGTTTACGGTTCTTCAGCCATCACGGGTGTTATCAATATCCGGACCGTTTACCCAAAAGCTTTACCTGAAACAAAAATCAACTCTTTTTTTGGCATTTATAGTAAGCCTTCCCGAAAATTTGCCTCCCCGTGGTCTGGCTTTAACCCCATTCAATATGGAATATCGATATCCCATCTTCAGCAGTTCGACAACATTGACCTGGGAGTCGGGGCCAGTTATTATGACGATCAGGGGTATATCCGCGGCGTTCCGGAAGTTGCTTCCGATACGGCGTTTAATAGTGGGGAGTTTATCAAGCGCGCCAAAGTCTATTTCAATACCCGCGTACGAAACAAGAAAGTCAAAGGGCTTACGTATGGACTGAATGGCAATTTCATGTACAACGAAAGCGCGGAGACCTATTTTTGGTATGATGCCGATACCAATATCTATCGCTCCTATCCAGGCGCCTTATCCCATTTTAAAGTGTTCAGTTTTTATGCGGATCCCTATATTAAATATTTCGATAAAAAAGGCAATCAATTCAATTTTAAGAACAGGGTGTATTACGGTAATACCAATGCCAACAACAACCAGTCGAACCGGTATACAACATTGTTCAATGAGCTTAAATACAATCGCAGGTTTGAAAATTTTGGTGGCCTCACGCTTGTTGTCGGGGTCATGAATGTGTATTCTCATTCTGAGGGACAGGTTTTCAGCGGTATTCTTGCACCCGATGGAACGACCACAGCCAATCAGTCGGCGACCTATAATTCTGAAAACTTCAGCGTTTACCTTCAGCTCTCCAAGAAGTTCTTTAAACGGCTCACCATAGAAGCCGGCGCCAGGTACGAATATTATAACATTGCTGACCTGACTGAGGGCAAACCGATATTCAGGGCCGGATTGAATTTCCAGGCCTCGAAAGGAACTTATATCCGCGCTTCTGCAGGTCAGGGATACCGCGCCCCCAGCATTGGTGAACGGTATATTACAACCAATTCAGGAGGGTTTGGCTTTTATCCCAACCCGACATTGCAGTCAGAAACATGCAATTCGTACGAACTGGGAGTCAAACAACTTTTCAAAGTTGGAAAATTTGCCGGGATGATTGATTTGGCAGGGTTTTATGAAGACTATTGGAACTATGTGGAATTCAATTTCGGGATATGGGGCCATGGCGAAATCAATAAAAGTCTTGGTTTTAAATTTCTCAATACAGGGCCGGCACGGATTTATGGGGCCGACTTTACCATTGCAGGAGAAGGGAAACTCACCAGGAACCTCGAACTTTCATTGTTGATGGGATATACCTATACGGTACCCCAGGCATTAAACCCGGATGAGGTCTATTATGAAAATTTTGAAACCTCTACCCAGAAAACACGTTATTATTCTTATGCGAATACTTCAACCGATACCACAAACAACATCCTTAAATACCGTTTACAGTACCTGGTAAAATCGGATGTCCAGTTTACCTATAAGAAACGCTTTTCGGCCGGATTTTCCGGAAGATATTATGGCTATATGCGTAATATCGATATTTTTCTGTACCAGCTCGATACCCCAAAGGCAATGCATTCGGGGATTGTTAAATACCGGGAGGCGCACCACGATGGGAATTTTATCCTCGACTTCCGGGTCGGATATGCTTTTGGCATTTTTAAAGTTTCCCTGCTTGTCAATAACCTTATGAACACAGAGTATTCGCTCAGGCCAATTACCATTGAAGCGCCACGCACCACCTCTGTGCAGGTAGTTGTGAACATTTAAAAAATTAACCATAAAATCAAATGTATATGAAAAAAGTAATGTTGCCCTTCGTTCTGTTTTTGCTTGGGTTCAATGCGATCAGTCAGGCCCAGCTTATTCTTCCCAATGGTGATTTCGAGGGATGGAGCCTTTACACCCCGGTGCCCCCGTCGCAACCATTTTATGAACCAACCGGCGGGTTCTTCCATACCATAAATATTCTGGATACGATCCCCACGCCTCCGGGAATTACCGTCTATCGATGTGATACCGCCCATGCCGGTTCTTACTCGGCGCGTTGTATTACGCGCAGGATCGATGTAATGTCTATCCTCATCCCGGGGGTCATCGGGAATATTAAAATTAACTGGGCCAGAAATTCTGCCATTTTAGGGGAACCTTATCTGTGGACCGTTAAACCACTGCGGTTTCAGGGTTATTACAAATCGTACCCGGTGAACGGCGATTCGACCGGGGCCATTTTATTGTTGTCGAAATGGAACACAGCGACTTCGAAAAGAGATACCATTGCTTACAACAAATTGATTTTTCACGGGACTGTCACCGACTGGACTTTGTTTGATGCAGAAGTTGCCTACCGAAACAATACGGTGATGCCCGACTCCATAACCATCCTTTTATTGTCATGTGGGGGATATAATGCTTCCAATATGTTTGGCTCTGTCGGACAGGTTGGCTCCCAGGCATTGTTTGATGATGTTACGCTTACCGGATTGCCGCCCTATGCCGTCAACGACCTGATTCCACAGGAAACAACGCTTGCCATAAGCCCCAATCCTGCTTCCGGGTTCATCCATGTATCCATGAAAAAAGCAGTGAAAGAGGGACGTTTGGATATTTTTGATGCACAGGGGCGTTTGGTTGCACAACACCCCATGGTTGAAACCACCGGGCGTTTCAGCGTGAATTCACTTTCTTCAGGAGTTTTTTATTACCGGCTGATGGGTTCCGGACAGACTTTGGGAACCGGATCTTTCATCATCCGTCATTGATTTCAGAACTTTTTTAAACCAAATGGATTATGATTGAAGTAAAAACATCACAAATGGCCATGGAACTTGAAGATAAGTTCGGGGCCCATAATTATCATCCGCTTCCGGTAGTCCTTGCCAAAGGGAAAGGCGTTTTCATGTGGGACGTTGAAGGAAAGCGTTATTATGATTTTTTATCTGCATATTCTGCGGTAAACCAGGGACATTGTCATCCACGGATCGTAAATGCCCTGGTTGAACAGGCCCAGACGCTGGAACTTACTTCACGGGCATTTTACAACAATGTGTTAGGGGTGTACGAAAAATTTATAACCGAATATTTCGGTTACCAGCGGGTCTTGCCAATGAATTCAGGGGCAGAAGGGGATGAGACAGCGTTGAAACTCACCCGGAAATGGGCATATAAAGTAAAGGGGGTCCCCGAAAATCAGGCAAAAATCATTTGCTGCCTCAATAATTTTCACGGGCGTACCATTACGGTGATCTCTATGTCGAGCGACCCGGATGCACGTAAGGATTTCGGGCCTTTTACCCCCGGCTTTGTTCCCATTCCTTACAACGATCTGAATGCCCTTGAAAAAGCATTGGACGATCCGACAGTGGCAGGTTTTCTGGTAGAACCCATACAAGGTGAAGCGGGTGTGTTTGTCCCGGATGAAGGATATCTGAAAAAAGCGTATGCGCTTTGTAAGGCAAAAAATGTACTGTTTATCGCCGATGAGGTTCAAACCGGTATTGCCCGGACAGGGAAACTTCTGGCCTGCGACTGGGAAGATGTCCGTCCGGATGTGCTCATCCTTGGAAAGGCCCTTTCCGGTGGTGTTTATCCCATATCTGTCGTACTGGCAGATGACGAGATTATGCTGACCATCCATCCGGGGGAACATGGTTCCACTTTTGGCGGCAATCCCATCGCTGCAAAAGTAGCCATTGCTGCACTTGAAGTGATCCGTGATGAAAAACTGGCGGAGAATGCCGAGAAAATGGGAATCATCTTCCGGGACGAACTCCGTAAAATCCATTCTCCTTATATTGAACTCGTACGTGGTAAAGGACTTCTGAATGCTGTTGTGATCAAACCTTTCAACGGAAAAACAGCCTGGGATGTCTGCCTTAAAATGCGCGACAACGGATTGCTTGCCAAACCCACCCACGATCATATTATCCGGTTTGCGCCACCCTTGGTTATCAATGAAGAACAGATTCATGAAGCCGTTGAAATAATAAAAAAATCATTGGCTGAACTTTCATAGTTATGAAAAAAGCGCTCGCTGCATCTGCTTTTATAATAGCTGTTGGATTCCTTTACCAACCTGCTGTTGCATGTACCAACCTTATTGTGACCAAAGGTGCCAGCAAAGATGGATCGGTGATGATAACCTATGCCGCCGATTCGCATACCCGGTATGGGGCCATTGCCTTTTATCCTGCATCCGACCATAAACCGGGTGATATGTGCGATATCGTACACTATGAAAGCGGGAAGTTTTTAGGCCAGATTCCCGAAGTTCCCCATACCTATTCGGTGGTGCAGTTTATGAACGAAAACCAGGTAGCCATCGGGGAAACAACGTTCGGGGGGCTCGACTCATTGGGACGTCAGCCCGGAGCCTTCCTTGATTACGGTTCTTTGATGAAAATCGGTTTGCAACGTTCAAAAACGGCCCGGGAGATGATACGTATCATCACGGAACTGGTCGAAAAATATGGGTATGCCTCTGCCGGTGAATCATTTTCCATATCCGATGCCAATGAAGCTTGGATCATGGAAATTATCGGAAAAGGGAAATATGAAATGGGAGCCGTTTGGGTAGCCCGAATGGTCCCGGACGGATATGTGAGCGGTCATGCCAATCAGTCGAGGATTACTACATTCCCGTTTCAGAAAAACAACAACTGGAGCGACAGGGAGCAAACAACCTACCATTCGCCCGATGTGATCAGCTTTGCCAAAGCGCATGGTTTTTATAACGGAGATGATGGTGACTTTAGTTTTTCAGATGTTTATAATCCGTTGAATTTCGGAGGGGCCCGCTTTTGTGATGCCCGGGTTTGGTCGTTTTTCAGAAAGATCAACCGGGAGCTGCGCGATAATGCCGTTTATAACGAATATGCAGCGGGCATTATCCTGAAAGGGGCTCATTTTCAGGACCATTCCCCAAACCCGAACCACTTTGTTTCCAATCGGTTACCACTCTGGGTTAAACCCGATGTACCGGTATCCTTGCAGGATGTAATGCACGGGATGCGTGACCATTTTGAAGATACACCACTTGACATGCGATACGATTTTGGGGCTGGCCCTTTTCAGAACCCTTACCGCTGGCGCCCCCTGGAATTTACCATCGACAGCGTACTGTATTGCAACGAACGGGCCATTGCGACACAGCAAACCGGCTATAGTTTTGTGGCACAATCAAGATCATGGCTGCCCGATCCCCTGGGTGGCATTTTCTGGTTTGGCGTGGATGATTCCGATGGTTGTGTTTATGCTCCGATGTATTGCGGGATCCGCTCCGTGCCTCATAGTTATGCCATTGGTAATGGCGCTATGGTCCGCTGGTCGGACCATTCGGCATTCTGGACTTTTAATCAAGTCAACAACTGGGCATATTCACGGTATAATGTGATACATCCTGAAATTCAGAAATATCAGGAAGAACTGGAGTCACGCTTTATCAGGGAAACGGAGATTGTTGATTACCGTGCCGGAATACTATATAAAGAGGACCCTAAGGCCTGCCTGAACTATATTACCGATTATTCAGTATATAGCGGAGATCTGCTTGTCTCTAAATGGTCGGACTTCTATCATTATCTTTTCATGAAATATATGGATGGCAACATCAAGTTATCTGTTGATCGTCAGCTATTGGATAATGGCAATGACCGCGGTGTTCCGAAAAAAATCATGCAACCGGGATATGGGAAGGAGTGGGAACGGAAGATGATAGAAAATACCGGCGACAGGTTCAAGGTGAAAGAGCCACATTAAAAATTGGTTATCAGTTTCAGGTTGAACATTCTCGGGGTAAGATAATTGGGAACGGCATATTCTTTTCCTGTGATGTCAGTTACCCAGAGGTATGAGATGGTATTGTTGATCTGGAGAAGATTGAAAATTTCGAGTGTGATCCACATGGAGTTGAATGCCCGCAATGGGTTTTTGGGTGAAAACCGGGTATTTTCCCCGATTATTTGTTTTGACAGGCCAATATCGATACGCCGGTATGGCGGAATGCGCAGGGTTTGGTCTTGACGTGGTGAATCGGGTGGCCCGAAAGGGATACCGGTACCATAAACCAGGGTAAGGTTCATTTTCCAGGTTGGAAATTTGGGGATGTAATCCTGAAAAAAAATCGCCAGGCTCAACCGTTGATCGGTAGGGCGGGGGATCCAGGCGCCCTGAAAGTATTCTTCCGTTTTCATGATCGAAAGGCTGGCCCACGATTCTGCCCCTTTCACAAATTCCCCGTTGATACGGAAATCGATCCCTGTGGCATATCCGTGTGCATCGTTTGTTCCGTAGTAACGGATCTTCATGTTATCGATTTCGTAAGGGATCAGGTTTTGGATGTATTTATAGTAGAGTTCCGTCACGAATTTGAAAGGCCGCCCCCAGGCTTTAAAATAGAGATCGCTTCCGGCAACCACATGAATGGCTGTTTGTGCTTTCAGGTTATTAACAATGGTCCCTTCCAGATCGGTCATTTCCCTGAAGGTGGGCGGTTGTGAATAGTATCCCGACGAAAGCCTGAATACCATATCCCGCTTCCAGTGAGGCTTAAAGGAAACAGACACCCTTGGGTTCAGTGATACCTGGTTGTTGTAATCGTAATAAATACCCCTTAATCCGGCTGTAAGCGAAATATCGTTGTGTCGATTTTTAAAAACCCAGGTATTTTGAATAAACGCCGAATACCGGTTGGTATTGATGGTATTGTTGTTCCGGATCACATGGTAGAGGTAGAGCTCTTCGTGTGGCGGGTTGGGCGATCCAAGTGAATCATCGGGCCTGGGGAGGGAATATCCCGATGAATCCTGCAACTCCCATTCGTTGACAATATATTTGAAAAACTCATGTTGATACTTTACGCCCCATTGCAGGTTGATGTTGTTTTTCTCCCACCAGCCGCGTTGTTCCATATTGAATACCGTTCCGTCGAGATAGTTCCGGGCATGTTGCAGGTAAGCCCCTACTCCCATAATTTCGGTTACCTGGCCGGCTTCAGCGCTATTCTGAAAAATCTCAAGTTTTCCCAGCCAGTATTCGCCTGAAATATCATAGGTTTCAGCTTCATAAGTCTGATAGGCGGAAGAGATCAGTTTGAGGCGCAGGTTTTGTATTGGTTTCCAGGTCAGGGTAAGGGCCGAAAGCCAATTCTGATACGAATCAACCTCCCGGCCATCGAAGTAGATGGTGATTTTATATGCTTCATCGAGGGTGCCAAAGCTGGTCTCCCGGGTTTCGGGGATTAATTTATAGGAGTTATCGACATAGGCCCCGAAAAGGGAGAGTTCCCATTTTTTATTGATATCATAATTGATCATTCCCTGGATATCGAAAAACCTGGGTTTGTAATTTCCTTTGGTATCCAGTGATTTTAACAGATATGAATTTGTTTTATACCTTGCTCCGAGCAGGTACGAAAACTTTTTTGCAAAACGGCCCTCCACATGGGCAGATGCGCCAAGAAGACTGATGTCGAAAGAACCGGCAAACGAGGTTGGTTTTTTGTACCGGATGTCAAGTACCGACGACATTTTATCCCCATATTTGGCATCGAACCCACCGGCAGAGAAAGATATTCCCGATACCAGATCGGGGTTCAGGAAACTCTGGCCTTCCTGTTGGCCGGACCTGACCAGAAATGGGCGGTAAATTTCGATGTCGTTGACAAAGACTAAATTTTCATCATAATTTCCTCCCCTGACAGAATACTGTGAACTGAGTTCATTACGTGAAACCACACCGGGAAGGGTTTTAATGAGATCTTCCACGCTTGCGTTGATGGTCGGTATAAACGTCATCACTTTCGGGTCGAGACGGCTGAACGAGTTGGTACGTACCTGCTGGTCTCTCACCTCAATGGATTCCAGTTGGGTGGAAACGGCTTTCAGGGTAAGGTTGATTTCACGACGTTCGTCAGGCATCAGTTGTATGGACAGCGAATCTGTTTCATATCCTATAAAAGAATATAAAAGTGTAATTACCTTATTTGCCGGGACGGTTAATTCATAGTGTCCGTTCTGCAGGGTTGTTGTCCCCGAGCTGGTGCCTTTTATAGCAATGTTTACATACTGCTGCGGGAGGTTTGTCCCCGACACAAAGACGTTCCCGGTCACCGTTGCAACGGGTTGCTGGGCGCTGCTTTCCATCGAAATAAGTGCAAGCGGTAAAAGAAGCAGAAGGGCGATGTGTTTCACCTGTAAATTGTTATTTTAACCGTTCTTCCTGTGATTTGAATTTACCATCTTTCCAGGCTTTGATAAATTTTGCCCAGGCAAAGGGATTAAAAATCTGGAAGGGCTGTTGTTGACCGGAATAGTATAGTTTACTGGTTTGATTTTCGATATAATTGTTATAATTCATCTGTGCATCCATGGGATACTCTTCGGCCATCATGCGAATATCGGCTGCAAGAAGGTTTTTACGGGCAATTTCGATGTCATCGTCTGGGATTTTTGTTTCAATGAAAGCCCGTTTAAATTCTTCTAATGTTGGCCAGGGGAATATGTATGCGGGGGTCAGTGTCAGGGTATCGGAAGTCATCAATTGGATCAGGGAGTATCGTTTTTTTGTAATGGTATCGGGAATGATAAACGAAGCGGGTTTAAACCCGAGTGCAGTAAAAAAGATGGTATCATTTTTATGGGCAACAAATGAAAAATAGCCTGTCATATCGCTGGTGGTGCCCCGATGGCTGGTTTGGTCCAGGATGCGGGTATAGGGGACCGGGTTCAGGCTGTCGGCAGTGATGACGATCCCCGAAAATTGGACCAGGTCGTGGTTCTCATCAGGGTCCCGGGTCTGTTGCGATCGGGAAAAAAACGGACAGAACAGCAAGGGAAGGAAAAACAGAAAGCATTCTCTCATTCGTGGTAATTGGGACAGCTCTGCAAATAACGGAAAATTGCCGGAATTATTTCTTTTTGAATATTTACATTCCCGTTTCTGTTATCATATCGTGTCCGGCTAAAAATTCCGGGATTGAATTCCTTTCATTGTCAATCATTCGATCATCATTTATGAATCATAACCTGAAATAGCTATATCGGAGAAGGTTGTACCTGGATGACTATTCATATGGCTACGACTGTTCTGGCTCAACTGTTGTTTAAGGCAGAAACACCTCTGAAAGATCAATTCGCAAATCCCCCTTGAAAATGTTTACCGGAATTTTGTCATCGCCTGCGTACATGCCAACGAACTGAAACTTTCCATTTTTATCCAATAAAAAGACCGTTACATTTTCGTCGTTGGGATTTACGATCCAGTATTCCCTGACCCCATGTTCCTGATAAATTTCAAATTTATCCTTAACATCGCGTTTTGAATTGTTGGCTGAAACTATTTCAACAATCAGGTCGGGAGCCCCAAGGCAGCCTTTATCATCCATTTTCGACAGGTCGCAAATTACATAAATGTCGGGTTGCACTACCGTGGTTATGGTTTTATCATCGTAGTCGTTTTTATCTTTTGGGAGGCGAACATCCGATGGTGCATGGTAAACTTCACAGGATTTATATCGTAAAAAATTCCAGAAAATACTGACAAGATTTGTAGAGATACGTTGATGCTTTCTTGACGGGGCCGGGGTCATCAGATTAATAAACCCGTTGTATAACTCACGCCTCACGTTGTCCATCCAGGTGAGATAATCAGCGTATGTGTAACGTTTGTTCAGGTCTAAATTAAGCGTCTTCATTTTCCGGGAATTTTATTAATACAAACTTACATAATAATCACGATTCATAAACGCACCGCATAAAAATCAGCGAGATTTATAGAGGAAAAATATTATTTGTAAAATGAAGTTTTTTCAAACCCCGTTACGGGATGCAAGTTGAGTTTAAGGGGCAAAAAAAATGCTGTTACTTTCTGTAACAGCATTCATACCCATGAAAAAAAAACTTACCTGGTAAGAAATCCTTTTTCCCTTGCTTCTTTGATACAGTTGTAAACGCCTTTTTTATCGATATGGCGCAAACCAGCTGCAGAAACTTTTAATGTAATTTCTCTGTTCTCTTCCGGAACGAAGAAGGTTTTTGTTTGTATATTGGCATTGAACCAACGTTTTGTTTTTTTATTTGAATGGGAAACCGAATTTCCTTTTATGGCGCTCTTCCCTGTGATTTCACAAATCCTTGACATGGTATTTCAGATTAAATGGGATTAGAAAATGGAGTGCAAAGATAGGGGTTTTATTTTAAACCACCAAGCACGGGGTAAAAATTGTTTCAGGTTATTGACCGATCAGTTTTTTTCTTAAAAGGGCCATTGCCTGGAGGGCTGTTTTTCGGATATTGCGGCTGCGGTTATCGCCGAAACTATATTTTTTGGCAAAGACTTCATTGGGTGTGGCAATGGCAATCCATGCAGTCCCGACGGGTTTGTCGATGGAGCCCCCATCAGGACCGGCAATTCCGGAAGTGGCAATAACATAATCGGCATTGAATTGGGTTTGGGCCGATATGGCCATTTCAAGGACAGTTTCTTCGCTCACGGCGCCAAACTTCTGAAGCGTACCGGAGGGGACACCCAGAAGGTTCTCTTTGACTTCATTGGAATAGGCTACTATTGCACCTTTGAAATATCCCGAGCTGCCCGGGATACTTGTGATCAGATGGGCAATATATCCTCCTGTACAGCTTTCGGCCGTTGCCATTGAATTCCCTTTTTCGAGCAGAAGTTTGCCGATGATCTCTTCCAGGGTCTCTTCATCATAACCGAAGATATATTCGGGGATTATCTTTTCCAGTTCCCCAATGGCTGATGAAACCCGGTTCCTGACCAGGCGCTCCTCTTTCCCTGTCCCGCTGAGCCGCAGCCTGACCATTCCGGGTTGAGGAAGGTATGCCAGCTTTATATCTTCGGGGAGGTTGTTTTCCCAGAATTCAATTTTTTTTGCCAGAAACGATTCTCCTATCCCCTGGGTAAGAATGGTTTTATGATAAATGAATGGGGCGCTAAAACACATGAGCAGCCGGGGAATGATTTCGTTGGTCATCATCTCTTTCATTTCAAAAGGGACTCCGGGCATGGAGATGAATATTGTTTTCCCCTCCCCGGGACGTTTTTTTTCGAACCACATGCCCCGGGCTGTCCCCAGTTTATTAGGCAGGGTAAGGCATCCTTCCGGCAATTCCGCCTGTTGACGGTTCAGCTCCGTCACCGGAAAGCCACGCCGGGCAAACAAGGTTTTTATATCCTGGTAGGCCTCGTTATTAAAGGTCAATCGGGTATTAAAAAATTCACAGAGTGTGGTTTTCGTGACATCGTCCCGGGTGGGGCCAATGCCTCCCGAGATAAGGATGATTTCAGCGTTGTTTTCCGCTTCCCGGAGCGCTTTCAGGATGTGTTCGCGGGTGTCGCTGATCACGGTAAACTGATGTACGGCAAATCCCGAAAGATTGAGTTGTTCCGCCATCCAGGCAGCATTTGTGTTCACAACCTGGCCGATCAGGAGTTCATCTCCGATATTGATGATTTCAACTTTCATTCGTATCAGTAATAAGTTTAAACCTGATGCAAAAATAGCAATAGAAACGCTCCCCTTATCTTCAAAACCATAGAAAACCACTATTTTTCGTATCTTTGCAAAAATGTTAGAAAATGTCCTTACTTGCTGAACCCGATTTAATTGTAAATGCAGATGGAAGCGTTTACCACTTATGCATGCGCCCTGAAAATCTTGCCGACACGGTCATTGTTGTTGGCGATCCACAGCGTGTCCATGAAATCTCCGACCATTTCACAGGGATAGACCATACGGCATCCAACCGGGAGTTTATCTCGCAAACCGGTTACTATAAAGGTAAGCGAATTACTACATTATCCACAGGAATTGGTACCGACAATTGCGATATTGTAATGCATGAACTGGACGCATTGGCTAATTTTGATCTTGTATTACGTACTCAAAAGCCGGTCCACCGTTCTTTAAGTATCATCCGGATCGGTACTTCAGGCAGCATTCAAGCCGATGTTCCTGTAAACAGTTTTGGTTTGTCCACACATGCCATCGGACTGGATAACCTGTTGCATTTTTATAAAGGAACACCGGATATCATTGATACGGAGCTGACGGAAGCATTTGCCGCCCACACAACATGGCCAAAGGATCTTTCAAAACCTTATATAATCAAAGGGTCCGACCGTTTGATCGATGTATTCAGGCCTTATGCAGTTGCCGGGATTACGGCCACAGCGCCCGGATTTTACGGCCCTCAGGGCCGCTTCCTGCGCCTTCCGCTGAGCGACCCCCAGATGATCGCCAAACTTCAGGGTTTCCGCCACAACGGTCATCGCATTGTAAATTTCGAGATGGAAACTTCAGCCCTCTATGGATTGGGCGCACTGATGGGCCATGATATGGTAACCATCTGTGCCCTGATTGCCAACCGGGCAACCGGCCATTATAACCCCAACCACAAATTGGTGGTCAATGACCTTATTGCCCTGGTATTGGAGAAAATAGCCGCGATGTTGAATTTGAGAAAATAACAAAATGATGATCATGAGAATATGGGTTGTTTTTTTATCATTTTTATCTAAGTCATTACATCCTTCGATAGAAAAGTATCTTGATGAGAAACAGTTTTCAAATTTTAATCTGACTGATGGAAACCTCAACTGGAATGATTACGACCTCATTTTTCCAATTTTGGATTTATATCCTGAAAAAATAGTTCCATAATAAGCCATGAAACCACAACACATTCATTGACAGATTCTTCGAACATATTCGCCCTGATCAAATTGCTGGATGAGCCGGATGAAACTACTTTTCAACTCATCCGCGAACAGATTTATTCGTTAGGGATGGAAGCCCTTCCCGCTCTGGAAACCGCCCGGGAAAACATCTTCGACCCGCTGGTGCAGGAACGTATTAAAGAGATCAGCCATCAGATTCAAAGCGAAAATTTATATGTCGATTTTGTCAACTGGGTGAAACTGGGCCCTTCCGATTTGCTTAAAGGCTTTATACTGGTTACCAAAACTCAGTATCCCAACCTGGATGATGCAGAAATTCGATCGAAAATTGAAGCAATCAGGATGGATGTCTGGCTCGAACTCCACGAAAACCTGACCGCACTCGAAAATGTAAAGGTGTTGAACCACATTTTTTTTGAGGTACACCATTTTGACGGAAACAAGAGCAACATTGCCGCCCCGCAAAATTCGTATATCAATACACTCCTTGAATCGCATCAGGGGAACCCGCTTTCTCTGGGAATACTCTATATGTCCCTTGCCCGGAAACTGGAAATGCCTGTTTATGGGGTCAACCTTCCCCAACATTTTATTTTAGCTTATCTTACCGATACCGGGATTGATAATCCCACAGAAGATGATGTCCTGTTTTATATCAATCCATTCAATAAAGGAGCAGTGTTTACCAGTCGGGAAATTGAATTATTTATCAGACAGATGAAAATAAAACCCGATCCCTCTTTTTTTGCCCCTTGTACAAACCAGGATATTATCTATCGTTTAATCAATAACCTTATCTTTGCTTATACGAAGTTAGGGAATAATGATAAAATTGAAGATTTGGAAGTTTTGTTAAACGCATTTGAATGAAAAAACTCAGGCTTATCCTCCCATTGGTTTTCCTTGGTGTAATTTTTTCCGGTTGGGGATACAAAGGCCACCGGGTCATCAACCAGAATACCGCCAACTTTTTTCCTGTCCGTCTTTCCTTCCTGAAGCCCGACTGGACCAACATTGTAACTTTATATGCCTCCGAGGCCGATAACCGTAAAGATACCGATCCGAACGAGTCGCCAAAACATTATATCGATATCGACAACTACCCCGAATTTTTGCAAACCGGTCATATCCCAACCCGTTTTGATAGCGTTGTTGCATTACATGGTTACGCTTTTGTGATAGACCAGGGAATTTTACCCTGGGCAACCCTGATCACCTTCGATTCACTCAAGGCCTGTTTTGAACGTCATGATTGGCTGAAATCGGCACTGTTCGCAGCCGACCTGGGTCATTATGTGGGTGACGGACACATGCCCCTGCACATTACAAGGAACTACGACGGTCAATATACCGGTCAGAATGGGGTCCATTCCCGGTATGAGTCCCGGATGATCAGCCGTTATGAAGCGATGCTTATATATCCGGCAGACTCGGTTCACTATATCAACGATGTCAGCAGTTTTGTATTCTCCAGCCTTTACTTTAATTATCAATATGTCGATAGCATTATGATTGCTGATAATGAAGCCCGGGCCGAAGCAGGGAATAACAATTCCGACGCCTACTACCAGGCGCTGTGGAACAAAACAGGACTTTTTACCATCGATTTGTTGCGGCGCGCTTCAGGATCGCTTGCCGACCTAATTTATACCGCCTGGGTCCAGGCTGGAAGTCCGGTATTTTACCCTCTTTCCGTCCAGGTACCGGTTGACCTGGGAAAACCCCGGCTGCTCCCTAACTTCCCTAACCCTTTCATCAGGGAGACGACCATTGCTTTCGAAATCAGGCATGATAATACTCCGGTTACCCTGATGGTGTATGATAATACGGGTGTACTGAAGGATACACTGATCAGTCAGATACTCCCCTCCGGATACCATAAAGTTACATGGAATGCCGGCGCCGGCGCTCCGGGTGTTTACCTTTGTGTACTTACATCGGGTAACTCTAAAACCGTGCAGAAATTGATTCGGGTGGAGTAGGACGGGTTGGACAGGTGGACAGGTGGAACAGGTGGACAGGTGGGACTGGAGAGAGGTTCTCCTTCACACTTGGGAGGAGGGTTAGGGGGATGAGGTGCCTTCGACATGGCGAAAAATTAAGGCATTTAAATGGAAGACGCGCAAAAGCCAGGGGTAATTTATTTTATGGCCGTTAATCTGGCCTGACCGAAAGGGATAAGCAGTTTTAAAAATTACCGGACAACAATTTTTTTAATGGTTTTTTGGAGAATTGAAAAGTAATTACCAACGGTTGGATGGTTGATGAACTGCATATTTAAACAGATCTTAGCTGGCATTATCTCTTCAATATATGTTTTTTCGGGGTTTGGGGAGTTTCCCAGGATGTCATTTTCATGGATAAATTCAATGGAGGCATAATCGGTAAGCCCTGGTCTGACGGAAAGGACTTTTCGTTGGTCGTTCGTGTACAGATCAACATATTTGCGGATCTCAGGACGGGGACCGACAAGGCTCATATCTCCTTTAAGGACATTCAGCAACTGAGGCAGTTCATCGAGTTTATATTTTCTTAAAACGGCGCCCATCTTTGTAATCCGGCTATCGCGCACCCCGATGGTGAGGCCCCATTTTTGATCGGAACCGGTTTTCATGGACCGGAATTTGATCATCAGAAAGTCGCGGTTGTTTTTTCCGGCACGCCGCTGTAAGTAAAAGATGCCCCCCTTCGAATCAAATGCAATGAGAATAGCCAGAATTAAAAAAAGTGGGGAGAGGAGGATCAACCCGGTAAGGGAAAAAACTATATCAAAAAACCGGATCACCATCAACATTCAGGTTTAAAAATTAACCAATAACAGTCCGGACTGAGCTGGCAACTGCTGAAACGACGGTGTCAACCATCCCGTCGGTAAGGTCATAATATACGGGTAAACTGATTTCGTGTGCATAGTTGTCATATGCATTCGGATAATCCTGCATCCGGTATCCTGCATTCCTGTAATAAGTCATCATTGGCAGGGGGACAAAATGCACATTCACGGCCACGTCGCGGTTAAAGATTTCCCGGATGATTTGGTCGCGTTGTCCCTCTGTGATCCCTTTGATGCGCAGCAGAAAAACATGGTACGACGACCTGCGCTCATCGGTTTGGTAAACCGGTGGCAAGGCCCAGGGGTATTTTGAAAAGGCCAGTGCATAACGGTCAAAAATATGTTTCCGGCGTACCAGCATATCGTCGTTATACCTTTCCAGTTCTACAATTCCCATCGAAGCCTGGATATCGGTCATGTTATACTTGTATCCCGGTTCGATGATATCGTACCGCCAGCTTCCGATCTGCATTTTTGCAAGGGCATCTTTGGTTTGCCCATGAAGGGATTTGGCATTAAGATCGCGGTAAAGTTCATCGTGATTGAATGGTTCGGGCAGGTTGAGGCAAACGGCGCCACCTTCGGCGGTAGTCAGGTTTTTCACTGCATGAAAGGAGTAAACGGTAATGTCGGTGAGGTTACCGGCCATCCTGCCTTTGTACCAGGCTCCTATTGAATGGGCGGCATCCGAAAGTATCAGTATCCTGTTCAGCATCTGCTGGGGTTTCGTAACCGGATTGAACAGTTGTTGAATACCGGGTTCCCTGACAAGGGCATTGATGGCATCGTAATCGCAAGGCCAACCGGCAATATCAACCGGAATTATAACTTTGGTATGAGGTGTTATTGCCTTACGGATGGATTCAACGGACAGGTTGAAATCGGGATTGGAGTCTGCAAAAACAACCGTTGCCCCGCAATGGACAACCACGTTTGCCGAAGCGGCATAGGTATAGGCCGGAACGATTACCTCATCCCCCGGACCAACGCCAAACCACCGGAGCATCAGCTCCAGTCCGGCAGAACCTGAATTGACGCACAGGGTAACCCGATGACCGCCATAGGCTGTCAACATCTTTTCGAATTTTTTTGTTTTTGGGCCGGTAGTGATCCATCCTGAATAGAGTGTATCGACAACTTCATCGACAATACGCTGATCCATTCTCGGAGGGCTAAAGGGAATCATGGAAGCTTATTTAATGAAGAATACCGAATTCCGAATATTGAATTCCGGTAATCTAATAACGAATTATCGGTTTTTCAGCCAGTTGTTTATGCTTTTTTCAATGCGTTCCTGAAGGTTTTCGGTATCTGCCCTGATGAATGGTTCGCCGGTGATGGTTTCATAAAGTTCTATGTAACGGTCAGAGATTTCGTGGATCCAGGCATCGCTCATCCCGGGCGCCTGCTGTCCTGTTTTTCCCATGAATCCATTGGCCATAAGCCATTCACGCACGAATTCCTTGGATAGTTGCCGTTGGGGTTCGCCTTTTGCCTGGCGTTCATCATAACCATCAAGATAAAAATAACGGGAAGAATCGGGGGTGTGGATTTCGTCGCAGAGATAAATTTTACCATCGGCCCCTTTCCCGAATTCATACTTGGTGTCAACAAGGATCAGTCCCTTGGAGGCAGCGATTTCTGTGCCCCGCCGGAACAAGGCTGAGGTATATTTTTCGATGCATTCATACGTTTCCTTCGGAATAAAGCCCCGGGCGATGATTTCTTCCCTGGTTATATCTTCGTCGTGCCCTTCTGCGGCTTTGGTTGTGGGAGTAATGATGGGTTCAGGGAAACGCTGATGTTCTTTCATGTTGTCGGGGACCTGTACGCCACAAATGGTGCGGATGCCTTTCTGGTAGGTACGCCATGAACTTCCGGTCAGGTAGCCGCGGATGATCATCTCTATCGGGTAAATTGAACAAAAACGACCAATGGTCACATTCGGATCGGGGGTTGAAACTTTCCAGTTGGGACAAATATCGGCTGTTGCATCGAGAAATGTTGAGGCAATCTGATTCAGCACCTGTCCCTTGAATGGGATTCCCCGGGGCAAAACAACATCGAATGCGGATATCCGGTCGCTGGCAACCATCACCAGGTATTGATTATCAATATTATATACATCCCTGACTTTTCCTTTATAAAGGCTTTTCATGCCGGGAAAGTTGAAGTTGGTTTGTTGCAGGACATGGGTCATAAAGCGAGAGGTTTAAAATGCAAAGATAGCGGATTTTAAAATATGGTAGAAACGGGCTGTTGCGGTTTTCATTGCGGCCCGGACGGACTGTTTAACTCTTTTTCCTGGTTTTTCTGAAGTCAGGGGCCCTGCCTCTCTTTTGAATATGCATCAATAACCCGGCTCACCAGTTTGTGCCGGATGATATCGGAATTGTCGAGATATACGAAATCGATACCGGATATCCCATTGAGGATGTTTTGGCAATGGATCAGGCCGCTGGTTTGGTTTTTGGGAAGGTCAACCTGGGTGATATCACCGGTGACGATGAATTTGGACAGGGCTCCCATCCTTGTGAGAAACATTTTAAGCTGTGCCGGGGTGGTATTCTGGGCTTCGTCGAGGATGGCGAAAACGTTGTTGAGTGTCCGGCCGCGCATAAAAGCCAGGGGGGCTATTTCGATGACCCGGTCTTCAATATATTGCAACAGTTTCTGCGTGGGGAGCATATCGCCCAGTGCGTCGTACAGCGGTTGGAGGTAGGGATCAAGTTTTTCTTTCAGATCGCCGGGAAGAAATCCGAGGTTTTCGCCTGCTTCCACGGCCGGACGGGTAAGGATGATGCGTTGTACCTCTTTGTTTTTGAGGGCACGCACGGCCAAAGCCACAGCGGTATAGGTCTTTCCTGTCCCGGCAGGCCCGATGGCAAAAACCAGGTCGTTTTTCAGGGAGCAGTCGACCAGCCGCTGCTGATTGGCTGTGCGTGCCCGGACCAACATTCCGTTTTTACCATGAACCAGCACATCGGCAACCGCTTCGGGAGTCATGTCGATTCCATTCTGATGGGCGTCGAGCAGATGGCCAATATCGGTTTTATTCAACCGGCCGAATTTTTCGAAATGGAGTATCAGCGCAGTAAATTTCAGCTCAAAATCGAGCAGATCGGCCTCTTCCCCATAAGCTTTAACATAATTATCACGGGAAACGATCTTCAGCTTTGGGAAAAAATTCCTGACCAATTCAAGATTCTGGTCGTTGGCCCCGAAAATATCCAACGGATGAACCGTTTCAATGTTGATAATTTTCTCGCTCATGAAAAATTTATACCTTTGATTACGCAAAAGTACGAATATTTTATGGCCATTATTACCCTGACGAGCGACTGGGGGCTCAAAGATTATTATGCCGGCGTTGTCAAGGGCGCTATTTTAAAAAAGTTGCCCGGTGTACAGATTGTTGATATATCGCACCAGGTTCCGGTTTTCGATTTAAACCAGGCTGCCTTTATCGTGCGCAATTCATATCGTGTCTTTCCGGCAGGGACTGTTCACATCATAGCTATTAACAGTGAGGCAGCGATTGAAACACCCCATACCCTGGTCAGCCATCATGGCCACTATTTTATCGGCGCTGATAACGGAATCTTTTCTCTGTTGTTTGATGAGAAACCGGAACAGATCATTGAACTGGATGTGATCCAGGATTCTGATTACTTTACCTTTCCGGCACGCGATGTTTTTGTTAAAGTGGCCTGTCATATCGCGGAAGGGAAACCCCTTTCCGAACTGGGCCATCCCAAGGATAATGTGTTACAAAAAATGGCTTTCCAGCCGGTCATTCAGGAAGGTCTTATCAAAGGCAAAGTGATCTATGTTGATAATTATGAAAATGTTTACGTAAACATCACCGAATCTCTTTTCATCTCTGCAACTACAGGGCGGAAATTCGCGATCACCTTTCGTTCCCCTTCCTATCGCATTACAGAGATCAGTAAATCATACAAAGATGTACATCAGGGCGAAATGTTAGCGCTGCTTTCAGCCAGCGGTTATCTTGAAATCGCCATCCGTGAGGGAAAAGCAAGTAGTTTGCTGGGGCTGAAAATGGACCAGCTTGTAATCGTGGAACTGCTTTGATTTATGAAAAATGAAAAGCAAAACGTTGCAGGGGTCTCTGTCATTGCAGCGGTTTTCTTAACCGGGTTGAAGTTTGTTGCCGGTATTATGACCGGGAGCCTGGGATTGCTTTCAGAGGCGCTTCACTCTGGGCTTGACCTGGTTGCAGCGGTTATCACCTGGTTTTCGGTCCGGATTTCCGATCGCCCCCCCGATGCCGACCATCATTACGGCCATGGTAAAATTGAAAATTTTTCTGCCCTTGTTGAGACGGTCCTTTTACTGATAACCTGTGGCTGGATTATTTTTGAAGCGGTTCACCGCCTGTTAACCGGTAATACCCATATTGAGGTAAATATCTTCAGCTACCTTGTGGTGATCGTTTCTATTGTTATTGACTTTTTCCGGTCGCGTGCATTATCAAGGGTTGCAAAAAAAGTCAACAGCCAGGCGCTGGAAGCAGATGCGCTTCATTTTTCTTCCGATGTATTTAGCTCTGCTGTTGTTTTAATTGGATTGATCTGTTCCGGTTTTGGCTATCATTTTGCCGATTCCATTGCTGCGCTTGGTGTTGCAGTGATTGTTCTGGCTCTCTCTTTCCGGCTTGGGAAGAGGGCTGTGGATGTACTGTTGGATAAATCACCGGCGGAACTGATAAAAAAGGTGGAAAGGATTTTATCGCAAACTTCTCAAATATCGAGCTTTCACGATGTCAAAGTCCGTACTTCGGGGGCTGATACATTTATCGAAATCAACATTCATGTAACCCCGGGATTGACCATTGAGCAGGCACATAAGATTTCACATACGGTGGAGGACCGGATCAAACAGGCTATCGAACGTAGCGAAATCCATATACATATTGAGCCTGAAGAGGATCATCTGAAGATGGTCCCCGCGATCCCTGATTAAATATCCTGCCCTTCCGGAATTGGCTCTCGGATCGAGCCAACGTATATCTAATGAATTATTTATATTTTAAATTATGGAAAAATCAAAAAAAATTGCACTTGTAGCACACGATAACCGTAAAAAAGACCTGGTTGAATGGGTTGAATACAATTATAAAACGTTATTGGGCCATCAGTTAATTTGTACCGGAACCACCGGAAAATTAGTTGAAGAGACCATATTAAATAAATTGGAACCAGAAGAAGAGCTGATGCTCCCGATCATCAAATTGAAATCGGGGCCGCTGGGAGGCGATCAGCAATTGGGAGCCCTTATCAGCGAAGGGGGTATCGACCTTCTGATCTTTTTCTGGGACCCCATGCAGCCCCAGCCTCACGATGTGGATGTCAAAGCCTTGTTGCGGATTACAGTTGTATATAATATTCCTACTGCCTGTAACCGTTCAACGGCCGACTTCATGATTTCATCACATCTTTTAAAAGAGAAATATGAACCACGCCTGGTCGATTATTCGGTTTATATATCACGGCAAATCCCCTAAAACCCGGTTTCTGTTACCGTTTTAAACCCGAAAATTTGTACTTTTGCAAGCCCTTAATGGACAGGTGTATGTATGCATTGTTAAAAAAAGAGATATATGGTTTCCTGAATTCCCTGACAGGGTATATTGTAATCGTAGTATTCCTTGTAATGACGGGGCTTTTTCTGTGGGTGTTCCCGTTGGGTTTTAACATCCTCGATAATGGTTATGCCAATCTTGATGGATTGTTCATGTTGGCCCCTTTTATTTTTCTTTTTCTGGTTCCGGCCATCACCATGCGTTCTTTTGCCGATGAAAAAAAGAGCGGCACACTGGAACTTCTAATGACCCAACCACTGACCGATCTTCAGGTGATCCTCGCCAAATATTTTGCAGGGGTCATCCTGGTTGTTTTTTCATTGGCCCCAACGATAGTTTACTATATCTCGGTTTATCTTCTGGGACTATCGCCAGGGAATCTCGATTCGGGAGCCATCTGGGGATCTTATATCGGATTGTTTTTTCTTGGGGCTGGTTTTGTGGCAATCGGGACTTTTGCCTCATCCCTTACCGACAATCAGATTGTTTCCTTTATTCTGGCTTTGTTTATCAGTTTTTTCATGTATATGGGATTCGAATTTATATACACCTTTATCGTATCAGGCAAAGCCGGATTGGTGATTGAATCGTTGGGAATGAGCTCTCATTATTCGTCGATGAGCCGGGGCGTGGTTGATACCCGAGATGTGATCTATTTTATCAGTGTCACCGCTCTGTTTATTTTGATGACAAAATTATCACTTGAAAGCCGGAAATGGTGAAACTCTTTGAAGGGACGATGACCAACAGAAAAAAAAACATAAGACGATCCAATGTTTACCAACTTGTTTTTGGAATCGTTATTATTTTGCTTGTCAACATCATCGCTTCTTTTCTATTTACCCGGATTGATCTGACTTCAGAAAAACGCTATTCCTTATCGCCGGCCACAAAAAAACTATTAAAAAAAGTGGATGATGTGGTTTTTTTCAAGGTTTTTCTGAACGGGGATCTTCCACCGGGGTTTCAGCGGCTTTCGAATGAAACAAAAGAGATGCTCGATGAATTCCGGGCGTATAATAAAAACATCCAATACCAGTTTGTTGACCCGTCGGAAAATCCGAATGTGAAAGAACGGAACGACACCTATCGCATGTTGGTTGAGCGTGGCCTTCAACCTACCGACCTGCGGGTTACCCGAAAGGGAGAATCATCGCAGTTGATCATCTTCCCGGGTGCGCTGGTTTCATACAGGGGGCACGAAATACCGGTACAACTGCTGATGGCACAATTGCAGGAAGGGTCAGAACAGGTACTCAACACTTCTGTTCAGTCGCTTGAATACAATCTGGCCAGCGCTGTTCAGATTTTAATGACTCCTGTAAAACCACGCTTGGCCATCATCGAAGGACATGGAGAGCTGAGCCAGATACAATCCATTGATCTTCAAAATGAACTTTCGGCTTTTTATTCGGTCGACAGGGTCACTATGGATCATAAAATCAACAGTTTGGCTGTAAGAATAAAATCCGATTCAAGCCACGATGTCCTTTTAAATAAATACAGGGCCATCATCATCGTAAAACCGGTAAAACCCTTCGACGAAAAAGATAAATTTCTGATTGACCAGTTTATCATGCGAGGAGGCCGGATACTCTGGCTCATCGATCCGGTGTTTGCCAGCATGGACAGCCTTCAGAAGTACAACACTACGATTGGGATACCAAACGACATCAACCTAGAGGATATCCTGTTTAATTATGGAGCAAGGTTGAACCTGAACCTTGTTCAGGATATGAATGCACTTCAGATTCCGGTAAAAACAGGACAAATTGGAAACCAACCCCAGTTTGATTTTTTCAAATGGTTCTTTTTTCCCATTCTGGTCCCTGTCATGAACCATCCCATTGTAAACGGCCTGAACGCTGTAAAAACGGAGTTCATCAGCTCGCTTGACACAGTGGCTGTACCGGGGGTGAAGAAAACTTTTCTCCTGGCAACTTCTCCCTATTCGCGAACAGTGAATGCCCCTGCCTTAATCGATCTGGAAATTCTCAGGGAACCTCCCGATGAACGTATGTTCAACAAGGGCCCACAGCCGGTAGCACTGTTGCTTGAAGGGGAATTTCCTTCGGCATTTCTCTATCGTATTCCACCGGAACTATCTGCCAATGAAGGACTTGGATTTCGTTCAAAAAGTAAAAATACCAGAATGATTGTGATTTCTGATGGAGATGTTGCAAAAAATGACTTCTCCCACAAGGAGGGTTATCCGTTACCGTTGGGTTATGACCAATATTCGCGTCAGACGTTTGGAAATAAAGAGCTGGTTTTAAATGCCGTCAATTTTCTGATCGACGATTCCGGCCTGATCTCAATCCGTTCGAGGGAGTTAAAACTGCGTTTGCTCGATGGCAATAAAATTGCCAAAAACAGACTTTTCTGGCAATTGTTAAATATTTTGTTACCGGTAGGGTTTATCCTCGGATTTGGTTTTGTCAGATATCGCATCCGTAAGGCCATATATGCACCTTTTGCACGAAAAAAGCAACCATGAAAAAAAACAAGGTTATCTTTCTTGTTGTCATTGTACTCTCATTGATCGCCCTGATCTTGTGGCTTACACAGTCATCTTCAACGTTTCAGCGCGAGCTGTGCGATTTTGCGGTCGATGATACTTCCAATGTAACAAAGATTTTCTTATCAGATAAAAACAACAATACGGTTAAACTTGTCAAAAAGGCGCCGGGAAATTGGACCGTTAACGATAAATATCAAGCGCAGAAATTATCTGTTGAAATGCTGTTAAAGACCATGCTCGACCTGGCGGTCAGTCAGCCGGTGGCCAATGCCGCTCAGGATAATATTATCCGTGAAATGGCGGTCAATGCAGTGAAAGTTGAGGTTTATCAAAGGGTTTACCGGATTGACTTGTTTAATAAGATACGGATGTTCCCACATGAAAAGAGGACAAAGGTCTATTATGTGGGAGGCGCAACACAGAATAATCTGGGCAGTTATATGCTGATGGAAAAATCAACCCGTGCTTTCATAACTTATATTCCCGGTTTCCGTGGGTTTGTTTCTCCCCGGTACAGTCCGATCGAAAAATATTGGAGGGATTACACCGTATTTAAAAAGACGATACCCGAGATTGCCGCTGTGCGGGTGGAGGTACCCTTGACTCCCGATCTTTCCTATGAATTGAGAAACGACGGGAAAAATTTTTTCACCCTGATATCCATCGATGACAACCGGATTATTGCTGATTATGATACGCTCAGGGTGTTAAATTTTTTATCAGGATTCAGGAACCTGAACTTTGAGACCTTGATCAACGATATGGACCGCCGGCGAAAAGACTCGATTCTTGCTTCTCCGCCGTTTATCGTTATCACCCTTACCGACACATCGGGGGTGCAAAAAACCATCCGGACCTGGCACAAACAGGGCCCGGAAGGCCAGACCGACCCGATGGGTAATATTCTGCCTTATGATCTTGACCGGTTGTATGCACTCGTTAATGATGGCCAGGATTTTACGCTCATTCAATATTTCACATTTGATAAAGTTTTAAGGCCGAAAACTTTTTTTACAAAAGAGGCGCCGGGTGAAATTCGCTAAAACCAAAGAATTGGACCGGGAGATCATTTCAAAATGGAAAAAGAAGCCATTATTTATCTTGCCGGGAGGTTTGTTCCTGCTGTTATAAGCCTGGCTTTTATAATCCTTGCAATCCGATATCTTGGGCCTGTTTTATATGGCCGCTATTCTCTTTTGTTTTATTCTGCCCTGATTGCTATCACCTTTACGTATCATTGGGTACAGGTCAGTATATTAAAATTTCTGGGCCATCCTTCCCGGGAGTTCAATATTGTTGTAGGCCGGTTTTATGATCTGACCATTATCACTGCATTGATTTCCACATTCCTCGTATTTCTGGCAGGTTTTTTTTATTTTCATTCTGACACACCGGAACTTTTACTGGTTTGTGCCTTTACCTTTTTGACCCATTTTTACCTTTTTCATATGGCCATCCTTCAGGTTCATCACCGGTCGGTGCGTACAGCCATTATTGAAGGTTCTGATCAGTTGATCATGATCGCGACCTTTCTGGCGGGTCTTTTTATCCTGGGATGGAAAAATCAGTCCCTTGTATTTGGCGCATTGGTAGTGGGTTTGGTTGGAGTGTTAGTTCTCCGGTTTTTTATCCGGGTGAAAGGGTTGTTGGCCATAAAAAGGACCCGATTTTATTGGGATTCCCGGTTTTTTGGAAAGGCGGTCGCTTTTGGTTACGGCGTAATGTTTTGGCTCTTATTTTCCCATATTCTCATGGCATTCGACCGTTTTGTTATTGCGGAGTATTTTGGCTATCAAAATGCCGGAAGTTATTCTGCACTCAAAGACCTTATTAGTAAAGCGGTGATATTCAGCGGATTGCCTATTTATGTGTCGTACCAGGCAAAAATGGTTGATCTCTGGCATACCAACCAAAAAGCAGCGGCATGGAGTGAAATCAAAGAGGCTTTAAGTTTTCAGTCACTGGTCTATATTCTTGTTTTTATTGTCTTTATGGTCATCAAATCGAAGTTGTTGGAAAGTTGGCTGGATATTCCCGAGATGAATTACTGGATGATCTATCTTCCATTGCTGCTTTCAGCCTTTCTTTGGCAAACAGCCCTGCTTCTTCAACGGTATGTGGAGTTTATATTCAGAATTAACCTGATGCTGATTGCTTTAGCCCTTATTGTTATACTTAATGTGATTATCAATTTAACCTTGTTGCCTGTCTACGGAATCATCGTTTCTCCCATATCCATGCTGGCATCTTCAACCTTGTATATCGTATTTGTTCTTGTTTTGTCCTATGTTGGCCGTCGGAAACTGAAATTATCACAGAAAAAGGATATGTAAAAACAGGGGGACCCGGTATCCCGGATCCCCCTTTGGATTATAAACAAAATCAGGTGATTATACCAGTCCCTGTGCCATCATTGCATCAGCAACTTTAACAAAACCACCGATGTTGGCCCCTTTGACGTAATTGATGAACCCATCGGGCTCGGTTCCCCATTTCACACAATTTTTATGAATGTCAACCATGATGGTATGGAGTCGTTGGTCAACCTCTTCGCGTGTCCAGGAAAGACGCATTGAATTTTGCGACATTTCAAGTCCTGAAGTGGCTACACCACCTGCATTTGCTGCTTTACCAGGGCCATAAAGGATTTTTTTCGCAATATAAATCTCAATGGCTTCCGGGGTTGATGGCATATTGGCCCCTTCCGAAACACACATACATCCGTTGGCCATCAGGGTACGGGCATCGTTGCCGTCGATTTCATTTTGTGTAGCGCTGGGTAATGCGATATCGCATTTTACTTCCCATGGCCGTTTACCCTGGACAAAGGTTGCTTCGGCATATTTTTCGCAGTACTCTTTGATACGTCCGCGTTTCACGTTTTTCAGATGCATTACGAAAGCCAGCTTGTCGGCATCGATGCCTTTGGGGTCATGAATATAACCTTCGCTGTCGGAAAGGGTTACAACTTTTCCTCCCAGCTGGGTTACTTTCTGGGTTGCATACTGGGCAACATTACCGCTTCCTGAGACAAGCACCGTTTTTCCTTTGAAATCGAGTCCGCGGGTTTTGAGCATCTCCTCAGCAAAATAAACCTGACCGTAACCTGTTGCTTGGGGACGGATCAAACTGCCTCCCCATTCCAATCCTTTACCTGTTAGGACACCTGTAAACTCGTTGCGTAAACGCTTGTACTGTCCAAACATAAAGCCGATTTCACGGCCGCCAACGCCAATATCACCGGCAGGTACATCGGTATCGGGTCCGATATGCCGCTGCAATTCGGTCATAAAACTCTGGCAGAAAGCCATCACTTCATTGTCGCTTTTCCCTTTTGGGTCGAAGTCGCTGCCGCCTTTACCACCACCCATTGGCAATGTGGTCAGGCTGTTTTTTAATACCTGTTCGAAAGCCAGGAATTTCAAAATTCCTAAATTCACCGTCGGGTGAAAGCGCAAACCACCTTTATAGGGGCCAATAGCGCTGTTCATTTCAATCCGATAGCCACGGTTAATCTGTATTTCCCCTTTGTCGTTCATCCAGGGTACCCGGAAGATGATCACCCTTTCGGGTTCAGCCATCCGTTCCAGGATCTTAGCCTGCTTGTACTTCGGATTCTCTTCAATGAATGGGATCAGCGATTCGGCAACTTCCATTACAGCCTGATGAAATTCTTTTTCACCCTGATTTTTAGCAATGATGTTTGCCATGAATTCGTCAATTAACTTTTTTAACATGTCATTGTTCATAATGGTTGGATTTTAAGTGATGGGGTATTAATAATGTATAAAAATGGATAAAAGAACGTGAAAATTTTCACAATATTAACTAATATTTTAATGCAACGATGTAAAAATTACCATAAATTGAAATATAATTAATTCTTATTCAATTAGATAAGAAATGCACTTACAATACATACGTATCCTGCGTATATAAGAGTACGAATTATACTGAACTTTATAAAAGTCGTCATTATCTTACAAATTGATAACAGAATTATTTTAATTTTGGCATTTCCATCCCATTTCCCGATGTTGACAAACGATAAAGGATTAAACTCAGTAATCTCCGGCCCGGGTTCCGGCAGTTTTGAAAAGCTGGCTTATGATAATCAGGAACGGCTCAAAGAATTGGCCGCGATTAATGAAACAGCTGCTATTATCAGGGGCAATAAACCTGTTTACGAAACCCTTTTTGAGATTTGTCAGCTTCTGCCGCATGCCTGGCAATATCCAGGACATGCAGTAGCGCGGATACGTTACGAAGAGATGGAATTTACAAGTCAGGGATTTCTGGAAACACAATGGAGACAATTACAGGCTTTTGAAACCATCGACAGCCTCACTGGTTCTATTGAGGTTTTTTATCTGAAAGAATTTCCCGAGGCAGATGAGGGGCCATTTTTGAAAGAAGAGCGCCATTTAATACTGAACCTGGCCAGTTTGATTGAAGGGTACCTCAACGCGGTAAAAGGCAGGGAGGGGCGGTACATTACCCGGGAAAGACTAAAGGAACTCAGCGCCATTAACCAGACCACTGCCATCCTTCGCGCAGGGAAACCAAATGAAGAGGCCCTTCACCAAATCTGCCTGATCCTGCCTACGGCCTGGCAATATCCCGAATATACGGTATGCCGTATTAAATATGGGAACCTCGAACTTATAAGTCCGGGTTTCGTTGAAACCCAGTGGGCCCAGATTCAACCTTTCGAAACCATTGACAACCTTTCGGGGTTTATTGAGATTTGTTACCTGAAAGCATTTCCCCCACAATTTGAAGGACCTTTCCTTGAAGAGGAGCGCCATCTTATTATCAATCTGGCCAACCTGATCGCCGGTTATCTGAATTCTATTAAAGGTAAGGCCATCCTGCGGAAAACGGTACAGAAAGAGGTGACGGAACCCCAACCGGATGCTTCCGGCCCGGTTAAATACAGCCGTCAACTCCTCCAGACCTTTTTAAATCGTACCAACTATAACCGCGACCTGTATCATGACCTGATGCCTTTTAAAGTCAAAGAGATATTATTGGTCGCCAATCTCTATGACGCTTATAGCATCGAAAAGGAAGGCCGTTTTTCAGAACATGTACTGGGGGAATTTTATGCACTGAGCCTGAGTACCATGCCACGGATCACCGGTGTATCAACGATCGGTGAGGTAATGGAACAACTCAGTCTGAAACATTACGACCTGATCATCATCATGATCGGTACGGATAAACAATTCCCGGTAGAACTGAGTAAAACCGTCAAGGAAAAATATCAGTATATTCCCGTATTCCTTTTATTGAACAGCAATACAGAGATCGCTAAATATGAAGAAGAACCTGAAAAACTGACCTGGGTCGACCGGATTTTTGTCTGGAATGGCGATTCCAAGATCTTCTTCGCAATGATCAACTATCTGGAAGACAAAATCAATGTGGAAAACGATACCACCATTGGCATGACACGGGTCATCCTGCTGGTAGAAGATTCCTCAAAGTATTATTCATTATACCTTCCGATGTTGTACAATATCGTGCTGGAACAGACTAAAAACATCATTGAGGATGTTACTACCGATGAATTGTACCGCATCCTCAGACTGAAAGCACGACCGAAAATTCTATTGGCCTCAACTTATGAAGAGGCCCTCTATATTTTTAACAAGTACAAAGACTTTATCCTTTGTCTCATTTCAGATGTGAAATTTAAAAAGGATGGCAAACTGAACAATACGGCGGGGTTCAGCCTGGTCAGGCAGACCCGGAAGGAGATTAAAGACCTTCCCATTGTGATGCAGTCGTCCGATGAAATTAATGCCCAGAGAGCATATGAATTAAAAGCCTCTTTTATTAATAAAAATTCAGAAACCCTGCTTCTTGATTTTAAAAGTTTCATTACCCATTATCTGGGATTTGGCAGTTTTATTTATCGCGATCAGGAGGGTACCCAGATCGCTGTTGCACGTTCGCTGAAAGAATTTGAGGATTTACTAAAGACCATCCCGGAAGAATCTCTCTTATATCATGCACGGAAAGACCACTTCTCCCTTTGGCTGATGGCCCGTGGAGAAATTCAGGTTGCCAAGATACTGAACCCGGCAAAAGTGACCGATTTTAAAGATCCGACTTCGTTACGCGAATACCTCATCAATGTGATCCAGCATTTCCGCAACGAACAAAATACCGGGAAGGTGATCCCTTTTGAGGAATCGGCTATATCCGACGAACGTAATATCCTGGCGCTGACCGAAGGGGCGTTGGGGGGAAAAGGACGCGGGCTCGCTTTTATCAACACGTTAATATACAATTACGATTTTTCTCAACACATCCCCAACATTAAAATCCGTACCCCGAAAACCTCCATTGTGGGTACCGATGAATTTGAATATTTCCTTGACAGGAATAAATTGAGGGAAAAAGCAGTCTATGAGTCAGATTATGACCAGATAAAAAGGTGGTTTTTGGAAGGCAGGCTCACAGAAACCCTTATCCGGAAGTTGAAATTAATCATTAAAAATATCACGAAGCCTTTGGCAATACGTTCTTCCGGACTCTTTGAAGATTCTCTTAATCAGCCTTTTGCAGGAATCTTCGAAACCTACCTGATCCCCAATTGTCATCCGGACCCAAAAGTGCGGCTTGATCAATTGATGGATGCAATCAAACTGGTTTATGCTTCCGTGTATTCCCCCATTGCCAAGGGGTACATCGAAGCGGTTAATTATCGCATAGAGCAGGAAAAGATGGCCGTTGTAATCCAGGAGGTCGTCGGAAACCAATATGCCGATGTGTACTATCCACATATCAGCGGAGTTGCCCAATCCTATAATTATTATCCATTTGCCCATATGAAACCCGAAGAGGGGTTTGCCGTAATTGCATTAGGCCTTGGACGCTATGTGGTTGAGGGAGAAAAGGCATTCCGTTTTTCACCCTTGTATCCAACTCTTGAAATCAATTCGCCAAAGGATCAGTACAAAGGGTCGCAGGTCTATTTTTATGCCGTGGATCTGCAAAAAAAGGAGATGAACCTGTTGGAAGGCGAAGATGCCGGCCTTCGGAAAATGGATATCTACGATGCCGAAATGCATGGGACCCTGAAGCACTGCGCTTCGGTTTATTCCGTTGAAAATGATCGGATTACTGCCGGATTACGCGATGGCGGCCCGCGGGTACTCAACTTTGCCGATATTTTAAAATACAACTATATTCCCCTTGCAAAAACCATTGAAGTGGTGCTCGATGTAGTCAAAGAGGCGCTGGGTTCACCGGTGGAAATGGAGTTTGCCATCGATCTGAACAAGGATGACGATAATAAAGCTTCTTTCTATCTGCTTCAGATAAAACCACTGATCGGCAATGCTACCGATTTTCATATTGATATGGAGAAGATCAACCGGGACCAAATCCTTCTGTATTCTGAAAAAGAGATGGGCAACGGATTGATTGACAATATTTACGATGTAATTTTTGTAGATCCGGATACCTTCGACAAATCGAAGACCGTTGAAATGGCGGCGGAGATTGATACCATTAATGCTGAGATGGGAAGAGAGGGAAAAAATTATGTCCTGATTGGCCCGGGACGATGGGGCACACGCGACCGCTGGATTGGTATCCCGGTTGCATGGCCTCAGATCAGCCATGCCAAGATCATTGTCGAAACCAGCCTTGAAGGATTTCCACTCGATGCCTCGTCAGGATCTCATTTTTTCCATAATGTAACCTCTATGAATGTGGGTTACTTTTGCATCCAGCCTGAATTGACCAACAGTTTTATCCGATATGATATTTTAAAAAGCCAGAAAAATCTAAGGAAAACAGATTTTTTCTCAATCATCCATTTTGACCACCCGCTCTGTATCAGAATGGACGGAAAGAAACGTATTTCGGTCATTACCTGGGAAGAGGAAAAGTAAGAACGGGTTGGACAGGTTGGACAGGTGGACAGGTTGGACAGGTGTTTTTAATAGGGGGTTATTGCAGGGTGTTTTTATAAAATCAAGAAATATGCGTGTTGTCCGGATACATTCTATCGATAAGGTCATTGAAAGTGATGGCCTTGAACTGAGTTTGCTTGATCCCCTGATTGTGAAATATAAAGGGAAGAAAGGAAACCTTATTCCCCTTTTACAGGGCGCCCAGGAGCTTTTTGGGCATATTCCCAAAGCTGTTTTTGAAAAAATTTCCAGAGATGCCGCGATCCCCTTGAGCGATTTGTTCGGGGTGGCAACATTTTACGCCCAATTCAGGCTTCATCCGGTAGGAAAATACATTATTAAGGTTTGTCATGGAACCGCATGTCATGTCCAAAATGCATTGGAAATCAGTGAGTCACTCGAAGAAGCATTGAGAATTAAGGATGGACAAACCACCGACGACCGGTTCTATACCCTCGAATCGGTAGCCTGTCTGGGCTGTTGTTCCCTTGCCCCGGTTATGATGATTGGTGACCAGACATATGGGAAACTCACAGGCAATGAAGCAGTAAAAATTGTAAAAAATATCCGGTTAAACGAGAAAGCAGGTTGAAAATCAAGTGACAAATCACCGGGGGCTTAACAAAAATATAAAAGCCAGCACCTCACATTTTAAAATTTAACAACATAAAAAATGATACCTACCGTCACAGTTGGTCTTGGAAGTTGCGGCATTGCTGCCGGTGCAAAAAAGACCTTTGAAAAGATCCAGGCGCTAAAGGAGACCGAAAACTTACATTTTGAACTTCGGAAAACCAGTTGTGTGGGCATGTGTTACCGTGAGCCTTTGGTTGAGATTACCGATGATACCGGGACCTATCTGTATGGGGAGGTAGATGCCGATCGCGCCATCGAAGTCATCGAAAAACACATCAATCAGCACGATCCCATTCGCGATTATATTGTTTATACCGATTTATTTGATGCTCCCGAAAATGATTTCCTGGAATCCCAGGTTAAAATAGTACTCCGGAATTGCGGGTATATGGATCCTGAATCCATCGACGATTATGAAAAACGGAAAGGGTATCTGGCGATAAAAAAAATTGCCGCAGAAAAGACGCGGCAGGAAGAGGTGATTGATACGGTTCTCAGGTCGGGGTTGCGTGGTCGTGGGGGCGGTGGGTTTCCCACGGGGATGAAATGGAAATTTGCCCATGCCAATAAATCGGCCGAAAAATATATTATTTGCAATGCCGATGAGGGTGATCCCGGCGCTTTTATGGATCGTTCTGTATTGGAGGGCGATCCCCATTTGGTACTTGAGGGGATGGTCATCGCTGCTTATGCCATCGGCGCCACAGGAGGTGTAATCTATTGCCGCGCTGAATATCCGCTTGCCATCAAGCGGTTAAATATTGCCATCCGACAGGCTCATGAAAGGGGCTATCTCGGAAAAAATCTTTTCGGAATAGAAGAGTTTAATTTCGATATTTATATCAAAGAGGGGGCAGGCGCTTTTGTTTGTGGTGAAGAGACGGCCCTGATCGCCTCCATCGAAGGCGAACGCGGAATGCCCCGCAAACGGCCTCCGTTTCCGGCAGTTTCCGGTCTTTGGAAAAAGCCCACCAACATCAATAATGTGGAGACCTTTGCCAATATCCCATGGATCATCATGAACGGTGCCGAAGCGTATGCACAATACGGAACCGAAAAAAGCAAAGGGACCAAAGTTTTCGCATTGGCCGGAAAAATACGTCATTCAGGACTTGTTGAAGTCCCCATGGGAATGACCATCCGGGAGGTCATCTTTAAGCTTGGGGGGGGGATAAAAAACGATAAAAAGTTTAAAGCGGTACAGATGGGAGGCCCATCGGGTGGTTGTATCCCCGAATTCCTGGCCGATACCATCATTGATTATGATTCGGTCAATGCCACAGGTGCCATTATGGGATCGGGAGGAATGGTGGTTATGGATGAAACTACCTGTATGGTGGATGTGGCAAAATTTTTTCTCGACTTTACCCGTAAAGAAAGTTGCGGTAAATGTACTTTCTGCCGGATGGGGACCAAACGGATGCTGGAAATCCTCGATCGCATAACCAATGGACAGGGTCAGGAAGGGGATATCGAAAAACTGGAAGAACTGGCCTTTCAGATTAAAGAAAATTCGTTATGCGGTTTAGGGCAAACAGCCCCCAACCCGGTATTGACTACCATCCGTTATTTTCGCGATGAATATGAAGCCCATATCCGCCATAAAAAATGTCCGGCAAAGGTTTGCCGACCTTTGTTGACCTATCGGGTAGATACCGAAAAATGCACGGGCTGTATGGTTTGCCTGAAAAACTGCCCGGTACAAGCCATCACAGGAGAACGTAAACAACCCCACACAATCAATCAGAATATCTGTACGAAATGCGGCGTTTGCTACTCAAAATGCAAGTTCGATGCTATCTTACTATCATAACACCACTCACCACTCACCACTCACTACTCACCACTCACCCCTCACCAATACTTATCCCAATGGCTGACAATTCTTTAAATATCATTCTGAACGGAAATATCGTAAAGGGGTTTTCCGGAGAGACCATCCTTGACCTTGCAAAGCGGCATGGCGTTGATATTCCCACCTTATGCAACGACGACCGTCTCGAACCTTTTACTTCGTGCTACCTGTGTGTTGTCGAAGTGGAAGGGATGCGCGGGCATCAACCTTCATGCTCCACGAAACTTACGGAAGGGATGAAAATCGTTACCGACAATGCAGCCATCCGGAAATCGCGCCGGATGGCGTTGGAACTCATGCTGAGCAACCATTATGCTGATTGCATAGGCCCCTGCAAACAAACTTGTCCTGCCGGGGTGGATGTTCAGGGTTATATTTCCTTGATCGATAAGGGACTGTATCGTGAGGCGGTTGCCCTTATTAAGGAGACAAACCCGTTGCCTGCCATATGTGGCCGGGTATGCGTCCGTCCCTGTGAAGCCGAATGCCGTCGCAACCTTCTGGATGAAGGAGCCCCTGTTGGGATTGATTATCTGAAAAGGTTTGCATCGGATTATGACCTGACATCTCCAAATAGATATATCCCTGTCGTAAAACCTTCTACAGGAAAACGGATTGCTGTCATCGGGGCAGGCCCGGGCGGCTTGTCAACCGGCCATTTTATGCAGATTGAAGGTCATCAGGCGGATATTTATGAAGCTGCCCCAAAATCCGGTGGATGGCTTCGGTATGGAATCCCGGAATATCGTTTACCGAATGACATCCTGGATGAGGAGGTAAAAAATATTACCGACCTGGGTGTCCGGATTTTTTATAACCAGCGGTTGGGTGGCAACCTGAGCTATAAGGAGCTGAAAGAAAAGTATGATGCATTGATTCTCACCATAGGTTCCCAGAAAGGGACCGGGGTTGGATGTGAAGGCGATGACGCGGAAAATGTATTTTCGGGTATCGATTTCTTAAAAAACATGGAAGTTACCGGCCAACACTACGATTTCCGGGGGAAGACCATTGCGGTCGTGGGAGGCGGAAATACAGCTATGGATTGTTGCCGGACATCGGTTCGCTGCCATGCCGATAAGGTATATGTGATTTATCGCCGGACGGAAAAGGAGATGCCAGCCAATCCCATAGAAATTCATGAATCCAAACTGGAAGGGGTGGAGTATCTTTTTCTTACCTTACCCAAAAAAATCAATAAAAATGAACGGGGTGAAGTGCAATCGGTTACCTGTATCAAAATGGAATTGGGAGAACCCGATACCTCAGGTCGTCGGAGACCTGTCCCTGTTGAAGGTTCAGATTTCGAACTGAATGTGGATTATATATTGGCTGCCATTGGCCAGAAAACAGACGTTGATTTTATCCATGATATCAACCAGAATACATCCAACGGGGAATTGAAGATCAATAAATGGGGCGATATCGATACCGATAAAGCAACCCTGCAAACAGGGGTCTCATCCATTTTTGCCGCCGGCGACGGGGTGACCGGACCGGCTACCATCATCGCGGCCATTGCTCAGGCCAGGATTGCCTCAACCAGCGCCCATCAATTTCTGATGGGATTGCCCATGTTGCCCGTTCCCAAACCATTTACCAGTAAACGAGACCATTTTAAGAAACAGGTTAAAGAAGATTTTCAGGGACATTATGCGTTTCAGCTTCGCGAGGAGATGCCTGTGTTGCCAGCCAATGAGAGGATTAATTTTAAAGAGGTGGAATTGGGCTATTCCAATGAAGAGGTGGCCCGACACGAAGCCCAAAGGTGTCTCGAATGTGGCTGCACCGCTTTTTTTGATTGCAGCCTCCAGCGTTATTCTACAGAGTATGAAGCCCGGCAAACTGCCTATTCCGGTGAATTCAAAGAATATACGGTTGATTTTCGCCATCCTTATGTTGAGATCGACAATAACAAATGTATTCTCTGTGCCCGCTGCATCCGGATTTGCCGCGAAGTGGCAGGGGCCAATGCCCTTGGGTTGATCAACCGGGGCTTCGACACCTATGTTGCCCCAAGTATGGGCGATTCTCTCCAAAACACCCATTGCGAATCCTGCGGTTTGTGTATCTCAACCTGTCCTACCGGAGCTATTTCCGAAAATGTCCTGTTTAAACCCGGCCCTGTTAAAACCGATACCATCGATACTATCTGCAATTACTGTTCTGTTGGATGCGCTTTGACCCTCCACCATAAAAATGGTTTTGTAATGCGTGTAACCGGCCGGAACGGATTGGTAAACAGCGATGGGAACCTATGCAAATATGCAGCTTTTGGTTATTCATACTTCAATGATAAACAGCGAATTACTAAACCTTTAATGAAGGTCGATGGCAAATTTGAAACCATCACATTCGAAAAAGCCATTGAAGTGATTGTTGAAAAGATTGGTTTGGCTAAACCTGATGAAAATGCATTTTTTGGCGGCGCCCGTTTATCAAATGAGGAATTGTATATGATACAGAAGCTGGCACGGGGGGCTGTAAAAACAAATAATGTCGGTAGTTTTCATTATCTTGGCAGAGGCGAAGGGTATCGCAGCAACAGCGAATACAATGTGCCTTTTGACCAGATATCCCATGCCAGTAAACTCTACCTCATAGGGACGGAGATAAACCAGGATCATGCGGTGGTGGGGTTTATGGTACAGCATGCACGTTATCTGAAGAAAACGCCGGTAATCATGGTCACTGAAAAAGAGTGCCATACCATGGCACATAAAGTGGATGGGCTGCTCACCATAAAATCATATTATTATTTCATCAGAGCGGTTAACCACTATCTGCTTTCACACGGATTGGAAAACAGACTTTTCCTCAACGACCGGGTAACAGGACTGGAAGGCTATAAAAACGGGTTGTTGCAGGAGGATTATGAACATCTGGTCATGAAATCGGGAATTGCCGGAGGGGAAATTTCTGATTTTGCCGAATCTTATAACAAGGAAATGAATGCCATCATCTTGTTTTCGGAAAAGGAGATTTCAGCCAATACCAGTAAAGAGATTTTTAATCTTGCCTGTATTACCGGGAAACTTGGAAAGACCGCCAACGGGATCATCTCATTAAAGGAGAAAAACAACGCACACGGTTTGTTTGATATGGGAATTGTACCGGAAAAGGGTATCGGAGGCCAGGATCTGTCAGATGAAGCCTTTGCCCAACGATGCCGGGAACAATGGAAAACCGCAAACATTGCAGGAGGTGTGTCCAAACCACTTCATGCACAATTAATGGAAGGCAGGATCAGAAATTTGTTTATTTTCGGTGAGGACCCCATGGGTTGTGCGGTAGACAGCACAACCGTTCAGGACATTTTTGAGAAAGCGCCTTTTAAAGTGGTTCAGGATTATTTTCTGACCCCGACAGCCATGGCTTCCGATTTAATACTGCCCGCTTCCATGCCGGTCGAAACTGGTGGCTCCTATACCAATACACAGAAAGTGATACAGGAGTTTCATCCCGGGTTAAAATCGAAGATAACCATGACTTCCCTGGAACAACTGTCTTCCATAATCAACCGGCTTGGATTGCCGGCAGCCGATAACCCCCAGGATGTTTTTTTGGAAGCCATTGCCCTTCTTCCCGGAAAAAGAGACCATGAAAAACACACGTTGCAACCCACTGACGGCGATAATCATATCAAACTGTTCAAGCATGGGTGCGACGCATTGGTGAAAAGATTCGATGAGGAATTCAATAAGGCCTTTTCAGTAGAATAAACAGGGATCAAAAAATTAAATAAAACCATATGAAAGAATTTAAAACAATCGAAGATATCCTCGATTTTGCAATCGGGGAAGAACAGGCTGCTGTTGATTTTTATCTCATGTTAGCCGGTCAGTCAAAAAGCAGACAAAGCAAAGAGGTCTTTACCGATTTTGCCGAAGAGGAGATGCGCCACAAAGTAAATCTGATAAAAGTAAAAGAAAATGGTTCTTTTCAATTATCAGAGACCAAAATCAAAGACTTAAAAATAACTGAATACCTGGTCGATATTAAACCATCACCGGACATGACCTATCAGGATGCCCTGATATTGGCCATGAAAAAGGAAAAGGCCGCCTACCGGATGTACACGGAATTAGCCGAAGCAGCCCCTGATTCCCGGACCGGTAGTATATTTCTGAGTCTCGCCCAGGAAGAGGCCAAACACAAACTGCGGTTTGAAGTTGAATACGATGACTATATCCTGAGAGAAAATTAAATCCTTTGTTCATGGAGTTAAAACGCGGATAAACATAGCGTTATGAAGCACAAACAGAATGTTCTGGACCCGAAGAAGTATTACTTTATCGATACCTCGTTTAATCTTCTGATGAAACGGCGGATATATCAGGTCTTGCTTATTTCAAGCACCTATGATGCTTTTATGCTGGAAGAAGACGGCCGCATTGATGAGACTATTTTTCTGGAATATGTTTCTTTAAACCTGCGTTATCCGCCGCAGTTTCTCAAAGTCACTTCGGAAGAAGAGGCCTTCGAAGTGTTGGAAGACAAGCGGGTCGAATTGGTTATTTCAATGCTGAACATCGAAAAATCCGACACCTTCGACCTGGCCATCCGGATCAAGAAAAAATACCCGGCAATACCCATCGTTGCACTCACTCCCTTTTCACGCGAAGTCAACCTTAAACTTGTTGAAAAGGACCTCAGCGCTATCGATTATGTGTTTAGCTGGCTTGGCAATGCCGATATCCTGTTGGCCATCATTAAACTGATTGAGGACAGAATGAACATCGACCAGGATGTCAAACAGGGGGTACAGGCCATCTTACTGGTTGAAGATTCCATCCGTTTTTATTCAACCTATTTGCCAAATATTTACAAAATTCTTCTGAAGCAATCGAAAACTACTGTAAGCGAAGGCCTTAACGAGCACCAGAAAATGTTAAGGATGCGTGGCCGGAGCAAAATTTTACTTGCTACCAACTATGAAGAAGCCGTTGGCATGTGGGAAAAATATAAGGCAAACCTTTTGGGGATTATCACCGATATCAGCTTTATGCGGGGCGGGGTAACCGACAAAACGGCAGGCATTAAATTCGTTGAAAAAGTCCGTGCAGAAAATGCCTATATGCCCATTCTTTTTCAATCGACCGATACCGAATACGAAACCCTGGCCCATGACCTGAAAGTGGGGTTCCTGAACAAACTTTCCAAAACACTTTCCATTGAACTTCGGAATTATATCAATGAATATTTTTCATTTGGCGATTTTATTTTCATCGATCCGAAAAACGGAAGGGAGATCACCCGGGCTGTAGACCTGAAATCACTACAGGATAAGATTTTTGAAATCCCGAACGATTCCCTGTTATATCATATGGAACGGAACCATTTTTCGAAATGGTTGAATGCCCGCTCTTTATTCCCGATTGCCGAGATGTTTAAAGAAGTATCGGTAACCGAATTCGCCAATGATATGGATGAAGCAAAACGGTATTTGTTTGATTCCATCACCGCTTTCCGTATCAATAAAGCCAAAGGGGTCATTGCCGATTTCGACCGCGACCGCTATGATGAATATCTGCAATTCGCCCGTATCGGCGAAGGTTCGATTGGCGGAAAAGCACGGGGGTTGGCATTTCTGGATTCCCTGATCAAAAGGAACAGGCTTACCGATCTGTATGAGGATGTTGTTATTTCCATTCCCAGAACAGTGGTTCTTGGAACGGATATTTTTGATGAGTTTATGGAGGATAACAACCTCTATGAAATTGCCCTTTCCGACCGGAGCGATAAAGATATTCTGGCGCGGTTTGTCAAAGCAAGGTTGCCTTTCCGGATCCATGAAGATCTGTACCGTTTTATCTCCTGTATCAACAACCCCATTGCGATCCGTTCTTCAAGTTTGCTCGAAGATTCACATTATCAACCTTTTGCAGGTATATATTCAACCTACATGATCCCAAATATTAAATTTAACGACCGGGTCATGATCGATAAATTGGGGGATGCTATTAAAAGTGTTTATGCATCAGCCTACTATAAAGATAGCAAATCATACATGGCAGCGACCCTTAACATGATCGACGAAGAAAAAATGGCGATTGTGCTTCAGGAGGTCACCGGCCGCCAGTATGGCGATCGGTTTTATCCGGCTATTTCGGGAGTTGCCCGTTCCATCAATTTTTATCCAATCGCCCCTGAGAAGCCAGAAGATGGCATTGCCAATATTGCTTTTGGATTGGGGAAATATATCGTTGATGGTGGCATAGGTATCCGGTTTTCACCGAAATATCCTAAAAAAATATTGCAACTATCCACTCCGGACCTTGCCTTGAGTGAAACACAGAAAACTTTTTTTGCCCTCGATCTCCGTCCTGAGAGTTTTGCACCAAGCATGGATGATACCGTGAATCTCATGAAACTGAGGATCAAGGATGCTGAAAATGACAACGCTTTGAAAATGGTGGCATCAACTTTTGATTTTGAGAGCCATCAACTAAAAGAAGGGACCTTATTCGATGGAAAACGGATCATCACTTTTTCGCAGTTGCTTAATCATGATACTTTTCCTTTGGCCGAAATTCTTAACCAGGCGCTGGAAATAGGTCAGCGGGAGATGAATAAACCGGTTGAAATTGAGTTTGCGGTAAACCTCGATCTACCCAAGGGACAACCCAAAATTTTCAGCTTGCTTCAGATCCGCCCCATCGCCGGACGCGATGAAACCATCAACCTTCGGCCGGAAGATATCCGTAAAGAAGATATGCTGCTGGTTTCAAATACTGCCCTGGGCAATGGCATCGTTAAAAATATCCACGATTTCGTCTACGTAAAACCTGAGAATTTTAATGCTTCAAAAAGCCAGGAAATAGTTCATCTGCTTGAAAAGCTGAACGATAAATTCACAACAGAGAAAAAAAATTATGTACTGGTAGGCCCCGGTCGCTGGGGTTCCAGCGATCCATGGCTGGGAATCCCGGTTAAATGGCCCCAGATCAGCGCAGCAAGGCTTATTGTTGAATCGGGGCTCGAACATTACCGGATTGACCCAAGCCAGGGTACCCACTTTTTTCAAAACCTCACTTCATTCCGGGTGGGCTATTTTACGGTAAACCCTTTCATCAACGATGGATTCTATGATATTGAATACCTGGCAGGTCAAACAGCAGCCTATGAAGATGAGTTTCTCCGGCACATCCACTTCGAAAAACCCATCCGGATTGCAATAGACGGAAAAAAGAACCTGGGGGTAGTATATAAACCGTAACAGGTTAAACCAGGTTAAACCAGGTTAACCTGGTCAACCTGGTCAACTTGTTTTTTCTTGGTTTAACAGGAAAAAGAGGGGGATCTGGAATTTTTCGGAAAAAATTTACAATCGTATTACTTTTTGAGGTTTTTCCGATTAAGCAGAAAAACTGCTTATGAAAACTTTATTATTGGAGCCCGGAAAATATTACCATATATATAACCGGGCCAGAAATGGCGGTCCACTGTTCGAAGATGAAGAAGATTACCGGTTTTTCCTTCGGCTATATCGATCGCATATCACACCTGTTGCCGATACCTATGCTTATTGTCTTCTGAAAGACCATCTTCATCTACTGGTGCGAATAAAAAGTGATGCTGAAGGGAGCCTGTACAGACCTTTTTCCATACTTTTCAACGCTTACGCCAAAGGGCATAACAACCACAATGGAGAGGAAGGAAAATTGTTTCAGTTCAAACTCAAGCGTATTGAAATCCGTCGGGAATATTATTTTTATGAAATGATCCGGTATATCAATCAAAATGCCCGAAAACATGGCATTGCCGATGATGACTCACGATACCGGTTCTCATCGTACAGATCGACCGTTACTTCCGGCCCAAGTCTGATTTGCAAAGAGGAACTTGCCAAATATTTTTATAATGGCAAAACCCTTGCTGAAAACCTCTCTGCCGAAATAGATGAAGAAAAAATAAAAATGTTCATCCTGGAAAACTGACAGGTTGGAACAGGTTGGAACAGGTTGGAACAGGTTGACCATGTTAAACCAGGTTGGACCAGGTTAAACCAGGTTGACCATGTTAAACCGGGTTAACCAGGTTAACCAGGTTAACCTGTTCAACCTGTCCAACCTGTCACACATCCATATTGTACTGGATTACCATCTCCATGCTGTTCAACTCTAATGCGACCATATTTCCGTAGCCTTCCCTGCCGGTGATGTAGGGTCCGTTATCGAGGTCGATGAATTTGTACATCCGGTTTTTTATTGCCAGGGTGATTAGCTCCATATTGACTGGAACATGGCCATGGATGATGCGACGGCCTCCGATTTTTGCGGGAATGATCGGATAATCACGGAGCCAAAGCATGGCCGTCTTGTCTTCAAAAGGGTCTTCGTTTTTGAAATTCAATCCGGCATGGACCAGCACGAAGTCATCCAGAACCGCATAATAGGGCAGGTTTCTCATCCACTCAATGTAATCAAAGGGAACATCGAGGATGTGATGGGCCTGGAAGCTTTGCAGGGTAGGTTTGCCCCCGATTTCGGCCCAGGATTTATATTTTTTATCGCCAAATTTATGCCACCAGCTGTTTTTCGATTTTTTCATGGCATCGTACAACTCCACCATGAAATCTTCATGGTTCCCTTTGAGTGCGATAACGTTGTATTTTTCTTTCACGAGGGTACGGATAAAATCAATGACCCCTTTTGAATCCGGGCCACGATCAACGTAATCGCCTAAAAAATAGAGTTCGTCGGAACGCATGGGTTTGATCAAGTCAGTAACCAGTGACCGGGCGGTTTTGATATATCCGTGTATGTCGGGAATAACCCAGCGCTTTGGCATGATTGGTTGGTTTCCGTGAGGCAAATCTATTTTTTCCTGCCCTGGTTGGCCACTTCATCCATCAGTTTCTTGATCACTTCCGGATCGCCTAAAAAATAATCGCGTTGAAGTTCCATGGATTCGTTGAATTCGAAAACATAGGGAATTCCGGTAGGCAGGTTGATGCCTACGATATCCTGGTCAGAGATGTTTTTTAAATATTTCAGGATTCCCCGCAGGCTGTTTCCATGTGCAGCAACAACGACCTGTTTGTACCTGGCCAAGGTGGGTTCCATCTCGTTTTTCCAGTAAGGGACAATGCGGTCAACCGTATCTTTCAACGCTTCTGTACCGGGAATATCTTTCGGGTCGAGGTCCTGGTAGCGAGGGTCAAAACGCGGGTGACGCGGATCATCCAGTTCGAGGGAAGGAGGCCGCACATCATAACTCCTGCGCCAGATCAGGACCTGTTCGTCGCCATACTTTTCAGCCATTTCCGATTTGTTAAGCCCTTGTAAGACCCCGTAATGTTTCTCATTCAGCCGCCAGGTTTTATGAACGGGTATCCATAATAAATCCATCTGTTCCAGGAGCAGCCATAAAGTCCGGATCGCCCTGGTGAGGTACGATGTATATGCAATTTTAAAATCAAAGCCCTCTTTTTTTAAAATTTTTCCGGCTTCCATGGCTTCGTTGACTCCTCGCTCCGACAAATCTACATTGGTCCATCCGGTAAAACGGTTCTCTTTGTTCCATGTACTTTCGCCATGGCGTATTAAAACAAGTTTATTCATAATCAATCCTTTTTGGTTGGCTGGCAAAAATACATAAATGGTTCTATTTTTCCTACCTTTGTCTGCTTCAAAGCCTTCCTTCATGAACAATTACAAGAAAATCAATAACATCCTCGGCTGGGGGGTGTTTTTTATAGCCTCTGCCGTGTATATCATGACATCGGAACCGACCATGAGTTTTTGGGATTGCGGTGAATATATCGCCACTGCCTATAAATTGGAAGTAGGCCATCCCCCGGGTGCGCCCCTTTTTCAGATGATGGGCCGCTTCTTTTCACTTTTTGCTTTTGGCGATATTACCCTGGTGGCTCAGATGGTCAATGCCATGTCGGCCATTGCCAGTGGTTTTACCATCCTCTTCCTTTTTTGGACCATTACCCTGATAACGAAAAAAATAGTATTAAAGACAGGTGAAATCAACCGCGAAAAAACCATGACCATCATGATGGCAGGTCTCATCGGTTCTTTGGTTTATACCTTTACCGATTCCTTCTGGTTTTCGGCCGTTGAAGGCGAAGTGTATGCCATGTCCTCCTTCTTTACCGCCATCGTTGTTTGGGCCATATTCAAGTGGGAAGAACACTCCGACGAAAAACATGCCTACCGGTGGTTGATCCTGATTGCTTACCTGATGGGGCTTTCCATTGGGGTTCACCTGCTCAATCTCCTGGCAATACCGGCCATTACCTTTGTTTATTATTTTAAAAAATATCCCCATCCAAACTGGAAAGGAATCCTCCTGACTACGCTTTTTTCATTATTCCTGCTGGCTGTGGTTATGTACCTGATTATTCCATGGATTATCAGGTTGGCTGGCCTTTTTGAACTTTTCTTTGTAAATTCGATCGGATTGCCCTTCAATTCGGGCACCATCCTCTATTTTCTCCTGCTGATCGGATTGATTGTATGGGGCTTGCACTTCACCCGAAAAAGGGGTAAACCAGTATGGAACGCAGTCATCCTGGCTTTTACTTTCATCGTAATTGGTTATTCTTCTTTTATAATGCTTGTCATCAGGAGCAATGCCAATCCACCCATCGATGAAAACAATCCGGAAAATGCCATGTACCTGCTTGCCTATCTTAACCGGGAACAATATGGTGACTGGCCTTTACTCAAAGGTCAGTATTACAATGCACCGGTGGTCGACCGTGCCAATGGGAATCCGGTTTATGTGAAAGATCTGAAAGCCGGTAAATATGTGGTTTCCGATCATCGTGAGCATGCAATCCCTGTCTATGACCACCGGTTTACAACCCTTTTTCCAAGGATGTGGGACCAGTCGGAACCCCGTTTTGCCAGGGAATATATCCGTTGGGGAAACGTTAAAGGCGTCCCGGTCGATGTTGAGTATGGAAACCAAAGCGAAACCCGGAATGTCCCGACCTTTTCAGAGAACCTGGCCTTCTTTTGGAATTACCAGTTTGTGCATATGTATTACCGTTATTTTATGTGGAATTTTGCCGGCCGGCAAAATGATATCCAGGGAATGGGAAATAAAATTGACGGAAACTGGAAAAGCGGGATCGGGTTTATCGATAAATTGCGATTAGGATCCCATGATATCCCCGTGTCCAGAAAGAATAAAGGGGACAATAGTTACTATTTCCTGCCCCTGATCCTAGGGTTGATCGGTCTCTTTTTTACCCTCCGCAGAGATCAACGGAGTGCATGGGTTATTTTTTTGCTTTTCTTCATGACCGGTGTGGCCATCGTTCTCTATCTCAATTCGCACTCCCCTCAACCCAGGGAAAGGGATTACGCCTTTGCAGGTTCGTTTTATGCTTTTGCCATATGGATTGGCTTGGCAATCCCACAGCTTGTGGTGTGGATTAACAAAAAACTCGGGATCATACCCTCTCAGATCATCGCCCTTATAACCGGTTTATTTGTTGCAGGCTTGATGGCCTGGCAGGGTTGGGATGACCACGACCGATCAAATCGTTATACAGCCCTAGCCGTTGCCGAAAATTACCTGAACTCCTGTGCCCCCAATGCGATTCTCTTTACCAATGGCGATAATGACACATTCCCCTTATGGTACGCCCAGGAGGTGGAAGGTATCCGAACCGATGTCAGAGTGGTGAACCTCAGTTTGTTGAATACCGAATGGTACATCGATCAAATGAAGCGCAAAGCCTATCTTTCCGATCCTGTCCCATTTTCACTTACCCGGGAAAAATATCGCCAGGGAAATCGTGATGTAACCTATTTAATAGAAGATGAGGCAATTAAAAATAGCTTTATCGACCTGAAGGCGCTGTTCGGAATCCTTGCCCAGGATGATGAAAAGTTAAGAATGAATACTTCCCAAATCGGGATGATTGATTTTTTCCCGACAAAGAAATTCATGGTTACATACGATCCTCTGGAAATTCTTAAAACCGGAGCGATTACAAACAAGATGATAAGCCGTCTGGATACGTTGCGATGGGAAATAAACAACCAGGCCATTGAAAAAAACAACCTGATGATCCTTGACCTGCTTGCAACAAATAATTGGAAACGCCCGGTTTATTTTGTGATGACCACCAATCCGGAGACTTATATCGGACTGGAACCCTGGTTTCACCTGGAAGGATTGGCTTACCGGTTGCTACCTGTGAAAGCCAACCCTGAAGAGGGACAAACCGGTGAAGTCAATACCGGGGTGATGTACGATAATCTGATGCATAAATTTAAATGGGGAAATATCACAGAACCGGGGGTATATCTGGACGATAACAACAAACGGATGGTCATGAACCTGCGTACCCTTTTTGGCCGGTTATCGGATGCACTGATTCGGGAAGGCAAAAATGATTCAGCCCGTCGTGTCATGGACCGTTGTATCGAAGTTATGCCTGACCGGGTGGTAAAATATGATTTCTTTTCCGTACCGATGATCGAAGGTTATTATAAAATCGGTGAAACTATCAAAGCCAATGATATAGCCACAAAGCTGAACAAATATTCAACGGCAGAACTGGCTTATCTCTTTTCCTATCCCGACAAGGATTTGAAACCAATGGAATACAGTATTCAGGAAGCATTGTACTCCATTCAGCGATTAAGTATGATCACCCGGGAAGCAGGGCAGGATAAACTTGCCGATGAAACGGAGGCAACCTTTAATAAATATTCCCAGCTCTATTTTGAAAAGGTTTACCAGCGGTAATGTTAATAAAACCAATTCATCCGCCTTTTTTTTTCTGCTGGTTTAGCCCGGATTATCTGGTGTGTGATCTTCCCGGCAATCAAAAGACCATATACCTGACTTTCGATGATGGTCCCATTCCTGAATCAACCCCGGAAACCCTCGATATTCTGTTAAAGTACAATGCAAAAGCCACTTTTTTTTTGGTAGGGGATAATGTCAGGAAACATCCGTTATTGTATCAAAAGATTGTACAGCAAGGGCATGCTGTGGGTAATCATACATTCCATCACCTGAATGGCTGGCATACGCCTTCGGGATCTTATCTGGAGGATGTGATGCGGTGTGAACCTTTTTTTCAAACCCGGCTGTTTCGCCCACCCTATGGTCGTTTTACACCAACTCAGTACTTATTGCTCCGGAAACAATACCGGTTTGTCCTCTGGTCGGTACTCACTTACGACTTTGACAAAACCACAACTGCCCGACAATGTTTGCAAATTGCCCTGAATCACTCCCGCGAGGGCTCAGTGGTGGTTTTTCACAACAACCTTAAATCCATCGACCGTGTCAGGTACGCCCTTCCCAGGTTTTTGGACCACTTCTCAACATTAGGCTATTCTTTTAACCCAATATCATAAACCCTTTCTTTCCGGAAATCCCCAACTACCTGGTCACTGTTCATTCGTCATTGGTGAGTGGTGAGTGGTGAGTGGTGAGTGGTGAGTGGTGAGTGGTGAGTGGTGA
>DYSO01000258.1 GCA_020718225.1 Draconibacterium orientale | reverse complement strand
TAAATCGTAAATCGTAAATCGTAAATCGTAAATCGTAAATCGTAAATCGTAAATACGAAGTAGCCTATGACCAAAGGAAAAGACTCCAAGCCCCATATCGGGATTTTCGGAAGGCGTAACAATGGGAAAAGTTCCCTGATAAATGTCCTCACCGGACAGGAAATTGCCATCGTTTCGGACATTCCGGGCACTACCACCGATCCGGTTAAAAAATCAATTGAGATTCCCGGCATTGGCCCTGCCGTTATGATTGATACTGCGGGGATTGACGATACCGGCGATCTTGGGATGAAACGCATCGGCAAAACGATGGAGGCACTGAAAATGATCGATCTGGCCATTCTTGTGATGGCCCATAATGAATTTGACCTGCCTGAAAAAAATCTGATCCGCGATTTTGAAGCGCATGACCTTCCGTTTTTTATTCTCCACAACAAATCTGATGAAGAGAAAATCAAAGCGGAGTTGGCCCTTGTGATCCGCGAAAAATATAACGTGCCCCTGATTGATTTCAGCTCGGTTGATCCCGGGAACCTGGATGAGGTTATAAAAATGATCCGGGATACGATACCCGAAACTGCTTTTCGCAAGCAGACCCTCGTGGGCGATCTGATCCGATATGGCGACGTGGTATTGCTGATTACGCCCATCGACATCGAAGCCCCCGAAGGGCGGATGATCCTTCCCCAGGTACAGGTAATCCGCGATGTACTCGACCATGATGGAATTGCCGTGGTATGTAAAGAACGGGAAGTCGATGCTTTTTTTAAGCGGATGTCCCCCAGGCCTTCCCTTGTGATTACCGACAGCCAGGTTTTTCCGAAAGCCGATGCCGCCATTCCACAGGAGGTCCCACTAACCAGTTTCAGCATTGTGCTGGCCCGTCAGAAAGGCGATTTTGCAAACTATCTTAAAGGCACTCCGCACATTGGCAAACTAAAAAACGGAGATCGGGTGCTCATACTCGAATCGTGTACCCATCACGTCTCCTGCGACGATATAGGCAGGGTGAAAATTCCGCGGTGGCTGAATAATTTTTCCGGTAAAAACCTGGAATTTGAAGTTGTGGCAGGGTTGAATAAAATTCCAAGGCCCATTACCGATTATGCCCTGGTGATTCAGTGCGGTGGGTGCATGATCACCCGTCGACAACTTATCACCCGTCTTAAACCCGCGGTGGATGCAGGAATTCCTGTGACCAATTATGGACTTGCTATCGCTTATGTACATGGGATCTACAATCGGGCCATTCGTCCCTTTATCGCCGGCAACCAGGAAGATTACCTGTAAGATAGCATGCATGAAGCCGGTTTACGTTAACCAGGCTGCGGGAAGCAGGGTGCAAAAGAGACCCTTCTTTGAAAGGGATTTTAATGGGTTAATGTACCTAACGTGGACAAGCCACAACCAAACAAATAGCAAATCTCAAAATACAAATAACAAATAAAATACAAATAACAAATAAAATACAAATAACAAATAAAATACAAATAACAAATTTCAAAATACAAATAACAA
>DYSO01000127.1:7951-8875 GCA_020718225.1 Draconibacterium orientale | reverse complement strand
TTACGATTTACGATTTACGATTTACGATTTACGATTTACGATTTACGATTTACGAGTGAAGAGGGAAGAGGGAAGAGTTAAGAGTTGGGTTTTTCGGTTGATTTGCCCGGGACAAAGATAGAGAAAAGATGCTTTTTTTCCTGCTGAATAATTATATAGATCAAGGGGGTAGAGAGGATGTCAACAGAAAAAAACAGTGTTTTTCCCGTCTTCAGGTTAAAAAAGAGTAACTTTATATCCTGGGGTGCAGTGAATTGATTTTTTGAAAACGAACTTAAATCTGACAAATTTTTTAAAATACCGGATGTCGGCAACATCTTTTTTTGATTTGCTAAATAATACTGAACCTTGCAGGAAGATGAAAAAAAAATCAATTTTGGCGTATTACCTTTCGCTGTAAAATCCGATTAACTGAAGATGGTTCTCCCTACACTTTGTGAAAGTGATAAAAAACGAGTCCACTGTTATTAACTATTTTTCGAAGTGGATTCAGGATTGAAAAAATATAATGGCAAAAAAGAACGGAAAAGATAAAGCAATTGAAGTTACCCTTTGGGAAGCAGCGAATAAATGGAGAGGCAGGGTGAATCCTGCCAAATAAAGACACGTAGTATTGGGGATATGAACAAAAACAATCCACAAATCCATCATCGCAGGTCTATCCGGTTAAAAGGATACGATTATTCACAGGATGGATTGTATTTTATAACGATATGTTGTAACCGTAGGGGCAATCCCTTTTGGTTCCCTTTTTGTAATGTTGAAAACGGGAAAATGATATTGAGCGATGCGGGAAAAATGGTTGAAACCGAATGGTTGAAATTACCGGAACGATTTAAAAATATTGAATTGCACGAATTCATCGTAATGCCCGACCATTTCCACGCCATTTTAAAAATCGCAGGGGCGACCCTTGTGGTCGCC
>DYSO01000127.1:0-7851 GCA_020718225.1 Draconibacterium orientale | reverse complement strand
CGTAATGATGTGGTCGCCCGTAATGATGTGGTCGCCCGTAATGATGTGGTCGCCCGTAATGATGTGGTCGCCCCTGCGGTTAACGGCAAAACAATTGGGGATATGGTAGGTGCATTTAAATCCATTGTAACGGTGGAATATATACGTGGGGTAAAAACATTGGATTGGCAACCCTTCAAGGGGAAATTATGGCAACGCAATTATTATGACCACGTCATACACAATGAACAGTCGTATAAACGCATTTCAGAATATATAATTAACAACCCTGCAAAATGGTCAGAGGATAAATTGTATACCAAATGAAGTTCCCCGACGAAAAATCATGAAATGCATTTACCTGGTTGTCGGGGCAAGAAGGGTTTCCCCGCCAAACATTATAGTTCATTGCCGGTGCAGTGCGTATCGCAGCATATTGCCCGGATAAAAAGGAGTTGTACATGATGGCCGATACATTGACTTATTTAAAAGAAACCGTAATCCACTGCAAAAAATGTGGATTGGCTCAAAACCGGACACAGGTTGTTTTCGGGGAAGGCATGTTGAATGCCGGAATCATGATTATAGGCGAAGCGCCGGGCAGGGATGAAGATATCCAGGGAAGGCCTTTTGTTGGAAAATCGGGCCAGCTACTTGATAAAATATTGGCTGCCTGTGGCTTTACCCGCGAAAAACACATCTTTATAAGCAATATTGTCAAATGCAGGCCTCCGGATAACCGGGTACCGACACCTCAGGAAGCAGAGGCCTGCATGCCGTGGCTACTCAGACAAGCCGAACTGATCGACCCCAAAATCGTAGTGTTGTTAGGCGCTACCGCACTGAGATACATTGCAGGCGCTGACCATAGGATCACCCGCGAACGGGGACAATGGATCCACTGGCAAAACCGGCTGACAATGCCAGTCTATCACCCTGCCGCCCTGCTGCGCGACCCAACCCTGAAACGGGAGACATGGGAAGATTTTAAAAAAATAGTTTTTGCTTACCGCGAACTGATTGACCCAAATCATTATTCTGCCCATGTTTAGAGTACCCTTCACGGTGTGCTTCCATTTGGATTTTATTGTTTTGAAAGAATTGGTAAAATTGAGATTCTTTCATTGAAAAAATGTCGCCTGAAAAAAATTCATTATCTTGCATTTACGAACCGTCCTTCCATTTGCCGGGAATAAAAAATATGCCTGATTGTGCGGTAAGAAAAATAATTTACGATCGGCATAAAGAAATAATAGCGCGATAGATAATAATAAATGAATATTTTTGCGCAATAAGATAAGAGTATATGTCCAGAGTAGTCGTTTTAGGAGCCGGAATAGCCGGACACACAGCATCGGCATTTTTGCGCAAATGGCTGAATAAAAAACACGAAGTCATCGTTGTTTCGCCCAGTCAGTATTATCAATGGATTCCATCAAACATTTGGGTCGGGGTCGGAAAAATGAGCGTTGACCAGGTGCGTTTCAATGTTGCCCGCCTTTATAAACGGTGGGGCATCAGCTTTTATCAGGCCCGATGCGTATCCATTCATCCGGAAGGAAACGAAAAAACAGATAAAGGGTTCATTTCGATTGAATATACCGAAGAGGGTAAAAAAGGGAACAAAGAGGAGATCTGGTACGATTTTTTAGTCAATGCAACCGGCCCTAAACTCAATTTTGAAGCTACCGAAGGATTGGGGCCCGAAAACCACACCGTATCGGTCTGTTCTTACAATCATGCTGAAGATGCGTGGAAAAAATTGCAGGTCTGTTTTGAAAAAATGAAATCAGGACAGAAACAAACTTTTATTGTTGGCACAGGTCATCCCCTTGCAACCTGTCAGGGCGCCGGCTTTGAGTATATTTTGAACATCGATCATGAAATCCGGCAACGGGGGCTGCGCCATATGGCTGAAATTAAGTGGATTTCGAATGAATATGAGGTGGGCGATTTTGGAATGGGGGGCGCTTTTATAAAAAAAGGAGGTTACATTACCTCGACCAAAATTTTCACAGAATCCTTTTTTATCGAACGGGACATCTCCTGGATAAAACGGGCCGGAGTATATAAGGTTGAAAAGAATAAAATTTATTATGAAAACCTGCTGGGCGAATTTCATGAAGAATACTTTGATTTTGCCATGTTGATCCCCGCTTTTTCAGGTCATGGGATCCATGCCTTCGACAAACAAAACAAGGATATTACCCCGGTTTTATTCGCCCCGAACAATTTAATGAAAGTGGATGCTGATTACACAGGCAAACCCTATGAAGCGTGGACCATTAACGATTGGCCATCTACCTATCAAAGTCAGGCATACCCGAATATTTTTGCCCCCGGTATTGCTTTTGCACCTCCTCATGCCATTTCAAAACCGATGATAAGCAAAAACGGTACGGCCATATTTCCTTCACCGCCGCGTACCGGAATGCCATCGGGGGTAATGGGAAAAATTGTGGCTCAAAATATTACGGAATGGATTAAAACCGGAAAACCAACACTGAAGCACAGAGCTTCCATGGGAAAAATGGGGGCAGCCTGTATCGTTTCGGCCGGTTACGATTTCTATAAAGGCAATTCGGCAACCATGACCGTTTCACCCATTGTCCCCGATTGGGAAAAATACCCTGAATGGGGCCGCCATCTGAACAACACCATCGGCGAACCCGGTTTGGCTGGACACTGGCTGAAACTATTCATGCACTACCTGTTTCTTCATAAAGCCAAAGGTTATCCCTTCTGGTATTTGTTACCTGAATAATGAAACCGGTTTATATGAAATATCCAAAAGCGCCATATTCATAAATAAATATTGACCTATGAATACCATGAAAAATGGATACGTGCAGGAACATTATGCACCCATGCCAACCAAAGCAACCCTGTTCTGGAGAAACTTTGCGCCATGGCAACTGATCCGTTTCATTATCCTGAATTTAAGGATACTGAGAATAGTTGTTAAAGGACATTCTTGATCAGAAAAAGCAGCGTTGTTACTTAAAAATTAATCTTCATTGGAAAGATCTTACCGGCCCGGTATCAACGAAGGATTGATTTTTTTTATCCTTGCAATTGGCGCCTGGTTGCGGTGCTATCATCTGTTGGATATCCCCTTTACCCATGATGAATTCAGCGCCCTCATCCGTACCCGGTTTTCCGGTTTTTCGGAATTGATAGAAAAAGGGGTCAAAATCGACGGGCATCCTGCCGGAATCCAGGTTTTTCTCTATTACTGGATAAAAATCGCCGGGATGAATGAAGCAGTGGTGAAACTCCCTTTCATTTTTTGCGGGTTGCTCCCGGTATGGCTTATTTACCGCATCGGCAGCGACTGGTTTAACAGTACCACCGGCCTGGTCGCTGCCGCCTTCCTCTCCTTTCTCCAGTATCCCGTGATGTATAGCCAGATTGCACGGCCCTATGGATCCGGCCTCTGCTTTGCCCTCCTCCTGGTTTTTTTCTGGACACGACTGGTTTTTCAACCCCAACGGAAACCATTACTGAACCGCGTTGGATATATTCTTTCAGGAGCGCTCTGTCTCTACAACCACCATTTCACCTTACTTTTTGCTTTTATGGTGGGAATTACCGGATTGTTCTACTGCGGCAGGAAAAATCTTCGTACCTACCTTCTTGTCAACCTGATGGTTTTCCTGTTATACATTCCCCATCTTCCCCTCTTTTTTTACCAGTTGAAAATCGGTGGGGTCGAAGGCTGGTTACAAAAACCAAGATACGATTTTTTGTTCGACTATCTTCAGTACGTTTTTCACTTTTCCGTTTATATGTACCTGCTGGTCATCCTGCTTATCAGCCTTGCGCTATACTGGTATCGGGATACGCCAAAAATCAACAGAAAATTTCTGCTTATCTCTTCGATCTGGTTTCTTTTCCCTATTCTGACAGGTTTTTTTTATTCAAGATATATCAGCGCTGTTTTACAATACTCTGTACTGATTTTCTCATTCCCGTTCCTGCTTTTTATCCTTTTCGGCTATTTTAAAACCGAAAAACCGCTTCATAAATTCATTGTCGTGGGTTTGATTGCCGTGGTTTCAATTCCATCTTTGATTTTTGAACGACAACATTACAAACGGTTTTATCAGCATCCTTACCGGGAAATCGTTGTTGAATCAAAACACGCAAACGATTCACTGGGGGAGGGAAATTGCACCTTCCTGTGGGGAACGCCAAACGAAACCAACAATCATTATCTGACCCGGTTCCACCTTCCCGGTTTCCTTTATATCCGTGAAGATTCCCTAACAAACAGGGGGGACTTCCTTGCGTTCACGGAGCGTCTCGAAAGCAATTATCTTGCTTATGGAAGCCTTGCTTCCTCTCCATGGGAAAACTACCAGATGATCTTAGAGAAATATCCATATATCGTTAAACATCAATCCTATTGCGGAGGGGATTTCTACCTGTTTTCGAAAAAGCAACCATTTACCCGGCTCCCTGAATATTTTTATGAGTTCGTCAACGATTTTGAAACCGGCTCTCCTGTATGGTTCAACCAGAAAGTGAAAAATTGCAGGGACTCCCTGCCCATTGACGGAAAACGCTCTTACTGGAATAATGACACCAACGAATTCAGCCCCACTTTCACCATGCCGCTCAGGGATATGATAAAAACCGGAAACGACGTCATTGATATTTCTGTTGATATCCGGATCCCCCCGGTTTTCCCGGGCGCCTGGATTGTAACATCCATAACATCGCGGGGAAAAACCATCTATTGGCGATCGCTCCCCGTAAATGAAATGGTCCACCCGGGAAAAGAAGGCAAAGTGTTCCTGACACTCCGCGTTTCCGAACTGGAATTACGCCATCACGCACTGATGTTCAGCGCCTATATCTGGAACCCCGGAAAACTCCCTTATGTTATGGACAATTTCACCATCCGCATCCGCCACGGAAACCCAATCATCTATGGATTATCTAAAAAATAACCCGTCCAACCTCATGGGAACCTCATCCCCCAACCCCATAGGAACCTCATCCCCCAACCCCATAGGAACCTCATCCCCCAACCCCTTCTCCCGCGGGAGAAGGGGAGTTATTTCCTGTTGATTCATACCCGAAGACTTCCCCAAGGGTATAACCAAGTTTCAGAAGGTTTTCCGGTTTCAGGATGGAGTTGAGTTTGTCTTCCCCGATCATCCCGGATTCGCGGTTGGCCTGAAAGATATCCTGCCTGTTTGCTTTCATCTGTAAAGCCAGTTCCGAAGCTTTATGATAGCCGATATACGGGATCAGGGCAGTGGTTATGGCAGGACTGGAAAACAACCGGTCATATCCCGGGTGTGGATGGATTACCAGGCCTTCAAAAAGATTTTTCCTGAGTGTTTGATCGCAGGCTGTCAGTAATTTGAGGCTTTCGATCAAGGCATGTCCGATTACCGGGAGGTATGCATTGAGTTCCAGGCATCCCTGGGCACAGAGTGAAGTAATAAGCTGATCGTTGGCATAGATTTTATGAACAGCCCCGATTACAAATTCCGGGATCACGGGGTTGATTTTGCCCGGCATGATAGAACTTCCCACCTGCCGTTGCGGAATTTCGACCTGATACCGATGGCCCGTGGATTCCGGATGGTCTTGCCCGGAAGTTGGCGGCCCTGTATACGTTACCGGGAAAGAGGGGTTGCAAAGATCGGAAGCAAGCAACCGGATATCGGAACCCAGCTTTTCGAGATTGACGGCATGGGCTTTCAGGGTAGCGTGAACCTCAACAAACACATCCAGGTTACTGGTTGCATCCCCCAGGTTTTCACTACGGGTTATGGGCATATTGGTAAGTCTCTGAAGATGATGGATGGCCTCCATGATAAAAAAACGGGGAACGCCAATCCCGGTCCCAATGGCGCTGCCCCCTAAGTTTACCAGCTTGATGCGTTCAAAACATCGGGAAACGCGCCACCAGTCGCGTGAAAGGGCTTCACTGTACGCGCTGAAAAATTTTCCGAACGAAGTGGGAACGGCTTCCTGCATCTGGGTATAACCGATGCGCAGGTCATTCTGGTGCATGATCTCTTTCTGCTCAACGATCAACCGGAGCTCGTTGATGGAAGATTCCATATCTTTGAGCAAGAACATCACAGCCAGTTTCAGCGAGGTTGGAATGACATCGTTGGTCGATTGAAAAATATTCGCGTGTTCAATGGGATCAACCAGGGAATAATGGCCCGGTTCTTCACCCAGTTTCAGGAGGGCTGCATTGGCAATGATTTCATTCACATTCATGTTGATGCTGGTACCCGCCCCTCCCGAGATGGCAGGAACGATGAAATGCGAAAAGTTGATCCCTTGGGAAACCTCCCCGGCAGCCTCCATGAGCGCGTGTAAAATCGCATCGGGTATATCCATAAAGGAGGCGGATGGGGCGTTGTTGTCCCGATCGCCGGGATACTTTGTCAGGGCTGCCTTCTTAAACCCGGATACGGTCTGATAGCAGGCCTGTTTCACATAACCAATGGCTGTGTACCATTCCACCGGAAAAGCAGTACGATCGGGAAAATTTTCCCTGGCACGCACCGCATGAATACCATACAATGCTCCATCGGGAATCTCCATTTCACCAATAGAATCAAATTCTCTCCGCATAGCTTCCGTTCCTTTCAGTTTTAAATTAGTTACCGCATTCCCCGGGGACCTCATATCCATCCGGCAACAACAGGTTAAACAGGTTAAACCAGGTTTGCCAGGTTTGCCAGGTTTGCCAGGTTTGCCACTCTCTACTCACCATTCACCACTCACCACTCACCATTCACCATTCACCACTCACCACTCACCACTCACCACTCACCCCAGACATTTTTTAACTGACAAATTTATTAAATTCTTACCTTTAAGCCCTGTACGGATAATTTAACCGTCAAAGTTTCAGAAACAAGGATATGAAGATTTTATTGATTGAAGATGAAAAAGAGCTTGCACAGGCCATAAAAACCTACCTTCAGAATGAAAAATATCTGTGCGAAGTGGTCTATTCATACAATGAAGCCGTTGAAAAGATAAATCTCTACCGGTACGATTGCATTGTTGTGGATATTTCCCTGCCCGACGGGAGCGGCTTAAATATCATCAGTGAACTGAAAAAAAATATGTCGGGAACGGGAATTATCATCATCTCGGCAAAAAATTCACTGGATGATAAAATTACAGGACTGGAGACAGGCGCCGACGATTATCTGACAAAACCGTTTCATCTCCCGGAACTCAATGCACGTATCAAATCGATCATCCGCCGTCGCAATTTCAGCGGAGTGAATGAAATACTGTTCAACGAAATCCGGATTGCCACAGAAAACAGGGAGGTTTTCATCCATGATAACCCCATCGTGCTCACAAAAAAAGAGTATGACCTGCTTCTCTTCTTCATGGCCAATAAAGAGCGGGTACTCACCCGGGAATCCATTGCGGAACATCTTTGGGGGGATATGATGGATATGGCCGATTCGTTCGATTTTATCTATACCCACATCAAAAACCTCCGCAGAAAAATCATGGAAAAAAATGGCCAGGATTATATCCGCACAGTCTATGGCATGGGGTATAAATTTACAGGACTGGAAAATTAAAAATTATGAACCTGCTCACAAAATCATCACGATATTACATCCTTTTTTCAGTGCTCATTTTTCTGATCAGCGGGGCTATCTTCTACCACCTACTCCACCGGGTTTTTTATTCCCAATTGGATAAAAGCCTGAAAGATGAAAAACAACTCATTGAAGAGACCATTGATTATGCCGACAGCGTACCTGATTTCACAACCATTTTTGGCCATCTGATTGAAGTTACCATTGTTTATGACCAGAATAAAAAGGTTGAATTTATTCACGATACGGTGATGTACGACGGGGA
>DYSO01000126.1 GCA_020718225.1 Draconibacterium orientale | reverse complement strand
TCATCGGGCTACAGCAGCTTAAATTATTTTATGTTTTTATACTGGACTCATATATATAACCATGAAAAAAATCCTGATTACTTTTTTTACATTGTTCATTTTGACAGTTGGTTATGGTTCCAATTGGATACCTCTTGGTTCTGATACCCCTGTCCCTGCGAATGTTCAGCTTGTGACATCGAACATTCAGTCATCCACCATTCATTTTTCTTTACAGGGATTCGAAATGATCCCTGTTGAAACCCCCCGTGGCGCCGCTTATGTAATTGGCGTTGGCGAGGCAACACCGATGCTTGTTGGGGGAGCCCCGGACCTGGGCAAGCTGACTGCTTCTATCATCATTCCTGATCTTGAAAAAATGTCAGTTCAAGTTACCTATTCGGATTATACAGACTTCCCGGATATCGATGTAGCTCCCTCAAAAGGAAACCTTTATCGGAATGTCGATCCATCCACTGTCCCTTTTTCCTGGGGCAAGGTTTATGATAAGGATGCTTTTTTTCCCGAAAATATAGCCGAACTTCGTGAACCTTATATCATTCGCGATTATCGGGGAGAAGCAATTGTTGTCCATCCTTTTCAATACAATCCGGTATCAAGGACCTTAAGGGTCTATACAGAAATTGAAATAACCGTAAACAGTACCGGTGAACAGGGGGTGAATCCTTTAATCCGCAAAGGAAACCTCGAAAAAGTCAATTCTGAGTTCAATAAAATCTATTATCAGCACTTTTTAAATGCTGGAAAAACCCGTTATACTCCGGTTGATGAACAGGGGAAGATGCTTATAATTTCCTATGGAAACTTTATGAGCGCCATGGAACCGCTGGTTGAATGGAAGAACCAGCAGGGAATGTCTGCGGAACTTGTCAATGTATCGACCATAGGAACAACTGCCGCTGCAATCAAGGCCTATATTTTAAATTATTACAACAGCAACGACCTTGCTTTTGTGCTGCTGGTTGGCGATGGCCCCCAGATCCCCACCAATACGGGTGGTAGCTTGGGCGGGCCTTCCGATAATGCGTATGGATATCTGGTCGGAAATGATCATTATCCCGATTTGTTCGTTGGACGGTTTTCTGCTGAAAATATTACCCAGGTTCAAACACAGGTCACAAAGGTACTGAACTATGAAAAAACCCCACTGACCTCAGTAGATTGGTTTTCGAAAGGGGTTGGTATCGGTTCAGATCAGGGTCCGGGTGATGATAATGAATATGATTATCAACACATTCGTAATATCCGTACAAAATTGCTCAATTATACCTATACAGCAGTTGCTGAATTGTATGATGGTTCCCAGGGTGGCCAGGATGCTCCGGGTAACCCTACACCGGCTATGGTGACAACTTCAATTAATGCCGGAGCAAGTATTGTCAATTACTGTGGACATGGAAGTCAGACTTCCTGGGGAACAACCGGATTTTCGAATTCCAACGTAACCGCTTTGGCCAATGACAACATGCTCCCGTTTATCTGGTCTGTTGCCTGCGTCAATGGCGATTTTTCAAGTGGTACCTGTTTTGCCGAAGCGTGGTTAAGGGCTACTCATAACGGCCAGCCTTCCGGCGCCGTTGCCACCCTGATGTCAACCATTAATCAAAGCTGGAACCCGCCCATGTGCGGACAGGATGCCATGGATGACATTCTTGTAGAAACTTTTGCAGATAATATCAAACGTACTTTTGGCGGTATTTCGATGAACGGGTGCATGCAGATGAACGATGAATATGGATCAGAAGGAAATGAAATAACCGATACCTGGAATTGTTTTGGCGATCCGTCGCTCGTGGTCCGTACTGCTATGCCCCAACCCATCACAGCTTCACATCCCAATACAATCTTCCTGGGAGCCTCCCAGTTTGCCGTCAATTCAGGGTCTGAAGGAGGTTTGGTCGCACTGACTATTGATAATCAGATTATTGCGACAGGATTTATCGCCGGGGGTATTGCATCCCTGACTTTTGAACCCCTTTCGGCGCTGGATACCATAAAGGTCGTAATAACCAACTTTAACACCATTCCTTATGAAGCCGATGTGCCTGTCATTCCGGCGGAAGGACCCTATGTTACCTATGTCAGTCATACCATCAGCGACCTCTCCGGAAACAATAACGGAATGGTCGATTACGGCGAAACAATTCTGCTCAGCATTGCGCTGAAAAATGTAGGGATTGAAACAGCCACCGATGTCGAAGTTGTTCTGAGTTCAGAAGATCCCTATGTTGTCATTGTGGATGCCAATCAGAATTACGGATCGATTCCGGCCGGAGAAACCATCTCTGTTCCTGACGGGTTTTCTTTAGATATTTCAAATTCAATACCTGACGGGCATTCTGTTTTGTTTCATCTGGCCATAACCGATGGTACGCATAACTGGAACAGCAGTTTTACTGTGATTGCCAACGCCCCGGTACTGACAATCGGATCAATGACCATTTCAGATCCGACCGGAAACGGGAATGGCCGTCTTGACCCGGGCGAAACCGTCGACATCATGATTGTTTCTTCAAATACCGGCCACAGCGCAGCCCTGAATACCATCGGATCGATCGAAACAACAAGCCCGTATTTAACCCTTAACAGCACAAGTTTTGATTTCAATGTGCTTGAACCCGCTCAAACCGCAACAGCAACTTTTAATATAACTGCCTCTGCCGATGTCCCTATTGGTTCAACCGTCGATATCATTTACACCATTGCTTCACTGTATGATTATACTGCCGAAAAAACCTTTATGACCAAAGTTGGTTTGGTCCTCGAAGATTTTGAATCAGGCGGTTTTACCCAATTTGCATGGGTCCAGAGTGGGAATCAACCCTGGGGAATTACCAATGTCAATCCTTTCGAAGGGATCTATTCTGCCAAATCAGGCACCATCTCGCACAACCAGAAATCGGAATTAAGCCTGCAGATGGCTGTTACCATTGCCGACACCATATCATTCTATTACAAAACATCGACCGAATCAAACTATGATTACCTGAAGTTTTACATTGATGGCACCAGCGTTGGTGAATGGGATGGCGAAACCCCCTGGACCAGGGCAGCCTTCCCGGTTAATGCAGGAAACCATACCTTTAAATGGGAATATATGAAGGACGGCAGCGTTTCGACCGGTAGCGACTGTGCCTGGCTCGATTACATTGTTTTCCCGGCAGCAGCCCCGGCAGCAGCCTCAGTCACAGGAACGGTAACCTATGCCAATACTGCAAATACCCCGTTGGGCGGACTGACCATTAAACTGAAAAACGGCAGCGGGACCACGGTTGGCACTACTACCACCAATGCTTCGGGAGGTTATACTTTTACTGCGGTCCCGGCAGGCAATTATACGCTTGAGGTAACCACTACCAAAGCCTGGGGCGGCGTTTCCGCAGCCGATGTGCTGCTGTATCGCAAACACATTGCCAACATAGCACTCCTATCGGGCATCTACCTTACATCAGGCGATGTGAACGGTTCTGCCAGTTTGACTGCTGCTGATGTATTGCTGATCAAAAAGCGCATTGCCACGATCACCAACTCTTTCACGGTTGGCGACTGGTTGTTCAACAACACGCCGTTTACGGTAGGCGGGAGCAGTGTTACCCAGAATTTCAAAGGCTTAACCTATGGCGATGCCAATGGTTCTTATACTCCTTCGGGAAACAAATTGCAAGCCTATAACCCGCAGGGAGTGATCCGTATGGAGAGCGTCCCCGCCACAAAGGGCGAAGTAGTGGTACCGGTCATGGTATCGGATATGAACAACCTTGGTTCTTTCCAGTTCACGGTACAATATGATCCTTCGAAATTAACGGCAGGTGAAGTTACCGATTGGTACCAGGGCATCGAAGGTGTCACTATAGGCATGCCGGCTCCCGGGTTCCTGACCTTTGTATGGGCAGGCGATGTAACCGGGATCTCTCTTGGCGATGGTTTGTTGTGCAATCTTCATTTTACCTCTGTCACCACCGAAGGATCGGTCCTCGAATTTGTGAATGGTCCTACCCCTGAGGAATTTGGCGATTTCGAAGGCGTTCTTTTTGACCCGCAGATGGTTCATGGCGCTGTAAAAGCAGCTACAGGGACCGGAGAGAACAACCTGACCGGGTTCAGTGTATATCCGAACCCGAACAACGGGAAATTTACCCTCCATTTTGGCTCCGGCAACGGTTCGGTGAATATCCGGATCATGAATGCGCTTGGCGCTGTTGTTTACGAAATGGCTGGTTTCGATGTTTCTGCCGGTCATGTCAAAACCATCGACCTGAGCGCACAGCCCAAGGGGGTCTATATGATCCGAGTTGAAGATGCCAACCAGGTAACGACACAAAAAGTAGTGATCGGGAAATAGGAATCTCTTATAATTTATTCAAAATAAACCATAAACAATCAAAAAAATGATAAAAAAACGCTCCCTGGTAATAGCAGGAATGCTATTTCTGTTTGCTTTGAGCCTCAACGCACAAAGTTATTCTTACCCTGACTCGTGGGGTAAAGCCGGGTTTAACCTGGTAGATTCAAAAACGACTGTAGTTCAGGTCATCTTTTCCGTTCCTCAATTTTCATTAGAGGATTTCGACCTGAATGGAGAGACGGTAAAAGATGTTTCGCTGCCAGGCGCCTTGCTCTTCAATGATGCAGGGGCGCCCAACTTACCTGGTCAGGGTTCGTATATTGCTGTCCCTCAGGGTTCAACCCCGAAATTAACCATCGTTTCCCAACGCATGGAAACCATTCACGGAGTCGATATTGTTCCTGCGCCGGTTATTCCGTGGGATAACGATAAAAGTCCTATGGTTTATGAAAAGAAGCAGTCTATTTATACAAACAATGCATTTTATCCTGAAAGCCCCGTGAAATTATCAGAGGTAACCCAGATTCGCGGAGTGGATGCAGTTCTTTTGGGTATAACGCCATTCCAGTATAATCCGGTTACACGGGAACTGATCGTTTACAAAGACATCAAGGTTGAAATTACGTTCGAAGGAGGTAATGGCCATTTTGGCGTCGACCGTCTCCGCAGCCGTTGGTTTGATCCCATTTTACAGGATGCCATCCTGAACCACAATGCGCTTCCGGAAATTGATTATGGCAAGCGTGCAACCGAAATGGCCGGACAAAAGGATGTTGGGTTCGAATATCTGATCATTGTGCCGAATAATCCCGAGTTCACTCAATGGGCCGATTCAATAAAAGCCTGGCGTACAGCACAGGGTATCCTCACAGGGATTAAAACGCTCACTGAAGTCGGGGGCAATACATCCACAGCAATTAAAAACTATGTATCAAATGCTTTTAACACCTGGACGATTCCTCCCGTTGCAGTATTGTTATTGGCAGATTATGGCTCCAATATTGCCAACACGATTACTTCACCCTTATGGGATAATTATTGTGTTTCTGATAACATCTATGCCGACGTGAACAACAACATGATGCCGGATATTGTTTTCTCAAGGATCACTGCAAATAATGCCGATCAATTACAGGTTATGGTAAGCAAGGGGATCAATTATGAAAGAAATCCTCCCACCAGCCCCGATTTTTATCAACATCCAATTACAGCCCTGGGCTGGCAAACAGAACGTTGGTTCCAGATATGTTCAGAAGTGGTCGGTGGATTCTGGCACAACACGATGGGTAAAGATCAGGTCAGGATTAATGCCATTTATCAGGGAAACCCCAATACTGATCCCTGGTCCACAGCAACCAATACTTCTCAGGTTGTCAATTATTTTGGCCCCAGCGGTTTGGGATATATCCCCTCTACCCCTCAACAACTTGGAGGTTTTTCGGGAGGCACGGCAGCACAGGTTGTCACGGCTATCAATAGCGGCGCTTTTATCTTACAGCATCGCGACCATGGAGCTGAAAATGGCTGGGGAGAACCAGCTTTTACCACGACCCATATTACACAGTTGACCAATACCGACCTCACTTTTGTTTATTCCATTAACTGCCTTACCGGGAAGTACAATTACAGCCCTGAATGTTTTGGCGAAAAATTCCATCGTCATACAAAAAATGGGTATAACGCTGGAGCACTGGGATTTGTTGCCCCTTCGGAAGTTTCCTATTCCTTTGTGAATGATGCCTATACATGGGGCATGTACGACAATTTGTGGCCCAACTTTATGCCCTCTTATGGAACAACGCCCCCTTCCAGGGGTATGTTGCCAGCCGTTGGGATGGCTGCAGGGAAGTATTTCCTCCAGCAATCCAACTGGCCGTATAATACAGATAATAAAGAAGTTACTTATTACCTGTTCCATGCCCATTGCGACGCTTTCCTGCAATTGTATTCCGAAGTGCCACAGAACCTTACGGTTCAGCATGAAGGGGTGTTATTAAGCGGAATGACCTCTTATGACGTTACCGCCAACGCAGGGTCCTTAATTGCTTTGACAGCCGATGGGGAAATCCTTGGAACTGCCACCGGGACAGGGTCGCCTGTAACCGTGACCATTCCCGCCCAGCTTCCGGGGACTTTTGTCAACCTAACCATCACAAAAGAAAATCATTACCGGTATTCCCAAATGATCCAGGTTATTCCACCATCGGGCGCTTATGTTATTAAAGCTTCCTACTGGGTGAATGATACCATCCTTGGAAACGGTAATGGGGTCCTGGATTACAATGAAACAGTGAACCTTTCCCTGGGAATGAAAAATGTGGGTTCCGAGCAGGCTACCAACGTCACGGTAACCCTGTCCACGGAGGATACCTATATTACCATCACCGATGCAATCGAATATTTTGGTAATATTGAACCCAATGCTACTCTCACCATGCTCAATGCTTTTGCATTTACCGCTGCTGATAACATTCCCGATAACCATGTGGTAACCTTCACAACCCATGCTACCGACGGTACCAATACATGGACATCGACCCTTACCGTTGATGCCCATGCCCCGGTACTTTCTGTTGGGAACATGACCATTTCTGATCCGACCGGAAACGGGAACGGACGCCTTGACCCGGGCGAAACTGTCGACCTCTTTATTCCTTTAGCGAATACGGGAAGCAGTCCTTCACAGGAGGCCCTGGCAACCCTGGGTTCCATGAGTAGTTATATTACAATTAATACCGGATCGGCAAATCTTGGCGTTATCCAACCGGGTACTCCGGTTAATGCAGTATTTAATATTACTGTCTATTCCGAAACTCCGATCGGGGCAATGGTAGATTTCAATTTCGCTGCTGAAGCGGGAGCCTATGAGGCTGAAAAATCGTTCGCTGTTAAAATCGGCCTCATCCTCGAAGATTTTGAATCGGGCAATTTTGCGCAATTTGCATGGGTACAGAGTGGGAACCAACCCTGGACAATTACCAATGTCGAACCGTTTGAAGGCATCTATTCTGCCAAATCGGGTACCATTACGGGAAATCAAAAATCGGATTTAATCCTCCAGATGGATGTAACCTCGGCCGATAGTATCTCATTTTACCTGAAGACCTCTTCCGAAAGCGGTTATGATTACCTGAAATTTTTCATCGATGCCGCCAACGTTGGCCAATGGGCAGGCGAAACCCCCTGGGCGCGGGTAGCCTTTCCGGTCACGGCAGGCAACCATACCTTTAAATGGGAATATATGAAGGACGGCAGTGTTTCGAGCGGAAGCGACTGTTCCTGGATCGATTACATTGTTTTCCCGGCAGCAGCCCCGGCAGCAGCCTCAGTCACCGGAACGGTAACCTATGCCAATACTGCAAACACCCCGTTGGGCGGACTGACCATAAAACTGAAAAACACAGGCGGCGCCACTGTTGCCACCACCACCACCAATACTTCGGGAGGTTATACTTTTACTGCGGTCCCGGCAGGCAATTATACCCTTGAGGTAACCACTACCAAAGCCTGGGGCGGCGTTTCCGCAGCCGATGTGCTGCTGTATCGCAAACACATTGCCAACATAGCACTCCTATCGGGCATCTACCTTACATCAGGCGATGTGAACGGTTCTGCCAGTTTGACTGCTGCTGATGTATTGCTGATCAAAAAGCGCATTGCCACGATCACCAACTCTTTCACGGTTGGCGACTGGTTGTTCAACAACACGCCGTTTACGGTAGGCGGGAGCAGTGTTACCCAGAATTTCAAAGGCTTAACCTATGGCGATGCCAATGGTTCTTATACTCCTTCGGGAAACAAATTGCAAGCCTATAACCCGCAGGGAGTGATCCGTATGGAGAGCGTCCCCGCCACAAAGGGCGAAGTAGTGGTACCGGTCATGGTATCGGATATGAACAACCTTGGTTCTTTCCAGTTCACGGTACAATATGATCCTTCGAAATTAACGGCAGGTGAAGTTACCGATTGGTACCAGGGCATCGAAGGTGTCACTATAGGCATGCCGGCTCCCGGGTTCCTGACCTTTGTATGGGCAGGCGATGTAACCGGGATCTCTCTTGGCGATGGTTTGTTGTGCAATCTTCATTTTACCTCTGTCACCACCGAAGGATCGGTCCTCGAATTTGTGAATGGTCCTACCCCTGAGGAATTTGGCGATTTCGAAGGCGTTCTTTTTGACCCGCAGATGATCCATGGCGCTGTTAAAGCAGCCACCGGTATCGGAGATGCCGAACAATCACTGTTGCAGATCTATCCCAACCCGGTCACCGATCAGGCGACCATAACCTACTCAATTCCAACGGCAACGGAAGTATCTGTAACCATCATCAACCTTCTTGGACAGGAAGTGAAAACCTTACTGAACGCACCGGATCAAAAAGAAGGGACCTATTCCATTACTTTCAGCGTAAATGGTTTCAACCCTGGTATTTACTATTGTAAACTCAATGTAAATCATAAAGCTATTGTTAAAAAACTGATCATCAATAAATAACATTCACACATTAACTGTTCTTAACAGACGACGGATAAACCGTCGCTGTTAGGAACAGTTTTTTTAACCTTTTCATATATGAGTCGAGTCTAAAAAGGACAACCACAAAATTAGGGGATAAATTGGCAA
>DYSO01000016.1 GCA_020718225.1 Draconibacterium orientale | reverse complement strand
ATCCGGGTTGAAGATGCCAACCAGGTAACGACACAAAAAATCGTGGTCGGAAAATAGCATCATCACATTCTAAAACAGATCATCCAATAACCATGAAGGGCCATCAATTTTGATGGCCCTTCATGGTTATATCGTATCTTTGTCCGCTTATGATTTCAATCAATAACCTGTCTGTTCAGTTTGGAGGTGAGTCTCTTTTTGACCATGTCTCTTTTTTTATTAATGAGAAAGATCGCGTCGGGTTGGTAGGAAAAAACGGAGCAGGAAAATCAACCCTGTTGAAAATCATCAAGGGAATTCAAAAACCCAATGAAGGGGATGTTGTTTTTCCGGATGGATTTACCGTAGGTTATTTGCCACAGGAGATGGAACCTCACAGCGCCAGGACCGTCATCGAAGAGGCGATGACCGCTTTCAGCGAAGTGATGGCGCTCGAAGGCAGGATTGCCGGCTACGAGCATGAAATTGGTGAAAGGACGGATTACGAATCCGACAGTTATCATTCACTGATCCGTACCCATTCCGATGCGCTGGAGCGATATCATCTGCTTGGGGGACAGGCAATTCATGTCAATATCGAAAAAGTTCTTTCCGGGCTTGGATTTGAGCGGGAGGAATTTCCGCGGAAAATGGAAACCTTCAGTAGTGGCTGGCAAATGCGGGTGGAAATTGCAAAAATCCTTTTACAGCAACCCAATCTGGTTTTGCTTGATGAGCCCACCAACCACCTTGACATTGATTCTATTCAATGGCTGGAAGAATTTTTGGCCGATTATAAGGGAGCGGTGGTACTGGTTTCACACGACCGCGCTTTTCTTGATAACGTTACCAAACGTTCTATTGAAATTTCAAAGGGTAAAATCTACGATTATAAAGCCAATTACTCTGAATATGTATTGATGCGGGAGGAACGGATGGAGAGCCAGTTGGCAACGCACAACAATCAGCAGCGCCAGATCCGGCAGATTGAAAGGTTTGTGGAACGGTTTCGTTCGAAATCAACCAAAGCAAAGCAGGTGCAGTCGCGCATTAAAATGATGGAAAAAATCAACCTCGTGGAGGTTGATATGATAGACGAATCATCCATCCGGTTCCGTTTCCCGCCGGCGCCCCATTCCGGAAAAATCATTATCGAAGCAGAACGTTTATGTAAAGATTATCCACAGAAACGGGTTTTAAATGACCTGAATTTTTCTGTAATTAAAAATGACCGCATTGCTTTTGTCGGTAAAAACGGAGAGGGGAAAACAACCCTCTCGAAAGTATTGACCGGACAGGTTGATTATACCGGTAATTTAAAGTTTGGACATAATGTTGTTATTGGTTACTATGCACAAGACCAGAGCGATTCGCTCGATCCTGAAAAGACTGTTTTTCAAACGATCGATGACATTGCGCTTGGGGATATCCGCCCACGGATCAAAGGCATACTCGGAGGTTTTTTATTCAGTGGGGATGATATTGAAAAGAAGGTTAAAGTACTCTCGGGTGGTGAAAAATCAAGATTGTCCCTGGCGAAATTATTATTGACCCCGGCCAATCTGCTGATCCTCGATGAGCCTACCAACCACCTTGATATGCGGTCGAAGGATGTGCTTAAAAACGCGCTGTTGCAATTCAATGGTACCCTGATCATTGTTTCACACGACCGCGATTTTTTACAGGGCCTTACAAACCGTGTTTTTGAATTCAGGCACGGAGTTATGAAAGAATACATAGGCGATATTTACGATTTTCTGGAACAACGCCGGTTGCGGAACCTTGACGAACTGGCCAACAACCAAAAACTTACCGAAACAACTTCCCGGGAGGAACTGGCTTCTAAAAACAAACTCAATTGGGAGAAAAAGAAGGAGAGCGACCGGGAAATCAGGAAGGTTAAAAACTCGATCGTTAAAAGTGAATTGGAAATTGAACGAATGGAGGGTGGGATTAAAGAACTGGAATCCAGATTAGGGAAACCGGAGCAATATCAGAAGCAAATTCAGGATGGATCTCTTTACAGGGAATATGAAGCGCTGAAAGAATCCCTGATCCGTGAAATGAAACGGTGGGAGGAATTGCAGTATGAGCTTGAAATTCTTGAATCGTAACTGACGTTTGTCACCTGTTTCTGCCAACCATTCCCAGGGCAAGGCTACGGATTTCTTCCTTATTTTCTTCAGCAACACTCAGTCCGTCGAGAATCACGGTTGCTTTCTGAAAATGAGATTCTATTTCCTGACGGGTATATTGATCAATTTTAAGATTTTCATAGAGGTGGATGACCCCTCTGACTTTTTCAGATGCTTCAATTTCAGGATTGCTGAAAAAATGGTCCAACCGGGAAAGATCATCAGGACTTGCTACTTCAAAAGCTTTTAAATAAAGAAATGTTTTTTTATTGGTTATGATATCACCGCCGACCTCTTTCCCAAAAACAGCGGTGTCACCAAAAGCATCGAGATAATCGTCCTGAAGTTGAAATGCAAGGCCTAATTCAATCCCGAAAGCATATATTTTTTCTGCTTCAACAGGATCGGCCTGTGCAATAATGGCTCCAAGTTTCAGGCTACAGGCGATGAGAACTGCGGTTTTCAGTTGGATCATCATCATGTAATCGTGGATGGTAACATTGGTTTGCGATTCAAAATTCATGTCGTATTGCTGCCCTTCGCAAACTTTCCGGGCTGTATCATTAAAAAGCCGGAGCACATCGGGAAGCAGTCCCGGGTCGGTTTTGGCAACGTATTCATAGGCGAGGACAAACATGGTATCGCCGGAAAGAATGGCCGTGTTGTCATTCCATTTTTTATGGACGGTTTCCTTTCCCCTGCGTAAAGGGGCATCGTCCATTATATCGTCGTGCAGTAAGGTGAAATTATGAAAGATTTCAAGCCCCATGGCAGGCAGTACTGCTTTTTCGATGTCGCCCCCGAAAAGATCGCACGAAAGAAGCACCAATACCGGTCGCAGACGTTTTCCACTCTGGCCAAGCGTATAGGTAATGGGTTCGTAAAGTTTAATGGGCTCGTTTAAAAATTGTTCAGACCCAAACGCGGCGATGATGCGGTTTTGAATTAATTTCAAGGGATACATAACTTCCGGAATAAAGGTTATTCAGAAAGGTTCATCAAATATTGACCGTATCCGCTTTTCAACAGCGGGATGGCAATCTGATGCAGTTGTTCACGGCTGATAAATTTCATCCGGAAAGCAATTTCTTCGATACAACCGATTTTTAGTCCCTGACGGTTTTGGACAACCTCTACAAATTGAGCTGCCTGAAGGAGGGATTCAAAAGTCCCGGTATCAAGCCAGGCGATGCCCCGGCTCAGGACACCTACTTTAAGATTTCTGTGTTCAAGATAATAACGGTTGACATCGGTTATTTCATATTCGCCCCGGGCACTGGGTTGAATATTCCGGGCAACTTCAACAACGGTGTTGTCGTAAAAATAGAGACCGGGAACAGCAAAATTGGATTTGGGATGTTTGGGTTTCTCTTCGATGGAAAGCGCGTTGAATTTATTGTCAAATTCAACAACGCCATAGCGTTCCGGATCATGGACATGATAAGCGAAAACCACACCCCCGATGGGATCGTTATTGTCCTGCACAATTTGTGTGAGCCCGGTCCCGTAAAAAATATTGTCGCCGAGTATGAGCGCCACTTTGTCGTTGCCGATAAACGGCGCCCCAATTACAAAAGCCTGGGCAAGACCATTTGGGATGGCTTGTTCTGCGTAGGAAAATGCACAACCCAGGTTTTTTCCATCCCCAAGAAGGGTCCTGAAATTCGGTAGATCGGCAGGTGTCGAAATAATCAGGATTTCCCGGATTCCGGCCATCATCAGTACCGATAAAGGATAATAGATCATGGGTTTGTCGTATATGGGCATCAGCTGTTTGCTAACTGCTAAAGTAAGTGGGTGCAACCGGGTGCCTGCCCCTCCTGCAAGTATGATTCCTTTCATGGCGCGTTTATTAAAATTTTTTATTTCATTGATTCAGTATTTGCACGCTGAAATTCGCAATGAATATTGAGTTATTCGATTTTTTGTTTTTCCGTGGTTATTTCGTTATGATCGTTGTGATCGTTCTCGTCCTCATCCTCATCCTCCGTATAAAGATCGACGAATGGTTGTTCAAAAGCTTTTGTGGTACTCCATTTATCTAATGTAAGTAACATGGAAGGCAGAACAAACATATTCAGCAACCCGGCAACGAGCAGTGTAAATGAGATCAGAAATCCCAATGCCTGTGTGCCTCCGAAAGAGGAGAGGATAAATATCCCGAAACCAAAAAACAGGACGGTCGAAGAGTAGATCATGCTGTAACCCGTTTCCCGGAGCGCCGAAATTACCGAAACAGGAATGTCATGGCCGGTATGTCTGAGTTGTAACCGGTACCGGGAGAGGAACTGAATGGAATTATCGACCGAAATTCCGAGTGCAATGCTGAAAATAAGAATGGTAGATGGTTTTATCGGGATGCCGGTAAAGCCCATCAGTGCCGCGGTCATCAGTTGGGGGATCAGGTTTGGGATCAGCGAGATCAGGATCATCCGCCAGGAGGTGAAAAGAAAGGCAAGCAACAAAGCGATGATAACAACGGCAAGGGCAATACTTTCCCAGAGGTTGCGGATCAGAAAATGGGTCCCTTTAAGAAAAACAATGCTGGTACCGGTGCAGGTCACTGTGTATTTGGCGGGGTTAAAAATAGAATCGATTTTTGGCCTGAGGCTTCTCTGGATACTATCGATTTTATGGGTCCCGACATTGGCCATCTGTACGCTGATTCGTGTAATCTGGTAAGTAGAATCGATAAAATTATCCATGATGGACCTTTTTTTCGATTTGAATGACGGGATATAATCTGCCATAAAGGCGAGTTCATTGGAATTGGGCAGTGTGAAGAACTGAGGGTCGCCGGCATAAAAAGCCTGTTTCGCAGTTTTGATTACTTCCACGATGGATAAAGGTTTCGACAATTCCGGATAGGTACTGAGGGTATCCTGCAGCCGGTCGATTTTTTTCAGTACCGCGAGGTTCATCACCCCTTTTTTCTTCCTGGTGTCGACGGTTATCTCCAGTGGCATGATCCCGTTAAAGTTTTTTTCGAAAAAAATCATGTCCTTATATATCGGATCCCGGGTCGAAATATCATCTACAATGGTGCCTTTTGTTTTGAGTTTCAAAGCTCCGGCAGCTCCGACAATAATTAAAACGCCCATGACAATATAAATGGGGTTCCGGTGATTAAGGACCAGATATACGGCCTTATCGATCAATGATTTGGCCAGACTTGCTTCAATATGCTTTGTGTACTTGCTTTTGGGTGGGGGCAGATAACTGAAAAAAATGGGGACCAGGGTCAGCGATAGAAGATAAATGACCATGATGTTGATGGCAGCAATCAGGCCAAATTCTACCAAAAGTTGATTGTTGGTTATGGTGAATGCAGCAAAACCTGCAGCAGTGGCAGCATTGGTCAGGAGGTTGGCCACCCCGATCCGCCGGATGACCCTTGAAAGGGCTTTTGCCTGATTGTGATGATGGCTGAACTCGTAATGATATTTGTTGAGGATAAAAATGCAATTCTCTACCGCGATGACGATGACCAGGGGGGGGATGATGGAGGTCAGCATGGTTATCTTGTATCCGAAAAGGGCCATCAGCCCCAGGGCCCAGATGACACTGATAATAACAATGAGCATCGGAAAAATAACTGCTTTCGCCGACCTGAAAAAAATATAGAGAAACATGGCAGAAATCAGCAGAGCCAGAACGACGAAAAGTTTCATTTCGCTTTCCAGTTTTTTTGCGATGAGGGTACGGATATAGGGGAGCCCCGAATAATGAATTTCAATCTTTGATCGTTCTGCAAAACGGTCAACCGTACCCTTAATCGCGTGGATGAGCCTGACCCGGTCTTTCGACTGGACCGTTTTTCTATCGAGGGTCAGGGCTACCAGATAAGCGGAAGCCGCTTTGTTATAGATCAACCCTTCGTAAAAGGGGAGTGAATATATCAAGGATTTAATCGAATCGAGCGCCTGCTGATTTTCGGGTTTTTGAGCTGAGATTGGAATGAATTCAAATTTTTTCAGGGAATCGTTTTTAACCAGATTGTACAAACGGTTTACAGAAACAATCTCGGCAACGCCGGGGATCATTTTTAATGAATCGGAGAGATAAAAAAGGGCATTAAAATGGGGAAGCGAAAACAACTCTTCATCGATAAAACCGATAAACATGATGGTTCCGTCCTGCCCGAATTGTTTTATGAAACGCTGATAAACCCTGTTTGTAGAATCTTTTTCAGGCAGGATGCTTGAACTTTCGTACTGCATTTTAACTTCGGTTGCCTTATAGGCCATAAACGCAGTAAGTATCGAAATCAGGATAAGAATAACGGTCCTGCGACGTAAAATAGTCCTAACTATGAAATTCCACACGACAGATGAATTTGAAGGCGAAATTAAGACTTTTTCCTCATTTCCCCATTTAGCGCCTTCACCATTTGGTGATTTTCTTTAGCTTTGTCCCCTTAAATGAAAATTTTTTATGAAACTGGAAAATAAATTATTTCAAGGAAAGACCCTCGCAATTTTATCCGGGGGTGGCGATACGCCGGCCATCAATTCAAGTATTGAATCTATTCGTAATCGCGCATCGCTGTTGGGGTTTAAAGTATATGGTGTCCTCAGGGGCTGGAAAGGGTTGCTGGGTGAAGGCGATATCGTTGACCTGACCAATCAGCCCTATGATGGATATTATGGAGGTACTGCGCTGCGATCGAGCCGGACCAACCCTTTTCCTTCAAAAAAGAATCCCGAAAGCCGGGTTTCCCAGGTTCTTAAAAACCTTGAACGCTATAAAATTGATGTATTGGTAACCATCGGGGGCGACGATACCAATGGCGCCGCCAAAAGGCTTTTTGAAACCGAAGGCATTCCGGTCATTGGTTTTCCAAAAACCATTGACAATGACTTAAGAACCCGCACCATCCATCACTACGACGGAAAAGATATTGAAGCAGCGCTATGTCCCGGGTTTCCGTCTGCAGCAAGTTCAGTGATGGAGTTTACGGCAAATTTGAAAACAACAGCCGAATCCCATTCACGCATTATTGTGCTGGAAGTGATGGGCCGCGATGCCGGATGGCTGACCGGAACAGCTACTTTTGGCGGTGCGGCTCTTGGCCTGGTCCCTGAATTTGAGATCACAAAAGCACGCAAAGAGGTTTTCTTTGAAACCGTGAAAGAGGCCTATATGCATTCGAAGAAAAAATGCCTTGTGATTCCGGTTTCCGAAGGCATCCGCTGGTATGACGAAAAAACCGGGAAGGTGGATGTTGTTTATGCCAGTTCTGAAGTTGATGAATACGGACATCCCAGGTTTGGCGGTGTAAGCGGCGTTGTTGCCTCCGAGATTTCAAATAAACTTGGCATCGAGGCCCGTGCACAAATCAGTGGTTATTATGCCCGATCGGGTCACTGTCGCCATTACGACCGAAAGCTTACTTCCACCCTTGCAGATAAAGTTGTGGATCTGTTGTTGCGCGAAGAATATGGACAGATGCCCGTGATGAAAACAATCACCCCGCATGTGGAATTGGAAGAATTCAATACCACCTCCATCGATATGGGCGCCGTGGGAAACAAACCTTTATCGTATGATTATTATGACATCAATAATTTCTCTTTTACCCCGGCATATGCAGATTTCCTGATGAAAATATTAGAGAAACCAACGTATGATGAATTTCGCTACGATTTCCCGGTGGTGATACCTTAGGTGGGCAGGTTGGGCAGGTTGGGCAGGTAAAATGTTGATAAATTTCCTTAAAAAAGCAGTTACTTTTTAATCGGAGGGTGGATTAAGGGTTAAAATTTTTATGGGAACGAAAAACCAACCGGAAGTCGGCAATATTTCCACAAGGCTTACCCTTGATGTTTATCATCAAACAGAAATTTTTCCGAAACAGGAGCAATTTTCAATGTGTCAGTACAAGAGCTGGATGACAGAATCATTTCCGGCAACCACCGGAGAAGAAGCAGCCTGCGTGAATCCGGCAGAAATCCGGAATTTCCTTCGGATTTCCTTTAGCAGTCTGAATGAACTGGAAACCCTGTTGATATTGGCCAATAAACTTGGATACCAGGCTAAATTGAATTTGATCCATCCCAGATAAAACATCAGCAGTGCAAACAGGTTAACCAGGTTAACCTGTCTAACCTGTCTAACCTGTCTACTTTATTTCCTCTTTTTCCATCACAACCTGTAAGGTATTCCGGCTTTTTTGTTCCATGAGGATAATACGGTTACCAAAATACTTTTCCTGGGTTTCAGGCTGATAGTGGCGAATTGTTATTAACTCAAGCCCTTCATTATAACGGGTTTGATACTCTTTTTTCAGGAGCGAAAGCATCCGGGGTATTTTGATCGGGTCGGCATCCACGCAGATTGAAAAACTGATGGCCGAATGTTGCATCACATTAACCTTAACCCGAAAGTTGGCAAGAATATTAAAAATCTGGCTCAGGTTTTCTTCAAGGATAAAAGAGAAGTCGCGGGTGGAGAGGGATATAAGCACCTGGTTTTGCTTTCTGATGAATATCGGTAACGGAATATTCCAGGTTGGGAGGTTCTCAATGGCAGTACCCTGGCTTTCGGGGTCAAAAAAGGATTTAACCCTTAAAACGATATTGGCATTTTCAAGCGGTTTAATGGTTTTTGGATGGATTACGCTGGCGCCATAATAAGCAAGTTCTATGGCTTCCCGGTATGAAATTGAGTCCAGCTTAACGGTATTTTTCATCCATTTTGGGTCGGCATTCATGATTCCCGGGACGTCTTTCCATATGGTCATCTCTTTGATTTGCAGAGACCACGCAAAGATGGCTGCCGTGAAGTCGGATCCCTCGCGTCCCAGGGTGGTCGTATTTCCATCCGGGTCGCTCCCAAGGAACCCTTGGGTCAAAGCAATGGCCCCCCTCTTTTCTCTCTTCGAAAAACAACGTGATATGGTCTGTTTTATCAAGGGTGATGTTCTCTTCCAGTCCACACGGGCATCCCGGTACGACCGGTCGGTTTTTATCAGTTCACGTACGTCAAGATGAGCGACGTTCAACCCCTCTTCCAATAAAAAGTAATACAGAACAGATGAAGAAAATAGTTCGCCAAAGCTGACGATCTGGTCATACTCAAAGTCATAATCAGAGACCGAAGGAAGTTTCGAATACAAATGCCCTTTTCGGATGTATCCCCGGAGTTGGTCGAAAAGTGAATCGATGTATTTGAAAACAAAATGATTTTTGTCGGGAAATAATTCATTCAGGATATTCTGATGATAGGCCTTAACGGTATTATATGCCTCGATCAGTCGGAAGGTATCCTGCTGAAGATAGTAATTCAAGACATCTTCCAGTGCATTGGTTGTTTTTCCCATGGCTGAAACCACAGTGATTACAGGGGTATCTGCAAATTTGCGAAGGATAACGGCCACATTTTTTACCCCTGATGCGTCTTGCACGGAGGCGCCACCAAATTTGAAAACTTTAATATCCATGTTGCAAATGTAGTGAAATAGGCAGGAAAAACGTACTTTTGCTGTTCATATACACCTGACTATGAAATTTAAAACCCTTACTGAGTTTATCATTGAGAAGCAGGCGGATTATCCGCAGGCCTCCGGCGAATTATCCCGGTTACTAAACGACATCGGGATTGCTGCAAAATTTGTTAACCGTGAAGTGAACCGGGCAGGCCTTGGCGAAGTTATGGGTTATGCCGGCGAGGTAAATGTACAGGGGGAAGACCAGAAAAAGCTTGATGTATATGCCAACGATCAGTTTATTGCTGCGTTGAAGTCGGGGGGTCAATGCTGTGCTATCGGATCGGAAGAAAATGAGGATATCATCATTTTGGATAGCGAGATTTCCAGATATGGCAAATATGTGGTTGCTATGGACCCACTGGATGGTTCTTCCAACATCGAATCGAATGTCTCCATCGGCACCCTTTTCTCCATATATCGACGAAGAACCATTCGCGGAGCGGCAACGCTTGAAGATTTTCTTCAACCGGGAAGAAACCTGGTTGCGTCCGGTTATGTCATTTATGGCTCCTCAACCATGCTGGTGTATACAACGGGCAATGGGGTCAATGGTTTTACCCTCGATCCGTCGGTAGGCCTCTTTATCCTTAGCCATCCCGATATGAGATATCCGGAAACCGGCTCTATTTATTCGATCAACGAGGCCAACTACTTTTCTTTTCCGGAAGGAGTCCGTCAATACATCCACTATTGTCAGGAAGAGGATCAGGAAACCCGGCGGCCTTATTCTACACGGTATATTGGCTCCATGGTGGCCGATTTTCACCGGAATGTCATCCGGGGCGGAATATTCATCTATCCCGGAACCACAAAAAATAAAAATGGGAAGCTCCGTCTTCTTTATGAATGTAACCCTGTCGCTTTTCTTGCCGAACAGGCCGGGGGCAGTGCTTCAGATGGCTTCCGCAGGATCCTCGATATTCAACCCACATCACTCCATGAACGGGTACCGCTGTTTGTGGGACCGGTCACCATGGTGAAAAAAGCAGAAGAATTCATGACTCTGTTTTCGGCTGATTTCAAAATCGGATAATCCGTTTTTCATTAGGGAAAACAGGAGTAAATAGGATGAGGGTGAAGTTTTGAATCACACGGACCTTATTTCGGCTTATGCCAACCATCCCGGGGTGCGGGAGATTCTGCGGATTGCCGGCGCTTCCGATGATTTTCATATCCATCTGAAAGGCCTTGTCGGTTCCTCCCGGTCGCTGGTGGCTTCGGCCCTCTTTGGATTGACCACGCGCATTCATCTGTATCTGCTTCCCGATAGGGAATCGGCAGCCTATTTTTATAACGATCTTGAACAAATTGCAGGAGAGACAGAAATTCCGGTTAAACAGAAAAGGGCGCTTTTCTTCCCTTCCTCCTTTAAACGCGGATTAGGCACAGGTATCAAAGATAACCAGGGATTGCTGGCACGGACCGAAGCGCTGAACAGGCTCAACGGAAAAACCCGGAAATTAATCATTGTCAGTTATCCTGAAGCTGTTTCGGAAAAAGTTGTAAATAAAAAATACATCGAAAAAAATACCCTGAAACTTTCTGTCGGGGAACAGGTCAATATGGATTTTATCCTTGACCTTCTGATTGAATATGAATTTGAACGCTCCGATTTTGTGGTTGAACCGGGCCAGTTCTCCTTGCGGGGCGGATTGATTGATGTTTTTTCCTTCAGCAATGAGTATCCCTACAGGATTGAATTTTCAGGGAATGCCGTCGCCTCCCTCCGGTCGTTTGACCCATCCACGCAGCTCTCGGTGGAAATGACCCGGGAAATTACCATTCTTCCGGATATTCGCGTAAAAGCTGAAAAAAAAACATCCTATGAATCCATCTTTTCTTTTCTGCCTGAAAACGCCATCCTCTGGATTGATGATGCCACGTTTATTGCCGACGCAATGGACAAGCAACCGGCATCGGAACTCTTGCTCCCGGCTAATGAATTTTTAAAATCGGCGTCCCTTTTTTCAACGATAGAACCAGGTCAGCAATGCTATTTTAAAACAGCCATACCGGTTTTTTTTAATACATCCCCACAACCCTCTTTCAATAAAAATTTTGATCTGTTGTTGGCCGATCTTCAAAGGAATTCCGGGAATGGTTATCTGAACTTCATCCTTGCTGATAATCCAAAACAGGTGGAACGCCTGGAAAGTATCTTTGAAGATATCGGAGCGAAAAATGAAGGATTAAATGTCAGAACGCACCCGTCACCAACTGCCAACAAGATGTCACACCTGACCCTTTATCTTTCTCTCCATGAAGGGTTTATCGACAGAGATTTAAAACTGGCCTGTTACACCGATCACCAGATTTTTGAAAGATACCATAAATTTCACCTACAGGAGGGGTATGCAACCAAAGAGGCGCTGACGCTCAGGGAACTTTATAATTTACGCCCCGGCGATTTTGTGACCCATATCGATCATGGAATCGGGCGTTTCGACGGATTGGAAAAAATTGTCAACAATGGCAGGGAACAGGAAGCCATCCGTTTAATATATAAAAATGACGATTTGCTCTATGTCAGCATTCATTCACTTCACCGGATTTCAAAATACATAGGCAAGGAGGGGACTGCACCCTCGTTAAACCGTTTGGGGTCGGATGTATGGAACAAACTAAAAAACAAGACCAAAGGGCGCGTAAAGGACATTGCCAAGGAGCTCATCAAATTGTATGCAGAACGTCGTGCCGCCAGCGGATTGATGTGTGCGCCGGATACCTATTTACAAACCGAACTTGAAGCATCCTTTATTTATGAGGATACCCCAGATCAGCTCAGGGCAACCCAGGATGTGAAGCGCGATCTCGAAGATTCCTGTCCGATGGACCGTCTTATCTGTGGCGATGTTGGTTTTGGGAAGACTGAAATTGCCATCCGTGCCGCATTCAAAGTGGTTGCCGAAAGCAAACAGGTTGCAGTGCTGGTCCCTACAACCATCCTTGCCCTGCAGCATTTTAAAACATTTTCAGAACGGTTGAAAGCGTTTCCGTGCCGGGTCGATTACATCAACCGTTTTAAATCGGCCAAAGCGATAAAACAGCTATTGAAGGATCTTGAAACCGGTAAAGTGGATATCCTCATAGGGACCCACCGGCTTCTGAGCAAGGATATCGTTTTTAAGGATCTTGGATTGCTGGTCATTGATGAGGAACAAAAATTCGGGGTTGGTTCCAAAGAAAAAATTAAGCAACTCAAGATAAATGTGGACACACTCACATTAACGGCAACTCCCATTCCCCGTACCTTACAGTTTTCACTCATGGGGGCAAGGGACCTGTCCATCATCAATACTCCGCCACCCAACCGCTTTCCGGTGCAAACAGAAATCCATCCATTTGGCGAAGAGATCATCAAAGAAGCCATCACTTTTGAAATTTCAAGGGGTGGCCAGGTCTTTTTTGTCAATACCCGTGTACAGAATATCGCCGATGTCACCGGAATGGTGCAACGCATGGTTCCACGGGCCAAAGTCGCTGTTGCACATGGCCAGATGGAGGGACATAAACTCGAAAAAGTAATGATCGAATTCATTGAAGGTGAATACGATGTTTTGGTAGCTACAACCATTATTGAATCCGGGCTGGATATTTCCAATGTCAATACCATTATCATCAATGATGCACATCATTACGGATTGAGCGATCTTCACCAGTTACGGGGCAGGGTAGGGCGTTCCAACAAACGGGCGTTCTGTTATCTTTTAGCCCCGCCAATGTCGGCGCTCACCGATGAAGCCCGGAAACGATTGCGTGCCATTGAGGAATTTTCCGACCTGGGAAGCGGTTTTAATATAGCCATGCGCGACCTTGATATTCGCGGCGCCGGGAATATCCTGGGGGCAGAGCAAAGTGGTTTTATCTCTGAAATAGGTTACGAAATGTACCAGAAAATTTTAGACGAAGCGCTCCTTGAATTGAAAGAGACCGAATTCAGGGATGTTTTTCCGGAAGAAAAACCCCATGAGTTTGTCAGGGATTGTGTTATTGAAACCGATCTGGAAATTCTCATACCCGATTCATATATTACCAATATTACTGAACGGTTGAATCTTTATAAAGAAATCGATTCAATCGAAACAGAAACAAATCTTACTGCTTTCAGGGAAAAGCTTGTCGATCGTTTCGGCCCCATTCCGGAACAGGCCGAATCGTTGCTTCACACCATCCGCCTGCGCTGGCTGGCAAGAAGGATGGGTTTTGAAAAACTGGTCCTCAGAAAAAACAGGTTGATCGCCTATTTCCTTAGCAATCCCGATTCCGGTTATTATCAATCGCCCCAATTTACCGATATTCTCAGTTTTATCAAGAATAACCCTTTATGTTGTAAGCTGAAAGAAGATAATGAACGCCTGTTTCTGACATTCAGGGAGGTGACAACCATCGAAGAATCATTAAAGAAATTGGAATGTTTGAAAAATTAATAAAAGTTACTAACATTTATTATTTCTTTAATCTGTAATGAAATAACTTTTTATATTTTTGTTAATCATTTCATGGCATTGAAACCCGGTAAATTTAAAGATATGAAAAAGAGATTACTATTTTTGCTCGCATTGTTGCCAGCCTTTTTTGGCACTGCGCAAACCAATTGTTCCGAAATCTTTATGTCGGAATATGTCGAGGGTTGGAACAACAATAAATCTGTTGAACTATATAATCCGACCAATACAGCCATAACGCTCGACAATCTTTACAGGCTGATCCGTTGGTCCAATGGCAGCACCACTTCCGACTTAGATCCGCTCTATACCCTGCCACTCACAGGCACCATTGGCCCCTTTATGACCTGGGTCATTATTCAGGATACTACAAAACCAGGCCAGGATACCATGGTTTGGGCAGAATTGAGGGCAAAAGCCGATTGGCTTGCCCCATACGATTATGGCGGAACAACACCCGGGGGCAATTGTGTTTTCTGGAATGGGGACGATGCAATTTCTCTTCAGAAATTCATCAACAACGCCTGGAAAGACATCGACATTTTTGGAGAGATCGGCGTACGGCCGACAAACTGGCAAGGGACTTACAGCCCTGCAGGGGCCTGGACGGATACAAAGCCTTATATTTTAGGGACCGGACGATATCTGACCAACAGTAAAACGCTGGTTCGGAAACATACCGTAAAATATGGAATTGACCGGATTGCCATGAGCCATTATGGTGATTCTACAACCGGAGGTATTCCCAACAGCTTTTATGCCCTGAAAGAATACGATTCACTTCCTGCCAATTTCTTTGATAGTCTGGGCAGCCATTGGTGCGATTGTAAAACTTCCCAGGCAGTCAATGAGATACAGCATTCCAACAGGGTAACGATAAAACCAAACCCGGTAACCAATAATGAGTTTAGGGTGATATCTTCATTACCTGTCACTTCTGTTGAACTCCTTTCTGTTGTCGGCCAATCGGTTTTCTTCAGAAATTATTCATCCCGGCTGCGTGAAGTCACCGTTCAGATTGATGATTTATCCACGGGGGTTTATCTGGTTAAAATTGTCAATAGTGAAAACCAGGCAACAATTAAGAAAATAATCATTCAATAAGGCCATGCCTGTCATGGCTTAATAAGATGACATTGTTTTATTGCATGGGGGCAAGCCACAACCGGATTGCCCCTGTGTTTTCTCAAAATAACAATAAATCCCCGGTTTTATGATCAAATTTTTTACGATTTTATTCACGGTTGTTTCATTCCCGCTGCTGCTTACTGCCCAGAAATGCATGATCCGGGGGGTTGTTTCCGATGCCAATTCAGGTGAAACCCTTATCGGGGCTACAGTGCTTTATGGCTCAGGGAAAGGGGTTGTTACAGATATGGATGGCCGGTATTATATCAAAGTTGAACCCGGAACCCACCACCTGACCGTTTCTTACGTAGGGTATGTCCCTCAGGAAATGGATGTGGCTGTCCAGAAGGGGGAAGTTGTTCAGGATTTTAAACTGAAATCACCAACCCTGTCGGAAGTGGAAGTTGTAGGCGATATTGCCAAGACCAGGGAAACACCCATAGCTTTTACAAACGTTCGGCCAATTCAGTTACAGGAAGAACTTGCCAGCCGCGATATTCCCATGATCCTGAACAAGACCCCCGGCGTATATGCCACCCAACAGGGAGGCGGGGATGGCGATGCACGCATCAATATCCGTGGGTTCAGCCAGCGAAACCTGGCCGTCATGATTGATGGTATTCCCGTGAATGATATGGAAAACGGTTGGGTTTACTGGTCCAACTGGTTCGGTCTCGATGCAGTAACCCGGAATATTCAGGTTCAACGTGGCCTTGGCGCCTCCAAACTGGCATTGCCCTCCGTCGGAGGCACCATGAACATCATCACCAAGGGCATTGATGCCAACCTGGGAGGAATGATTAAACAGGAAGTTGGCAGCGACGGCTACCTGCGTACCTCCATCGGTATAACTTCAGGACAATTAAAACATGGATGGGGGGTTACTGTTGCCGGTTCCTATAAACAGGGTAATGGTTGGGTCGATAATACCTGGACAAAAGGTTGGTTTGGATACATCCGGGTAGATAAAAAACTGGGCAAACACATTCTTTCCTTTTCAGCCATGGGAGCACCGCAACAACATGCACAACGTTCGTATATGAAATCCATTGCTGCTTTTGATAAAGATTATGCACTGAAAGTCGGCGTAAGACAGGGATTGGTCGATTCAACCAACAGTTACGGAATACGGTATAATTCCAATTGGGGTTACCTGAACCGATGGACAGAACGTGACTCCGAAGGCAACCCCGTTTATAAAGAAAACCCTGAAAGCTTGCCCCAGTCATTGAATTATTATTTCAAACCTCAAATAAGCCTGCGCGATTTATGGAGGGTCAATGATAAATTTTACTGGTCAAATATCATATATACCTCAATCGGACATGGTGGCGGGACTACTAATTTTTCTTCTACATCATCCGGCTCTTACATTACCTCGACTTTTACATTGGACCCTTCAAACGGCACCGTCCTTTACCAAAATTATTATAACCGCAATATGAACGATCCCACCCATCGTTCCGAAGGAATCATCCGTAGCAGTGTAAATAACCATAACTGGTATGGGTTACTCTCTACCTTTACTTGGGAAATAAACCCTGAATTTACCTTCTCTGGCGGTCTGGATCTGCGGACTTACAGAGGACGGCATTATGGAGAAGTTTACGACCTCCTTGGTGGTGACTTCGTCCGTGATAATGCGGATAAAAATAGAAATTCATACCAGAATATGGTTGTGGGAGATAAAATCTATTATTATAATGATGGCCTGGTACGCTGGGGTGGCGTTTTTGCCCAATTTGAATATAAAAAGGAAAAATGGTCAGCCTTTCTAAACCTTACTACTGCTTTATCTGCGTATAAACGTATCGATTATTTTAAAAAGATGGATGTTATTGTCGACGGAAATACCTTTACTCAGGCTGTTGGATATGGCGATACATTTTATTATAACGGAACGGAAAATATAACCTATTCCCTAACCCACGGTGACGAAAGATATATATCAGGAGATACAGTATATGTAATAAAACAAATGGGCATGCTCAAAGACACCTTGTTTATTACAAACCCGACTGCCTATGATATCAATTCATCTCAAGCCCATCCTACCAGTACCAAATGGAAATTATTTACGGGATTTACCGTGAAAGGAGGGGCTAATTTTAATATCGATTCAAAGAATAACATTTTTATCAACCTCGGATATCTGTCAAAAGCGCCCCGCTTTTCCAATGTATTTGATAACAATAATAAAGAATATCTGAATGTTAAAAATGAAATTGTGAAAGCGTTGGAATTGGGGTATAGCCTGAATACCAAAAAAGTCGCTTTAAATATAAACGGGTATCTGACCTATTGGCAAAATAAACCACTCGATGCAGCCCTTTATGTCACCAAAGATGGCGATCAGTATCCTGCAAATATCAATGGTATCGATGCATTTCATAAAGGGATTGAAATTGAATTCGGATGGAGGCCCATCCCTTCTCTTCAGTGGGACCAGGTAGTTTCCTGGGGCGATTGGCGATGGGCTTCAGGGGGTACAGCCTATGTTTTCGACCCTACCGGTATTTTAATTGACAGCCTGGTTTTTAATGCTAAAGGCGTCCATGTTGGCGATGCTGCTCAATTTCAATTTATGGAAAGCCTTCGATGGGAAATTATTAAATATCTTTATGTGTCAGGAAGTATGACCTTATTCGCTAAAAATTATTCCAATATCGATCCTGTTTCCTTAACCAGCAATTTTATGGATGCAAACGGAAACCCTCCCGATTCATGGGAACTTCCTGTTTATTACCTTGTCGACGTGAATGCAGGCTATCGCTTCACTTTTAAACGTTTTAAACTCGATATCCGTGCCAGCGTTATGAATCTTCTTGACCGGGTTTATATATCGGATGCAAAAAATAATGATTCCTATTCTACCAAAACAACCGATTTTGATGCTTCATCAGCCGGGGTTTTCTTTGGAATGGGCAGGACGTTCAATGCGTCGGTTGCTATTAGTTTTTAACAGGTTGGATTATAAGATAAATATAGATGGTCATTGGGATATTTGACCACAGGATCATAAACAAACCAATAAAAAAGATATGAAAAAGATTGTATTCACATTGATATCTCTGGTAATTGCCGGTTTACAGGGTTTTTCGCAGTCAACCATCGCCGAAGCGCGCGCCATGGGGGCAGGGTCGGTTGTTACGGTCAGAGGGATTGTTACAAATGGTTCTGAATTAGGGTCCTCCATCAGATACCTTCAGGATGCTACAGCAGGGATTGCTGCTTATAAAGGAGGCGCTTTTACTACTATTCTTAGAGGCGATTCCATGGTCGTTACAGGTACATTAAAACTTTATAACCAGCTGTTAGAGATAGATCCGGTGAGCTCCTTTACAAAACTGGGTTCTGATAAACCGCTTCCGGAGCCCATCGTGGTTACTCCGGCACAGATGAGCGAACCTTATGAAGCCCAGCTTTTAAAAATGATCGGGGTTACTTTTATCAACGGTGGCGGAGTTTTTACCGGAAACCAAAATTATAATGTTACCGCCAATGGCGAAACCGCACAGGTCCGGATCAATATTGCCTCAAATCTGGTTGGCCAGATCATACCAACCGATGAAGTGACCATTATCGGAATATGTTCCCAATATTCGTACGACGACCCAAACGAGGGTTATCAACTCCTCCTTCGCGATCAGGAAGATATTATCGCCGGAAGCTCTATTCTTTTTACCGAACCGCTTTCTGTAAGCAATATTAATACAACTGGTTTTACCCTGCATTGGGCTACCAATATTGCTGGTACGACTGAATTGTTCTATGGACGTACCCCACAACTTGAACTTGGCCATCAGGGTACGGCCGGAACAGGGACAACCCATGCGATCGGACTGGCTGGCCTTAATCCATCCGATTTAATTTATGTTCAGGCATTTTCAGTGGCCGGCGCTGATACGGGTTGGTCGGGATTGAAAACTTTCATCACCCAGTCGGTTTCAACAGGTTCAATGGCGATTTATTTCACCCGTTCTGTCGATACTACCGTTGCCACCGGCCCCAAAGCCATACAGGTTTACCGCGCCGTGGACGATACCTGTATCGCATACATCAACAGGGCCAAACAATCGGTCGATGTGGCTATCTATAATTTTAATGTGGAAGGAATTTCAAGTATTTATGGCGCCCTGAACGCAGCCGATGCCCGTGGCATTGTGGTACGGGTTGTTACCGACGGAGCTACCAATAATTCTGCCATTCCCCAATTAAATGCAGGAATCGGAAAAATAGCCCGGCCGGCCGGTACGGGAATCATGCATAATAAATTTATGGTCATCGACGGAAAATCGACCAATCCTAACGATCCCATCGTGTGGACAGGTTCCTGTAACTGGACAGATCAAAACATCAATACCGATGCCAACAATGTTCTTTTTATCCAGGATGCCAGTCTGGCAAAAGTATACATCCTTGAATTTGAAGAGATGTTCGGTTCTTCAACGGCCACACCTAATGCCGCAAATGCAAAATTCGGCCCAGATAAAGCTGATAATGCCCCACATGAACTGATTATCGGTGGAAAACGGGTCGAGGTCTATTTCAGCCCAAGCGATGGAGTGACCAGCCAGATCATATCACATATTGAAACAGCAAATACCGACCTGGAAGTCGGGACCATGCTGATGACCCGCACTGTTATCAGCGATGCCATTATTGAGCGTTTTCAGGATGGCGTTACTTCTAAAGTGATTATCAGCAATCGCGCCACCTCCCCCCAGGTTATTGACGACCTTGGAAATGCCTTGGGCAACAACTTTAAAGAATACCACGAAAGTGGTTTGTTGCATAGTAAAATGATGTTGGTCGATCAATCCGACCTCCTTTCAGATCCATTTGTATGGACCGGTTCCCACAACTGGAGCGATGCCGCCAATACCGTAAATGACGAAAATACCATCGTAATCCACGATGCTACCGTTTCCAACATATTCTACCAGGAATATGTAGAAAGATACAGACTTGCCATCCCCATCAGCGAACATCCGGTACTGAACCTTGGCCCCGACACAACGGTCTTTGTCGGCGATACCGTTACCCTTGATGCAGGACAGTTTGAATCTTATGTCTGGTCAACAGGCGATCTTACCCAAATCGTTAAAATTGACTCGGCTGGCGTTGGTTTCGGAACAAAAAAGGTCTATTGCCGCGTTATGGATGCTTATGGCGTTCAGTCGGATACCATAAGGATCACCTTCAAGCCACATACCGGGATCAGTGAACAGAATGCTGTAATTTCGAAAATCAATCTTTACCCGAATCCGGTTACTCATTATTTTACCATTGAATTCATCGCTCAGAACAGAGAAACCACAACGATGGAACTCATCAGTTTCGACGGTAACGTAATTTGGCAATCAGGAACCACAATTCAGAAGGGATATAACAAATTCACGGTTGATCATCTGATGGTCCCGGCAGGTTTGTATCTGCTGCGTCTGAAAACCACTGTAGGCGATCTGGGGAAAAAGATCATGGTCAGGTAAAAAACATAAGGGTAAGGGCCCGGATACAATACCGGGTCCCTTATTTCGTTAAATAGAAAAAGTTAATAAAATCCGGGATCCGGTGAGTGACTGCTTAGTAATTATACCGACATACAACGAAAAAGAAAACATTGAACGGATTATCCGGAAGGTTTTTTCTCTTGATCAGGAATTTGATGTTCTTATCATCGATGACAACTCCCCGGATGGAACTGCTGCCATTGTAAAATTACTGATGACCGAATTTCCTTCCCGCCTGTTTCTTGAACAACGGACCGGGAAATTAGGCCTGGGAACCGCTTATATCCATGGTTTCAAATGGGCGTTGCTGAGGGGATATCAGTTTATTTTTGAAATGGATGCCGACTTTTCCCACAACCCCGAAGATTTGTTGCGGCTTTATGATGCAGCAAAAAACCGGGGTGGGGATCTGGTTATCGGGTCCCGCTATATCACAGGGGTTAATGTTGTTAACTGGCCAATGGGAAGGGTTCTCATGTCGTATGTCGCTTCTATTTATGTACGGTTTATTACCCGGATGAAAGTAATGGATACTACGGCCGGTTTTATTTGTTATAAGAGGAAAGTCCTTGAAACCATTGACTTGGGGAAAGTGCGCTTTACAGGGTATGCATTTCAGATTGAAATGAAATTTACAGCCTGGAAATTGGGGTTTAATATTGTTGAGGTCCCGATAATTTTTACCGATCGTACCATGGGCGAATCAAAAATGAGCAAAGGTATCTTCAAAGAAGCAGTTCTTGGTGTTATGAGCCTTCGATGGAGAAGTTTCATCAAACCTCAAAAAATCCCAGTCAGATAATCGCCCAATCCATTATTTTAGCGCTATTCTTTCAGTTCGTAAATTTATATGGAACCCCATTCTTATTATATATTTAATGCCGTTGTTGTCAATGAAAACAGAACGTTCCCGGGCGCTGTTTTCATCAATAACGGGTTCATTTCAGAGGTTTTTCAGGGGAGCGCCCCATCGGATTTTCAGTTTCCGGAAAATATGGTCAGTGTCGATGCAAAACATCAGTTTCTTATTCCCGGTATCATCGACGACCACGTTCATTTTCGGGACCCGGGACTTACAGCCAAAGGAGATCTCTGTACTGAAAGCAAAGCAGCTGTTGCCGGCGGGGTTACCTCTTTTATGGATATGCCAAATACAGAACCCAAAGCAACAACATTGGAAATTCTGGAAAAAAAATATACCTCTGCTGCACAACGATCATTGGCCAATTTTTCTTTTTTTCTTGGTGCAACCAACGATAATCTCTCTGAAATTGAAAATGCAGATCATACCCGGATTTGCGGATTAAAGGTTTTTCTTGGGGCTTCAACCGGTAACATGTTGGTGAATAATCCTCATATCCTGGAATGGATATTTTCGAACACATCCTTGCTGATTGCAGTCCACGCAGAAGATGAATCCATCATTCAAAAAAATCTCCGGGTTTTTTCTGAAAAATACGGTGCCCGCATTCCATTTGATGCCCATCCGCTGATCCGAAACGAAGAAGCCTGTTTTGCATCATCAGAAAAAGCGGTCGGAATGGCCCTACGGAACAATGCCCGTCTTCATCTTTTACACATTTCCACAGCGAAGGAATTGGCACTGCTTCAGAATGACCGCCCCCTTGCCGAAAAACAGATTACGGGTGAAGTTACCATCCATCATCTGTGGTTTGACGATCGCGATTATAATGAACTTGGCCCTTTGATCAAGTGGAACCCTGCCATAAAAACATCGCGCGACCGGGAGGCATTGCTACAGGCAGTCAATGATGATACTATCGATATTATTGCCACGGACCATGCGCCACACCTTGAGACGGAAAAAAAGCAGCCGTACATCAACTGTCCCTCCGGTGGTCCCATGGTACAACATGCATTGATGGCCATGATGGGTCTTTATAACCTGGGAAAAATTTCGCTGGAAAAAATCGTTGAAAAAATGTGCCACGGCCCTGCTACCCTTTACAGGATCAATAAAAGAGGTTTCATCAGAAAAAATTATTTTGCTGATCTTGTCTTGGTTGATCCCGATGACCCGTGGGTGGTTTCCAGAGAGAATATTTTATACAAATGCAAATGGTCCCCCTTTGAAGGAACTACATTCAAATCGCGGGTTACCCATACCTGGGTTAACGGACATCTGGTTTATAATGAGGGGAGATTTGATGACAGCATCAAGGGAATGAGACTGAAGTTTGGAAATGATGATGAATAATGAAATGGTTTTAAATGTCAAGTACTGAAGTATGAAGCAGCATATTGTTTTTTTTACATTCTTAATTTTTGGATTGTATTCTTGTCACTCTGAGCAAAAAATCGTCGAAGAAACCTATCCGGATGGTTCAGAAAAACGAGTTTGCTGGTATAAGGGAAAAGGTGAAAACAGGGAAATGATCAGGGAAACTACATTTCATCCCAATAAACAGAAACAGATGGAAGGTGGTTATAAAGATAATGAGAGGGATGGAAAATGGGTTTATTGGTATGAAAACGGAAATCTGTGGAGTGAAGGGACTTTCATCCATGGAAAAGCACAGGGGAAGCGTACTGCCTATTTCGACAATGGAAAAATTCGCTACGAAGGGTTTTATAAGGAAGATATGCGGGTTGGGAAATGGCGGTTTTTTGATGAAAATGGCCGGTTGCTCAAAGAGGTTGACTACTCGGCGCAATCATCCGGATCAAAGCACTGACCGGTTAATCATCAAGGATTGCCGGCCCGTTTTTTACAATGGTATATACCGGGAGATGGTCGGAATAACCTCCAAAATAGGCATTACCATTAGCAGTGCGGTTGGGCACCATCTCACCGTTTTTGTTCTTATATAAAATCCAGTCAGGCTTGAAAATATATGCATAGGGACGAGATATCACCGGTCCCTTATTGGGTTTCCTTAATAAGAGGTTTCCCGAAACAATAATCTGGTCAAAAAGGTCCCAATCCTTATAATACAAGGTTCCCTCCCCGTTTTTCAGAAGTGAAGACATTAAATTGTAAAGTGAATTTGGAGAAATTTTTTCTCCGGTGTTTTTCGCCCCCAATACTTCAGAAACGCTTTTATCCGTCGGCTCATCATTAAGATCACCTACTACCACAATGTGGGTTTGCAGATTAATGGCAAAAAGTGAATCGGTAAGATGCCTGATGACTTCAGCATTTTCGATTCTTTTGGCTTCTGTCTCAACGGCGCCCCCGGACCTTGATTTCCAGTGATTGACGATAATGTGAAAGGTGTCTTTTTTAGCATTAACCAATTTGACATGAAGGAGAGACCGTGTTTTGAATGACGTGGCCGAAGGATAGGAGTGATGTCCGGCATATTTCATGACTTCCGGCCGGTAAATCAGGGCCACATCAATCCCCCGCGGATCCAAACCCTCTTCCAAAATGGCCTGGTATTTTCCGGCACGGAGCGGACTGCTCATAATTAAATCTTGTAATGCCGCGGCATTTTCTACTTCGGCCAACCCTACCACTGCAGGCAGGTTCAAACTGTCGATGGCCTTTATAACGGTAGCCGTATGCATCAGTTTTTGATGGTATCGCTGAGAATTCCACGGGACCTTGGATGTTGGTAAAAAATCGTTGTCGGTTTTCAGGGGATCATCAATCGTGTCAAATAAATTCTCAACATTGTAAAAAACAATTTTGAAAGAATTTCCGGCTTTTTGCTGTGAAAAACCCTGAAAGAAAAAAACAATCAGAGTTAAAAAGAACATGATGGACCGCATGGATTTTAATTTAGTAGGTAAAACGATAAAAAAAAGGAACATCCTTTTTTGATGTTCCTTTTTATTTGTTGCTTATTTATTAGTCGACCATGATGACAAGATATTTGGAATTTGCCCAAAAAGCCTTGTAATCAATAATTTGTAGTGCCTGAATGATTTTTTTATCGCCCGAAAATTTATAAGAACTGGATGGATGGACCGACAGTACTTTTGCTTTCTTGCTTAGGATTGAAATTTCGGTAACATTTCTGACATCAATTTTGGTAAATAAAGTCTTGTTAAAATCAGCCAATATTTCACCACTTTTGATAATCCCGCTTTTCTTAAGTTCTTTGTTGGTTCCGATAACGTAATAAGCCGTATTGATGGCTTCATCCTGGGCTGCGATCGTTTGTGTTTGATTGTTGATCTGGGAGGATTGATCTTTCACGGTACGGGAAAGCGTATCTATCTTGAGATTGGCTACTTCAAATGCGGCATTCAGTTTGGCCAGCCTGACACGCAGATCTTCAATTTCAGCTGCTTTTGTTGCAAGGTCTTTATTCAGCCGTTCCACCATTTTATTCAATTCGTCCACTTTTAAGGTTGAATTTTTCAGTTTTTTCGATAAAGCAGCGATGGTTTCCTTGTTTTTCTGCATTAAACTGTAAATGGTCTGAATGTCGTTCTTGATCTGTTCTTTGGCGGAAATTTTCATCTCCCCGCCACGATCGGTGGTCAGGTTTATGATATTTTCTTTTTGTTTGATGGTATCCAGTGTGCCCTGGATATCGTTAATGGAGCGTATAAATTCATTGATCGCTTCATCTTTTTGCATGGTTTGGCTGAGCAGACTATCGGTTTTAGACTGCAATTCCTGTGCTTTTTTTTCGGCTGCACGTCCACAGGCGAAAATTACAGGGATCAATAAAAGCATGAAATACTTTTTCATTTTTTTCTATTTTAAATTTTGCCGCAAAATTACTAAGAAATTTGCGAATATTCTAAAAAACTAAAATTTAACCACTTTCGGCGTTATCATCAGACAGGTATCTTACCTTTGCCCGGAATTTAATCGATAGTCCAAATGGTTCAAATTTTTTTAAAACCCGGCAAAGAGGCTGCTGTGAAACGGTATCATCCCTGGATATTTTCCGGCGCTATTCAATCCATGGATGTTCCCCCAAGCGATGGGGATATTGTCACAGTTCTCTCTTCAAAGAAAGAATTTCTTGCCCTGGGCCACTATTTTACCGGATCCATTGCGGTTAAAATATTTTCTTTTCAGGATGTGAAAGTAAATGATGCGTTTTGGAAATCTAAGCTTCACAATGCATTTTTATTACGAAAGAGGCTCGATCTGACGGATAACCCGTTGACCAACGCTTATCGCCTGGTCTTTTCGGAAGGTGATGGTTTACCAGGCTTGATCATTGATTTCTATAATGGTGTTGCGGTAATTCAGTCACACTCAGGCGGGATGCACGCGCTGGCCCCGGTCTTTACTGAAGGGCTGAAGGAAATTTACGGCAATCATTTAAAAGCTGTGTACGATAAGAGTTCAGAAACCCTGGCCAGGTCCCATAATTATAAAGCCACCAAACCATCCGGCCATCTCTCAACGGACCAATATCTGTTCGGTTCTTCTCAATCAGGAAATATCCTGGAAGCAGGCAATGCTTTTATTGTCGACTGGGAACGGGGCCAGAAAACAGGATTTTTTTTAGACCAGCGCAATAACCGCTTGTTTTCAAATGTTTTTGCAAGAGATAAAAGAGTACTGAACCTTTTTTGTTATTCGGGGGCTTTTTCTGTGTATGCATTAAAAGGCGGGGCGAAATTTGTGTGTTCAATCGATAGTTCGAAACCGGCCATTGAATGGACCGAAGAGAATATCCGGATCAATGGCTTTGATACTCAGGCCCACCCCTCCTTGAATATGGATGTAAAAAAATATCTGAATGAATCTGAGGACAAATTTGATATGGTTATTCTCGATCCTCCTGCGTTCGCAAAAAGTCATACCATCACAAACAATGCACTGCATGCTTATATTCATGTCAATGCGGCTGCCATCAGAAAACTTTCCCCGGGCGGTATATTGCTTACCTTCTCTTGTTCCCAGGCCATCAGCCGCGACATGTTTTTATCGGCCATCCTTTCGGCATCGCTTGAAACAGGCCGTAATGTAAGGCTCCTTCACCATCTTTCGCAGGCTCCCGATCATCCGGTCAGCATTTATCACCCCGAAAGCAGTTATCTGAAAGGATTCGTCCTGACGGTGGATTGAATGGTCTTTTTTATCTAATTTCGTGCTGTTCTAAATAAAATAGCATGAAATCATCAGATTTTCCCCGCGCTTCGGAATATGCCCGCTATTGGCCACTTGATCCCGATACTGTTTATTTGAATCATGGCTCCTTTGGGGCATGTCCCTGGTATGTCCTGGAAAAACAATCGGAATACCGCCGGATGCTTGAACGCCAGCCTGTCCGCTTTTTGATACGTGAAATGGAGGAGCGTTTTGATGGGTCGCGACGGAAAGTTGCAGCTTTTGTGAATGCATCGGCTGATGATGTTGTTTTTGTTTCAAATGCAACAGCAGCGGTAAATACTGTATTTCGTTCCCTGGTTTTTCATCCGGGTGATGAAATTCTGATCACCAACCACATATATGGCGCATGCAGGCGGTTAATGGAATTTATCTGCGACCGGTCCGGAGCTAAACTGGTGGAAGCAAATTATAATTTCCCCATTTTATCGCCCGATGTCATAGTCGAAGCTGTTATCGATAAAGTAACCCCCCGGACCCGGATTGCCCTTATCGACCACATTTCTTCACCCACAGCCATCATTCACCCGGTTGAAAGAATTGTTGAAGAACTTGGCAAACGTGGCATTGATACCATGATCGACGGGGCTCATACCATTGGAAGCATCCCCCTGGATCTGGAAAAAATCGGCGCTGCTTATTACACAGCCAATTGCCACAAATGGTTATGCTCCCCGATAAGTTCCGCCATTTTACATGTTCGCGCCGATAAACAAAATCAGATTGTTCCTCTTGTCGTCAGTCATGCCGGACATGAAGCAGAGCCTTTCCCCGAACGGTTCTTCTGGCCGGGGACGACCGATCCTTCTGCGGCTATTTGTGCAGGGGATGCCATTGATTATTTGTCGGGGATGATCCCGGGTGGCTGGCCGGCCATCATGGAGCAGAACCACCTGATGTGCCTTAGGGGATGGGATATCATATGCCAGACCCTTGCCATTGACCCACCCGCTCCCTCCGAGATGCTTGCCTCCATGGCTACTTTCCCGATTCCACTTCCACCGGAAATTAAAATTCCTGATTATAAAGGTACAGAACCCTTACAGGATTATCTCTTCCGGGAATACAACATTGAACTTCCTGTGTTCTATTGGGGATCTCCACCCCGACGGTTTGCGCGCATTTCCGCTCAACTCTATAATTCGTTGGAACAATATGCTTTTTTTTCAGAAAAGTTGTCTGCCGCATTAATAAAGGAGGTACGGGGTTGATTTCTAAATCTCTATATTTGTATTATGAGCGATGAATTAAAAGCCACAATTCTCGTTGTTGACGACCTTGAACAGAATGTGTATTATCTGGAGGAGGTGATAAAACCATTGAATGTCAATATAATAACTGCTTTATCGGGAAAAGAGGCATTGTTAAAAATCCAGGGGAAAGAACTTGCCCTGGCATTGATCGATGTTCAAATGCCGGGAATTGACGGTCTTGAATTAGCAACAATCATCAGTAAGGAACGTGGCCATGATCTTGTTCCTATTATCTTTATCACCGCCTATGCCTATAATGAATTTCATCTGGAAAAATACTATGAAACCGGGATCATCGATTTTATTATTAAGCCTTTTCAGAGAACCATCCTGTTGAGCAAAATTAAAATTCTGCTTGAACTTGACCGTCAAAAACGCCGGATACGCGAATCAGAAAGAATGTACCGCACTTTATTGAATGCCTCTCCCGAAGGTATCATCATCATGGATATTCATGGGGAAATCCATGAGATTTCGGATATGACATCAAAAATATTCGGGATTTCCGCTAAAAATGATTTTATTGGAAAAAACATTTCTTGCCTTTTTCCCACCGAAGAACATACCCGGTTACAGGATGTCATGGATAAAACATTGAAGGATGGTTTGACAAGGGATGTGGAATTTATCCTTTCCAAAGCCGACCAATCTCAATTTATCAGCGAAATCTCCACCACACTGATTCATCCGGGTGAAGGGATTCCGGGCGCTTTCATGACCATAATCAGAGATATTTCCGCACGTAAGAACATGGAACAGCAATTAATCCATACCGAAAGAATGGCCAGTCTGGGTGAAATGGCTGCAGGCATTGCACATGAAATAAATCAACCATTAAATACAATTTCATTGGGAATCGAAAACCTGCTCAGCGAAATAAGAAAAAATACAAATATTGATGATTTATACCTTAACAAAAAAGCAGCAAAAATATTTGAGAACATCTCAAGGCTCGATTATATCATCGATCACATAAGGACTTTTTCAAGGAGCAACGATGGCGATGTCTTGTCTGATTTTAATCTCAACGACAGTATCCGGGAAGGTATTGCCATGATTTCAGCCCAATTTGCCCACAAAGGCATCGAAATGATCGTTAATCTTGATGATACCATTCCTACAGTGTTGGGAAATACCCATAAGTTCGAACAAATTATCATCAATTTATTAATAAACGCAAAAGATGCCCTCGAGGAGAAACAAAAATCCCAACAAACGGAATTGCACAAGATTATTGAAATTGTAAGTTATCAAAACAGCAGGATTATTTTTGTTGAGGTCAAGGACAATGGGATTGGTATCAAAGCAGATTTACTTGAAAAAGTCATGCTTCCGTTTTTTACCACGAAGGAGGCTGGTAAAGGTACCGGGCTCGGCCTCTCCATTGCTTTTGGAATCATAAATGAGATGCATGGCAATATCAAAATCAGAAGTGATTTTTCGGTCGGGACTACAATACAAATCATTATTCCAGTGCAACTTAAGGTGAAAGAATATCCGCTATGAATAACCTGAAAGTCTTAATCCTTGATGATGAAATACAATTCACGGAAGAGCTCGCTGAATTCTTTCAAAACACCGGATTTAAAACATTCATTGCAAATACCAGTGCAGAGGGGTACGCTGTGTTAAAAAAAGAGGCGATCGATTTGCTTGTTCTCGATGTAAGATTGCCCGGTATCAATGGACTGGATATACTAAAAGAGGTTAAAAAATTGTACCCGGGTATTGAGGTAATCATCGTTTCGGCCCACGGGGATATGGATACCGTAATCCGTGCCATGCGTCTGGGAGCGCTTGATTATCTGCGAAAACCATTCAGAACGATGGACATTCAGATTGCCATTGAGCGTACCGAAAAATTTCTGATCCTTCAGCAACGAATCAAACAGATGGAGGAGAAGAATTCATTGATTTCTAAAAATCTTGAAGAAAAAATTGACCGTCATCTGATTGGGGTCAGCCCTCAAATTCTTCATGTACTTGATCTGGCTATGAAGGCAGCCAAATTCCCCGATATCAATGTTCTGATCACAGGTGAAAGTGGTACGGGAAAAGAAAATATTGCAAGGATTATCCATTTTTCAAGTACCCGTAAAGATTATTTGTTATATACCGTAAATAGTAGCTCTATTACCGATTCATTGCTTGAAAGCGAATTTTTTGGCCATAAAAAAGGTTCCTTCACAGGAGCTATTGCTGATAAAAAAGGATTTTTTGAAGTCTGTGACCATGGGACTCTTTTTCTTGATGAAATTGCTGATATGCCCCTGAATTTACAGTCTAAAGTCTTACGTGCCATCGAAGAGAAAAAAATTGCAAGGGTAGGCGATACCCATCAGATTTCAACGGATTTCCGTATTATTTCAGCAACCAATCATGAACTGGATAAATTGGTGGAAGAAAAGAAATTTCGTCTCGATTTATTACACCGGCTAAATACACTTCATATTCATATACCCCCTTTGAGGGAAAGGCCAGAAGATATTGAACCACTTTTACTTTATTTTAATGAGGATTTCTCAAAAAAAATAAATAAACCTACGAACCCGATCGAAAAAGATGTAATCAGGATGCTGCAAAATTATGAGTTCCCCGGAAATGTCAGGGAACTAAAAAACATGACAGAACGGGCTGTCATCCTCTCCCAAGGACAATCACTCAGCATTCACGATTTCACGCTGAAGATTAAAGGAAAACATTTCAGGTCGAATGAATCCGTCCGGTCAACATTGTCCGAAAATGAAATTGAAATGATTCGTAACGCCCTTCATAATTGTGAGTTTAATCAGAACGCCGCAGCCGGACTATTGGGTATTAGCCGTGATTCACTTATCCGAAAAATGAAAAAGTATCATATACAGATAACCCGCAACGAAAATCCAACCTGAAACCGCACACATGTGCGGTTTTTTTTATCCCAAAACTGAAAAAATCAGAAAGTTCATTTTTTATTTATTGGAATATTGAAACACAATACGTTGTTAATCAATTAAAAACATATAAATGAAGTAAAATACTTTGATTTTCCCATAAACCGGTACAGCCTTTGCATTTACGATGCTGCGGAATTTCCCGCCTCCTTTTTTGCTTCAAATAAAATGAAAAAAATACTGTATCGGAAAATGAATTTCCTGCTCGTGGTCATTCTTATACTGATACTTAATACTTCCCTTTCCGTCGGTGCGAAAATTGACAATCAACGAATTTATTCAGAAGATAAAATACCCGGGAACAATAATCCCGGTAATCCATGTACAATTACCTGCCCTATACCTGACAATCCTTACAACACGGATCCCTTTTCATGCTCTGTGTCATTAAGCTTCTCTGCTATTACCTCTCCTGAATGTGGAGAAGTGGATATATGGTATTACGTGGGGACAACAGAAATTGTTTTTCCATATACTTTTCCAGTTGGGACAACAACCGTCAGGGCGGTTGCAATGCCGGGCGTTGAGTGTACTTTTAATATTATTGTTGCTGATAATGAAGCTCCCTCGATCACCTGTCCGGCCAATATCACCCGCACAACGGACGATGGCATCTGCGGGGCAGTGGTAACTTATACCACCCCGGTGGGCACCGATAACTGTTCGGGCGCGGTGACCACCCAGACTGCGGGGCTGCCCAGCG
>DYSO01000125.1 GCA_020718225.1 Draconibacterium orientale | reverse complement strand
AAAATTTAAACAGTCTCTAAGAGTTTCAGGTTTCATCCATAAACTTTTCATTTCAAACTTCAGATAGTCCAAATGACTTATCCACAGTAAAAAAGGAATATTCAATAGTTACTCAAAAATACTAAATTTATCAATAACCTGATTTTTTAAGAAAATATTCTATTTTTTTTTGCCTTAACAAAAGCAGGGGGGAAAATGGCTTACGGCGTACATTCTGGAAAAGGAATCCGGTCGAAATCAATAGCCCGCCATGCCCTGATTTCGAATTTTTCCTACCTTTGCAATTAAAAAAACAAGTTACTATGTCTGAAAATATGGAACATGTCCGCTGCCTGATCATTGGCTCCGGCCCTGCGGGTTATACGGCTGCCATATACGCAGCCCGCGCTGACCTGAAGCCCGTTATGTATGAAGGGATGCAACCAGGTGGTCAGTTGACCATCACAACGGAAGTCGAGAATTTTCCCGGATATCCCAAAGGGATAACCGGTCCTGAAATGATGGAGGAATTCAAGCAACAAGCTGAACGGTTTGGAACACAAATCCGGTTTGGTGTGGTGACCGAAGTCGATTTATCAAAACGGCCGTTTATTGTCAGGGCCGATGACGGAAATACCCTTGCAGCCGAAACAATCATCATTGCAACCGGAGCTTCGGCCAAATGGCTTGGGTTGGAATCTGAAAAAAAGTTCATGGGCATGGGCGTTTCGGGGTGTGCCACCTGCGACGGGTTCTTTTATCGGGGCAAAGAGGTTGCCATTGTGGGAGGCGGCGATACTGCGGCAGAAGAAGCAACCTATCTGGCCAAACTCTGTAAGAAAGTTTATATGATACATCGCCGCGATGAACTGCGGGCATCGAAAGCCATGCAGCACAAAGCGCTCAATACCCCCAACATTGAAATGGTCTGGGACTCCGTTCCCGTTGAGGTGCTTGGCGACAACAGCGGGGTCACAGGGGTCCGCGTCAGGAATGTGAAAAACGGGGAACTGCGCGATATTTCAGTGATGGGTTTTTTTGTGGCCATTGGCCACAAGCCCAATACCGAATTGTTTGAAGGTCAACTTGAACTCGATGAAATGGCCTATATCAAAACCAAACCCGGTACAACGTTAACCAGTGTTGAAGGCGTATTTGCTGCCGGCGACGTGCAGGACCATCATTACCGCCAGGCCATTACTGCCGCAGGCACCGGGTGTATGGCAGCCATCGAGGCAGAACGGTTCCTGACCAGTTAGAAAGACCATATATTTTCATTTACGATTTACGATTTACGATTTACGATTTACGATTTACGAATTTTGTATTTAGAATTTTTTATATAATGATAACTTTTTTCAAGAATTCCGACCGGTATTTTGCTGTCGAAAGTCCAAACAATCCTGAAAGCGGGGATGTTGAAAAATTAAACTGGTTATTCGGCGATGCAGTTTGTGTCGCCGAACCTTTTTTAAATGGAACCTTTATCGGCCCCCGGCCCGAGATGGTTACGCCATGGAGCACCAATGCAGTAGAAATTACCCAAAACATGGGAATCATCGGTATCACCCGGGTTGAGGAATTTACGATTTACGATTTACGATTTACGAATGAAGAGGTCAAAGAGGGTGAAATGTCTTCCGTCCCGCGTCCCGTGTCCCGTGTCCCGCAATTTGATCCCATGCTCCAGCATGTTTATGAAGAACTTAACCAGGAGATATTTCATATCCTGCATAATCCGGATCCGGTAATGTTCATTGAAGATATTGCCGCGTACAATGCAAAAACAGGGCTGGCGCTGAATGATGATGAAATTCAATATCTCATCGGATTGTCTCATAAACTCAACAGGAATCTCACCGACAGCGAGGTCTTTGGATTTTCACAGGTTAATTCCGAGCACTGCCGGCATAAAATTTTTAACGGAATATTTATCATCGATGGAAAGGAGATGCCCGACTCACTCTTTTCCCTGATTAAAAAAACAGCCAGGGAGCATCCCAATTTCCTTGTATCAGCTTACAAAGATAATGTGGCTTTTATCGAAGGCCCTGAAATAGAACAATTTGCCCCGGCCCGGCAGGATGTTCCTGATTTTTTTACCATCCGTGATGTCAGTTCGGTCATCTCCCTGAAAGCGGAAACCCACAATTTTCCAACCACTGTCGAACCTTTTAACGGCGCTGCTACGGGTTCAGGCGGGGAGATTCGCGATCGGATGGCAGGGGGTAAAGGAAGCATCCCGGTTGCAGGAACTGCGGTGTACATGACTTCCTATCCCAGGCTTGAGGGAGGCCGTTCGTGGGAAAAAGCGGTTGAATCCAGACCCTGGTTGTATAAAACCCCTGAGGAAATATTGATTAAGGCGTCCAATGGCGCCAGTGATTTTGGAAATAAATTCGGTCAACCGCTGATCTGCGGATCGGTCCTGACTTTTGAACATGAAGAAAACGGAAAGACCTTTGGTTACGATAAAGTAATCATGATGGCCGGGGGCATTGGATATGCAAGGAAATCGGACGGACTTAAGGAAACCCCTGAAAAAGGGCAGCGGATCGTTATTCTGGGTGGCGATAATTACCGGATTGGTATGGGAGGAGGTGCCGTTTCATCCGTCGCAACGGGCGAATACGGCAACGCCATTGAGCTGAATGCAGTGCAACGGTCAAACCCTGAGATGCAGAAACGGGTTTTCAATGCCATCAGGGCTCTGACAGAAATGGAGATCAATCCCATCGTGTCGATCCATGATCACGGAGCTGGCGGCCATTTGAATTCCCTCTCAGAACTGGTTGAAAGTACCGGGGGCATCATTCACATCGATGCCCTCCCGGTTGGAGACCCCACTTTGTCTGCACGGGAAATCATCAGCAACGAATCACAGGAACGGATGGGGCTGGTTATCCATGAGAAGGATATGTTAATGCTGAAAGAAATAGCGCTCCGCGAACGGGCGCCGGTATATGAAGCAGGCCAAATATCCTCGGATAATCAACTGGTTTTTCATGACAGGAAGAATGATACCAAACCCATTGACCTCCGGATTGAGGACTTCTTCGGTAAGCCTCCCAAAACCCTGATCAGGGATTTAACGTATCCAACCATCTATTCGCAACTTACCTACAACCCAAAACTACTTGAATCTTACCTTATTGCAGTTTTACAAATTGAGGCAGTGGCCTGTAAGGATTGGCTTACGAATAAGGTGGACCGTGCGGTTACCGGAAAAATAGCAAAACAGCAAACCTGCGGAGCTGTCCAGCTTCCGTTGAACAATCTTGGCGTTGCAGCCCTCGACTATACCGGTACCAAAGGAATTGCAACCTCTATTGGCCATGCCCCGGTTGCAGCCATGATCGATCCGGTTGCAGGTTCGCGGCTTGCGATTGCAGAAGCGCTCACCAACCTGATCTGGGCTCCTTTGACCCACGGATTAAAAGGAGTTTCACTGTCGGCAAACTGGATGTGGCCCAGTAAAAACCCGGGGGAAGATGCAAGACTCTATGCCGCGGTTAAAGCGGTGAGTGATTTTGCCATGGAACTGGGAATCAATATTCCAACAGGAAAAGACTCATTGTCCATGACACAGAAGTACCCGGATGGAGAAACGGTATTATCTCCCGGGACAGTCATTATTTCTACAGTTGCTGAAGTTTCAGATGTCAGAAGGGTGATCAGCCCTTTGTTGGTCAACGATCCGGAATCACAACTCCTTTACATCAATTTTTCAAGGGATTCCTTTAAACTCGGGGGCAGCAGTTTTGCCCAGGTGGTCAACAGCATTGGCAATGAAGCGCCCATGGTGAAAGATAGCGATTATTTCATCAGGGTATTTGACGCCGTGCAACAGATGATCCGGGAGAACCTCATACTTGCCGGCCATGATATTTCAGCCGGAGGACTGATTACCACCTTATTGGAAATGTCTTTCTCCAATGAAAATTCAGGGATACTGGCCGATCTCACCCGGATGGAGGAACGTGATACAATCCGGCTGCTCTTCAACGAGAATCCAGGGATTATTATCCAGGTCAGGGAGTTCGATGCAGTGCAAAAAATCATGAAACTGGCACGGATCGAGTTCGTCAGAATTGGCGCCATCCATCCGGAGAGAACGCTTGCCATTACCAATGGGCTGGACAATCATTCCTTTGATATTGATTCACTCAGGGATATCTGGTTCAGGACATCATACCTTCTCGACCGGAAACAATCCGGGGAGAAACCGGCCCTTGAGCGTTTCACGAACTTCAAACAACAACCCCTCCATTTCAGATTTGATCCGGCATTTACAGGTACTTTTGCGCAATATGGCATTGATTCGCACCGTCGGGCCCCGACCGGGGTCAGGGCGGCCATCATCCGTGAAAAGGGGGTAAACCGCGACCGTGACATGGCCTGGGCATTATATTTGGCAGGTTTTGACGTTAAAGATGTTCATATGACCGATCTGATATCCGGACGTGAAAATCTGGAGGATGTAAACCTGATCGCTTTTGTGGGAGGGTTTTCCAATTCAGACGTACTGGGATCAGCTAAAGGATGGGCGGGGGCGTTTCTGTTCAATGACACAGCCAATCAGGCTTTAATGAATTTTTTCAAGCGCGATGACACCCTCAGCCTCGGTGTTTGCAACGGGTGTCAGTTGCTCGTTGAACTCGGGCTGATCTATCCTGAATCTTACAACCGTGAAACAGCCTTAAATAACCATCCAAAGATGTCGTGGAACGATTCGCATAAATATGAATGTGCTTTTGTAGGATTGGATATTGTTGAGAACCACTCTGTAATGCTGCATTCGCTCGCCGGATCGAAGCTTGGGATATGGGTTGCCCATGGCGAAGGGAAGTTTAATTTTCCGGGAACAGAGGATCAGTATCACATTCCGGCCAAATTCAGTTACAGCCGCTATCCGGGGAATCCGAACGGATCTCAGTTCGATGCAGCCTGTATCGCATCACACGACGGTCGTCACCTGGCCATCATGCCCCACCTGGAAGATGCTGTGTTGCCATGGCAATGGGCTTTTTACAACGAAGACCGAAAAGGGGATGAAATTACCCCCTGGATTGAAGCGTTTGTCAATGCCAGAGAGTGGATACAATTCAAAATTCAAAATTAAAAATTACTGGCAGGATCAGTTCAAGTCATCCTTTGAATATCAAAAATGAATGATTACAGTACGATATTAAAAAAAATATGTTCAATCCTCTCTGAAGACCGATTTGTAAGCGCCAAAGGTCAAAAGGTCTCTTATGAAGATTATTGTAAACTCAGAGATTATGAACGCAAGCATAAAGGCGATGAAGATATCGTTGTTACACCAATCCTCCTTGAGATATTAAAGTTATTTGATTTTAAATCTGGTATCAATATCCTGCAACAAGTTAGTCAGGATGGCGATAAGCCTGATTTCAGGACCACGGAAACCAATAAATTTATACTCGATGCCAAATCGACAGGAACAGAAATAAAAAATGAAAGCGATTCAAAATCAGCCGTCAATCAGATACGACGATACCTTGAATCCTTTAAAGGTTACCAGTACGGAATATTGTTCAACCTTCAGCGATTTGAGTTTTTTGAAAGAAGAACAGAAAATGACCTCATTCGGGTAATGCATCTGGAAGACAGGTCAATTAACCTGCTAAAATTAATTCAGGCTTTCACTGCCAATGGTCACAATGAAACAACAGATTATGTAAACTTTAAATGGTTTTACGAAAATTTCAAATTTGCAGAAGTAAAACCGGAAGAGTACATTGAGACGATAAAAAACCGGCAAAAAGACGACCTGATTGCCCCAGATAAGAAATTTTTAAAGAAATTGGTTTATGGATTGGCAGATCAAATTCAGGAAAATATCCGCAGACAGATTTTTCCAATGTCAAAAGACCTTACACACCATATACAACTCAGGTATGAACTGGATAAATTAATTCGTGAAATTAATGTTTCTGAAGAGGAAGATAAATATACGATTGCTGCGGAAGAATTGGTCAAGCAAGTCAGTTATGTCATTTTACTGAGGTTTATCCTCATCCGGATTTTTGAAGATAACAATCTGATACCAGTAAACTTATATGATGGAGGTTTTAAAAAGAAGTTGGAACCTCCATTCAGCATGACATTCAAAGAGATCTTGCTTGATGCACGCGTAAAAGCTGGTGAACTCTTCTCCTATTTTGAAGATAAATTCCCTTATAATTTTCAAATTTCCAAAGATGACGACCTGCTGATCCGGGTGCTTTTTGAGCTATCAAAGATCAATTTTTCTGAAATCAATTTCGATTTAATCGGCGATCTTTATGAACATTACCTGAATGAAGATGAAAGAAAGGAAAAAGGCCAGTTTTACACCCCACATTATATTGTTGAATTTATTTTAAACAGAGTTGGTTTTCTGGGAAAAATAAAGGAGAAACCCAACAACAAAACGTTGCTTGATCCTTCCTGCGGATCCGGTAGTTTTCTGGTAGAAGCGGCGATACGATTGCGAAAGGAAGGAATGAACCGTGAAACAGAAGCCAAACGAAGCATCACCGATAACCTTCATGGTTCGGAATTAACCGGTTTCGCAAGCCGCCTGGCCGAACTAAACCTGATCATACAGATATTGCCACTGGTCAAAAGAATTGAGAATGAAGATGAAAGGCAAACCCAATCTTTCAGGGTATGTACAACCGATTCGTTGATGAAATTATACAATCATGATGAATTTGAAGGAACGGATAAAGTAGCATTTGATACCTCTGAATTCACGTCAACTTATAAAGACGTCTTTATTCATCTGATGGCTAACAAAAACGATTTTGATTTTGTTGTTGGAAACCCACCTTATGTGGGCGAAAAGGGACATAAAGAGATGTTTCGCCCCTTGCAGTCGCATCCCTATTGGCGCCATTTTTACCAGGGGAAAAGCGATTATTTGTACTATTTTATCATTCTTGGTTTGAGTAAATTGGCTGAAGGCGGCAAATTGGGCTTTATTACAACGCAGTACTGGCTTACGGCCGATGGGGCTGGTAATCTAAGGAATTATATTCTTCAGCATGCAAAAATAACAGAGATCATCGATTTCAAAGGGATCAAGCTTTTCCCGGAAGCACAAGGGCAGGAGAATATTGTTTTCATTCTTGAAAAGTGCAGCATTGAGTCTGAACGTGAAAGCAACAGGATAAAAATTGTCCAGTTTTACAAGGAATGGGCAAATTCGGATCAAAAATATATCGATGCTCAAAATCAGGTTATTACAAATTACGATCGTTTTATTGCACTTCTTACCAATGCCAAACAGTATGACCTGTTTGCTGATCCGGACAGAATGAATTTTGAATTGGGCAAAGACAAACGAAGTGAAATTGCTGATGTTTATTATAGCGGAACTACCCAGGGCGAACTCGATGAAAATGCATGGTATCTCTATTCCCGGGTAAAACCAATAATCCTGGATGGAAATTTTGCCTTTCTCACGGAACTGTTCAATGTTAACCAGGGAATTGTATCCGGGGCTGATCGGGTTACCAACGAAAACATTAAAAAAATTCCGCGGTCAGACCAGGAGATTTATGGCATCAAAGCCGGTGATCCTATTTTTATCTTTGACAAGGATCAGTTAGCTGAATTGCATCTGACAGACCAGGAAATGAAATATGTCAAGCCGTTTTATAAAAATTCGGATATTCACCGGGGGTTTGTTGATGTTCACGAAATGCAATTTGTCCAATACAATAATGATTGTCATGATGAATCTGAAATACCCAATATTATTAATTACCTTCAGCGATTCAGGGGAATTTTAAATCCCCGTCGTGAAGTGGAAAGCGGCAGCATCAGGTGGTTTGATCTCTGGTGGCCTCGAAACCGGAATATCTTTGAAAGTGAAAAATTAGTTACTTCACGAAGGGCAAAGGAAAACAACTTTGCCTATGAAAATAGAAAAACCTATCCGCAATCGGATATTACCTTGATAACCCCAAAACAAGGGACCAAAGAAAATTTAAAATACCTGTTTGCATTGCTGAATGCTGATTACCTGAATGCCTGGTATGGAAAGAACACCAAGATGAAGGGGAACATGCGGGAATTTTATTTCACCCCCTTGTCCAAGGTTCCGATCCGTAAAATTGACTTCGACAATCCTGATGAGGCATTTATTCATAATCTCCTGGGAGGTTGTTATTCAAGTTGTGATATTGCTGATCCTGATTATCATTTCGAGGAATTTACCCAAACGTTTATCCGGCAGAAGGGATTGACCGATTACTATATTTCGTTGAAATCAGAACTCTATCACTTAAAAAAAATCGGATTTGAGTTTGATCCGGAAAAAGAGTTAAGCAATCCCGATGCGATTAAAGTTGACCTTTTTTCATTGGTAAATTTTTTATCCGGGAGTTTTATGGCCGATGTAAAATTTATCCGTGATGTGATGTTGTATTATCCTGCTTTGATTAAGGATTCTACACTATATAGTTTCAGCTCAAATGAGAAAACAGAAGTAGAATCTTTTTTGGCAAATTGTATTTATTTCATAAAATCGACAACAAAAGATCTTCATTTCAAGGGTGTAAAGGCTGACCGTATAGAATCTCTGTTCAATGATGCGGGTGATTTTGGAAATTATGGCTTTGAATGTTCTATTGATCTCATCACAGATGATAACAAGGTAATCGAGGTTGATTGCAAAACGCAGGAAGAGGCAGGGTATTTGGCCAGGTTGGTTCAATCATATTTAATGAAATCAAAGCTTTTATCCTGGGAGGCTTTGATGGCATTTCCAATAAAAAACGAAGAGATAGATGCCTATATCCAGGAGAAAAAAGGGATTATTTTTGATGCTCTTTCTCCGTTGAATGAAAAACTGATATACAGGTTGAATGAGATTTTTCACAACAGGGAAATTGAACCCATTGCGAAAATAAAAAACATCAATTGCATTCAATATCTCATCAACCGATATGTTGATTATCTTTATAATGGATGAGTCCAGTATAAAAACATAAAATAATTTAAGCTGCTGTAGCCCGATGAAATT
>DYSO01000257.1 GCA_020718225.1 Draconibacterium orientale | reverse complement strand
AATTATAAAAATATCCATTCATATTTCATGAATGGATATTTTTATTTTAATACAACAAGGTATTGCTGTGATTGAAGAAAATAAAGAATACGGGGCTGAACAGATAAAAGTTCTGGATGGGTTGGAGGCAGTTCGCAAAAGACCTTCAATGTATATTGGCAATACCGCAGAATCAGGACTTCATCACCTTATCTGGGAAGTTGTTGATAACAGCATAGACGAGGCTTTAGCAGGGCACTGTACTCATATCCATGTTGTTATCCATGAGGATAATTCCATATCAGTTGAAGATAATGGGCGCGGAATTCCAGTTGATATGCATCCCACCGAGAAAATCTCGGCCTTGGAGTTGGTTATGACGACTCTTCATGCCGGTGGAAAATTTGATCACTCCTCCTATAAGGTTTCCGGAGGCCTGCATGGTGTTGGGGTATCGGTTGTTAATGCCCTTTCTGTTCACGCCAGCGCAGAAATAAAAAGGAATGGAAAAATTTTTAAACAGTCATATCGCTATGGCGAAAAACAAGGTGAATTAGAGATTATTGGAGAAAGTACGAGTACCGGAACTCGGATTACCTTTACTCCTGATCCAGATATCTTTACCGAAACAACGGTTTTTAATTATGAAACCGTCAATAACCGGTTGCGGGAACTGGCTTTTTTGAACAAAGAAATTCATATCTTCATTAAAGATGAAAGGACGGGAGCAGAAGATTCCTTCTATGCTGAAGGTGGAATAAAATCATATATTGATTACCTCAACCGGAAAAGAGTCACCGTTAATTCTGAACCTATCTATATTTTTGGTGAAAAAGATCAGGTTCAAGTGGAAATTGCCTTTCAGTATTTTGATGGATATACGGAAAGATTATTTTCTTTTGTGAACAATATCAATACCAGGGAGGGTGGAACCCATGTCGCAGGGTTTCGGGCGGCCCTAACCAAATGTATCAACAGATATGCGAGTGACGATATTATTCCTAAAAATTTGAAGGAGAAAATGAATGGGGATGATATGCGGGAAGGGCTGACCTGTGTCATTTCCGTTCGTGTTCCTGATCCCCAATTTGAAGGACAAACAAAGACCAAACTGGGAAATTCGGAAGTAAAATCCATTGTTGAATCAGTATGTGGAGATAAACTGACGCTTTTTTTGGAGCAAAATCCGCAAGAAGCCAAAAAAATATTAATCAAGGTGGTTGAAGCCTCTCGGGCGCGGGAAGCCGCAAAAAGGGCTCGTGATCTATCCCGGAAAAAGGGTTCAACCAGTCTGCTGATGGCTGGAAAATTAGCGGAGTGCCAGGAAAAGGATCCAAGTAAACGAGAAATTTTTATTGTTGAGGGAGATTCTGCCGGAGGTTCAGCCAAACAGGGAAGAGATCGTTCAATTCAGGCTATTCTTCCCCTGCGGGGAAAAATAATGAATGTCGAAAAGGCCCGGTTCGATCAGATCCTGGGGAGTGAAGAGATAAAAAATCTTATTGGGGCCCTGGGTTGCGGCATAGGTAAGGATGAGTTTGACAAAGATAAATTGCGCTATCATAAAATCATCATTATGACCGATGCCGATGTTGATGGAGCCC
>DYSO01000015.1 GCA_020718225.1 Draconibacterium orientale | reverse complement strand
CCTTTCATGCTGCAATGTAATTATTTTTTACTTGCTTATTGTGGATAAGCAGTTCCCCTAATTTTGTGGTTGTCCTTTTTAGACTCGACTCATATATTGTTTATGGTTCCTATATATATAAATATAACAAGTTGCAAATTAATGCTTTGTTGAAAAAAACAGCCTAATTGCACTTTTTATTAACAAATCAATGTCGTTTCGACGGGGTAAATGTATAATCTTTTTCTGAAAATTTCAAAATTAATTTTCTTTTCAACAAAAGTTTTTTATTGGTTTGAGATTAATCATTTAATAATAAGCGTTTTCTCTGTAAAAAAATGACAACCTCTACAAAATACACGGTTTTCGGTTGGTAAATAAAAATATTAAAGATTTTTCAGAATAAGGTTAAAATAATTTCAAAAGTTTTATATCTTTGCACTCCAATTTTACGAACATCAATTTATCTCCCATGTACGCAATTGTAGAAATAGCCGGTCAGCAGTTTAAGGTTGAAAAGAACGACGAGATTTTTGTTCACCGGCTTGAAGGTGAACCTGGTACACCGATTGAATTTGATAAAGTTTTACTGTTGGACGACAACGGGAAGATCAGCATTGGAAAACCCATCCTTGAAGGGAGCCGGGTTACCGGCAAGATCATAGACCATGTCAGGGGCGATAAAGTGGTTGTTTTTAAAAAGAACCGGAGGAAAGGGTATCAGAAAGAAACAGGCCACCGCCAGGATTTCAGTAAAATACTGATAGAAGATATCGCGCTCGAGGGCGCTGCTGGTGTTAAAGAATAAATGGTGAGTGGTGAGTGGTGAGTAGTGAGTAGTGAGTGGTAGTTTAAATCGTAAATCGTAAATCGTAAATCGTAGATCGTAAATCGTAGATCGTAGATCGTAAATCGTAAATCGTAAATCGTAAATCGTAAATCGTAAATAAACCTTCAGTATGGCACACAAGAAAGGGGCAGGTAGTTCAAGCAACGGCCGGGAATCGCACAGCAAACGTTTAGGGGTAAAAATATATGGCGGACAGTTCGCCAAATCGGGAAGTATTATTGTCAGGCAGCGGGGAACGGTACACAACCCGGGTTTGAATGTAGGAATTGGCAAAGACCATACGCTTTTTGCCCTGACCGATGGCATTGTTGAATTTAAAAAACAAAAAAAAGAACGTTCCTATGTATCGGTAGCCCCGATTGAAGAAACAACCAACTAATCTTTTGCGATTTCAGTTGGAGTTTCCTGAACCATCTCCTGTTGCGGCACAGAATTTTTCTGATGCCGTTTTTTTTATGCCTGAAACAGGTTAAACCAGGTCAACCAAGTCAACCAGGTTAAACCAGGTTAAACCAGGATAACCTGGCCAACCTGTTTCAACCTGTTTCAACCTGTTTCAACCTGTTTTGACCTGTTGGACGGGAAAAATTTTACCTTTGTCGGATAAAAAGGAGGTTGTATGTTACAATTAAATTATATTCGTGATCACCGGCAGGAAGTCGTTGACCGGCTGGCAGTTAAAAATTTTGAGGGAGGGGTGATCATTCAATCCATTGTGGAGCTTGATGACAAACGCCGGGAAACACAAAAGCAACTTGACGATATTCAGGCACAAAGCAACCTGTTGGCCAAAGAGATTGGCTTTCTCCTCAAATCGGGAAAAAGCGACGAAGCCAATGTTTTAAAAGAAAAAACCGGCCGGTTGAAAGATAAGTCAAAGGATTTGGAAGTATCTTTTGAAGCCATTAAAAAAGAGCTGGATGATCTTCTGGTGAGGGTTCCCAATCTGCCACATTTTTCGGTTCCCGTCGGAAAGACACCGGAAGAAAACCTTATTGTTTTTCAGGAAGGAAAGGTCATCACTGCCGCTGCCACGGACCTTCCCCATTGGGAGCTGACGACGAAATATGACCTGATCGACTTTGCCGCAGGGAATAAGATAACAGGCGCAGGGTTTCCTTTATATAAAGGTAAAGGCGCACGGCTCCAGCGGGCGCTGGTTAATTTTTTTCTTGATGAAGCAGTAAAGGCCGGATATCAGGAGGTTCAGCCCCCCTACCTGGTCAATGCAGCTTCGGCCTATGCAACAGGACAGTTACCCGATAAGGATGCCCAGATGTACCATGTGGGGCTCGACGACCTCTATCTCATCCCCACAGCAGAAGTTCCGGTTACCAACATTTACCGGGATACCCTGTTAAAAATCCAGGATCTTCCCATCATGAATGTGGCCTATTCCGGTTGTTTTCGCCGGGAAGCCGGTTCCTATGGGAAAGATGTCCGCGGGTTAAACAGGTTACATCAGTTTGACAAAGTTGAAATTGTTCAGGTGGCCCATCCCGAAACTTCTTACAACATCCTTGAATCGATGCGGGAATATGTATCGGGTTTGCTCCGGAAACTGGAGCTTCCGTTCCGCGTTGTGAAACTTTGCGGCGGGGATATGAGTTTCACCTCTGCGCTTACGTACGACATGGAAGTATGGTCGCCCGCCCAGGCACGCTGGTTAGAAGTAAGCTCTATATCAAACTTTGAGACTTTTCAATCGAACCGGTTAAAATTACGATTCAAGTATGAAACCGGAAAAATTCAACCGGCCCATACACTCAACGGCAGCGCCCTGGCCCTGCCCCGGATCGTGGCTGCCCTCCTTGAAAATGGTCAAACCCCGGAAGGGATCCGGATCCCGCCGGCGCTCTCAGCCTATACCGGGTTTGAGATGATCAGGTGATCGTTATTTAAGATTTTCAGATGAAATTTTGATTTTGATTATTATTTTATAATTTTGTTTCTCATCCAAATCATTTCTCCCATGAAAAAACTATTCTTTTTTGTATTGATTTTTCTTTCGGCTGAATTAACTTTTGGCCAGTTTACCATTGGTATCAAGGTTGGGTATGATGCAGCCAAGCTTTCAACCAATATGGATACCATCACCTCCAATTTCAAATCGGGTTTCCAGGTTGGCGCTTTTGCCCGTATTGGGAAACGCCTGTTTCTCCAGCCCGAATTGTACTACACCACACAGGGAGGCGTTTTTACCAGTAATATTTCGGACTGGCAACAAAACATCAAGATTGGTTCCATGGATGTTCCGGTTTTAAGCGGGTTTAAACTCCTGAAAGGAGATTTTATCAACGTTCGCCTCATGGCCGGGCCAATGGCCTCCTTTGTTGTAAATAAAAACATATCCGAAGCAGGCGGTATTGCCGGCCCCATCGAAACGGCCGACCTCAACTCCGTAAACTGGGCCATACAGGCAGGCGCCGGGTTGGATGTCTGGAAATTCACCCTCGATGTACGTTACCAGGTTGGTTTAAACCAGTTGATCAAGTCGGTTGAAAATTACACTTTTGATTCCTACAACAATGTCTGGAACGTAAGCCTTGGTTTTAAAATCTTATGACAATGCATCCCAGGCAACCAACATGGTTCATAATGCTGTTCATTGTGACCTGTTTTTTCCCTTCCTGCAAGAATACTTTAAACCCGGATCCGCTACCTGTTCCTGAATGGGAAGACAAAAGCGCCGATTCAACAACTTTGACGGTCACCGTGCAGACCCAGGATGGCACCTATATGACCGGTTCCTATGTAAGCCTGGCCCTGAGTACCGACAGCCTGAACAGAAACATATGGGTACGCAGGTCGGTAACCGATGGCGCCGGCCGGGTCCGTTTTACACGGCTCTACCCCCGAATCTATTATTCTAACTGTTATGCCTATTATAATGGCATGACCTATTATGGATCATTCCATATTACCATGCCCCCCCGGTCAGCGAAGGATACGTTGTTATTTGTTCACTGACCGATTGTGACAATAAACGGGAAACATTATCGGACCGTTTGGTGGGAAGGGACTTCCGTATTTTTCATTGAACAAAACCTGTTGCCTTTTTCTTTTCAGATCGCTGAGGCCCACAGTTATCTTGAATGTTGTCATGCAATCCGCCACATGCGTATTCGCGGGGCCGGCGCTATCGGGGCCATGGCGGGTTATGCCATGGCCATGGCTGCAATGGAAGCCCCTGACAGCGGTTATATTGAATTTCTTTTACACGCCCGTAAAGATATTGAGGCAACACGTCCCACCGCCCGGAATTTGTTTTACGCGGTAGAGGAAGTCTTCCTTGCAGGTCTCTCCTCGCGACCGGAGGCCCTGAATACAGCCCGTCTTCTTGCCGATAAGGATGCAGCAGATTCCCGTCAGATAGGAGAAACCGGGAGTACATTGATTCAGGACGGATTTCATATCGAAACCCATTGTAATGCCGGATGGCTGGCTTTTGTTGATTATGGGACTGCCTTATCGCCGGTTTACCTCGCCCATGAACAGGGGAAAAATATCTTTGTCTATGCCGATGAAACCCGGCCACGCAATCAGGGTGCGCGGTTAACAGCATGGGAACTCAACCAGGCCGGAATACCCCATACAATTATTCCGGATAATGCAGGCGCCTGGCTGATGTCGAAGGGGAAAATCGATATGATGATTGTAGGCGCCGACCGGATTGCATCCAACGGCGATGTGGCAAATAAAATAGGTACGCTTGAAAAAGCCATCGCCGCCCATGAATACCATGTTCCATTTTATGTGGCAGCGCCCACCTCCACTTTTGATATTCACTGTGAGAACGGGGATCAAATTCCCATTGAGGAGCGCAGCGGCGATGAGGTATTGTATATGGATGGAATGACTGAAACAGGTAAACCGGAACGGGTATTGGTATGCTCTCCCGGTTCTTCTGCTTACAATCCCGCTTTTGATGTGACCCCTGCGAAATTTATAACCGGTATCATTACCGAAAAGGGGTTGATCGGCGCCAATAAAGAATCGATATCAAAATTACATATACCAACCCGATAGAAACCGAAAGTTTAACCCTCGCCGCTACCCTTCCATCTGGAGGGGGAACCTGTGGGTGAGATTAATCAATAACAACGCCATGAAACATCTGTCCGTGTATCTGATAACAGCCGTGCTGGTAATCTGTGTAACGCCGTTTTTACCGGCCAGGGTTTTTTCCCCGGAAAGTTTTCCTGTTTCTTGTTCTTATGAATCGACCGTTCAACCTGAAAAAAAGGGAGATAAGGGTTCGAAAGAAAAACCAGAAAAAAAAGAGGGCGATAAAATAAAAGCGAAAGAAAAAGATAAGCCGAAAGAGGATTCCATCTACAATTCAGCGCTTATCAGCGGATTGAAATTCAGAAGCATCGGGCCTGCTTTTTGTTCGGGGCGTATTGCCGATTTTGCAGTCAATCCGGCAAACCACAGCGAATGGTTTGTAGCTGTTGCATCGGGACATGTCTGGAAAACAATCAATAACGGGACTACCTTTGAACCGGTATTTGACAATTATGGCGTTTATTCCATCGGTTGTCTGGCCATGGACCCGGACAACCATAACATTCTCTGGGTAGGGACCGGAGAAAACAACCATCAACGGGCGCTGGGATATGGCAACGGGGTTTACAAGAGCATCGACGGTGGAAAAAGTTTCACCAATATGGGGTTGAAAGATTCCCGGCAGATCGGTCAGATTGCTATTGACCCCCGCAACACCGAAACCATCTATGTAGCCGCCGAAGGATCGGTATGGGGCCCCGGGGGCGACCGGGGTTTGTACAAGTCGGCAGATGGAGGAAAAACCTGGAAAAAAATATTGGAAATCAGTGAAAATACAGGGGTGAACAACATTGTGATGGATCCCAGGGACCCCGATGTTCTTTATGCATCCAGTGAACAAAGGCGCCGGCATGTTTTTACAAAAATTGGCGGCGGGCCTGAAACCGCTATTTATAAATCGACCAATGGTGGCGAAACCTGGAACAAACTCACTTCCGGACTTCCCGGCGGCGATATGGGTGGCATCGGGCTGGCCATTTCACCGGTAAACCCGGATGTTATTTATGCCATCATTGAAGCGGCACAGGGTGGTTCCGGCTTTTACCGCAGCTCCGACCGGGGGGCTTCCTGGGAAAAAATGAGCGCCCATTCTGCCCAGGGACAATATTACAACGAGATTTACTGTGATCCCAAAGAGGTGGATAAGGTGTATTCTGTTGAAACAGTTTCAGAGGTGACCGACGACGGCGGTAAAACCTGGCGTCCGGTTGGAAATAACAAGCGCCATGTTGATGACCATGCCCTGTGGATTGATCCGGGCGATACCCGTCATTTTCTGATCGGGAGCGACGGGGGAATTTATGAAACTTTTGACGGAGGAAAAGAATTTGTTTTTAAAACGAACCTGCCGGTGGTGCAGTTTTACCGGCTCCAGGTCGACAATAGCAAACCGTTTTATTATATCTATGGAGGCACCCAGGACAACAACAGTTTTGGGGGCCCTTCAAGGAACACCAACGGCGCCGGGGTTTTATCCGACGACTGGTTTATCACCAATGGCGGGGACGGTTTCTGGTCACAGATTGACCCGGCAGATCCAAACATAGTTTATGCCGAATCGCAATATGGCGGAATGGTACGTTACGACCGTAAAAGCCAGGAAGCCATTGACATTCGTCCGGAACCCCGCAAGGGTGAAGACAGTTATCAATGGAACTGGAACACCCCGTTGCTGATAAGCCCCCACAACCATCATCGTTTATATTGTGCTGCCAATAAAGTTTTCCGGAGCGACGACAGGGGAAACACCTGGAGTGTGATCAGCGATGATCTCACCTCAAAAACAGACCGGAATACCTGGCCGGTCATGGGAAAATTCTGGAGTGTGGATGCGGTACAGAAAGATGTTTCCACTTCCCTGTTTGGGACTATTGTATCTTTCGATGAATCACCGGTAAAAGAAAATTTACTCTATGCCGGTACCGACGACGGTTTGATACAGGTTTCCGAAGATGCAAAAAACTGGAGGAAAACGGATCAATTTCCGGGCGTTCCGGAAAATACCTTTATCAGCGATATTTTTGCCTCCCGGTTCGATGAAAATATCGTGTTTGCATCTTTCGATAACATCCTGCGCGACGATTTCAAACCCTATCTTTTAAAAAGTACCGATAAAGGTAAAAGCTGGGTTTCGATAGCCGGAAACCTGCCTGACAACGGTACGGTCCATAGTATAACCCAGGATTTTATCAATCCCGACCTTCTTTTTGCCGGGACTGAATTTGGTTGTTTTGTCACCATCGACGGTGGAAAAAACTGGATCCGGTTAAAAGCGGGATTGCCCCCTGTTCCGGTTAAGGATATGGCCATTCAGCAGCGGGAAAACGATCTGGCATTAGCCACTTTTGGCCGTGGGTTTTATATTCTCGATGATTATTCTCCCTTGCGGCAATTGGGTAAAGATGTTCTCGACAAAGATGGTTATCTTTTTCCGGTTAAGGATGCCCTGATGTACCTGCCCACCGATATTAAATATGGTCAGGGTTCAACCGTTTATGTTGCCAAAAACCCTGATTTCGGAGCTGTATTTACCTATTATCTGAAGGAGGTACCGAAAACGAAGAAGGAAATCCGGCAGGAGAAGGAAAAAGAGATTTTCAAAAAGGGGGAACCCGTTCCACAACCAACAGAGGCAGCGCTCCGTGCCGAAAAGCTGGAAATTGAACCCTATCTCACATTTACAGTAACCGATAGCGCCGGGTCTCCAGTCCGGATCATCCGGAAAAGCCCTTCCAAAGGGATCAACCGGACCAACTGGGACCTCCGGTACCAATCGGTCCGTCCGGTGCAGGCCGATACGTACAATCCGTTGGCGAGCAATGGCAGCGGGGCGCTTGCAATGCCCGGGAAATACGGGGTAACCCTTTCATTGACCTCCGGCGGGGAGACCAGGGTTATTGCCGGTCCGATTGAATTCAATGCCATTCTGCTGAACAACACGACCCTGCCAGCTTCTGACAGGCGGGCGATGGTTGAGTTTCACCGCAAGGTTGCCGAACTTACACGGGTCATGCAGGGAACTGAAAATTACACGGAAATGCTTTATAAACGCGCCAGCAGCATGCTTCAGGCTTTGAACAGCGCTCCGGCAGCTTCGCCTGAACTGATCGGACAGGCACGGGATATCGTGTTGCAACTGGATGATATCCTGAATATAAAATTCAACCGCAACACCAATAAACCGAGCGACGAAGAAAACCCGCCTGCTCCTGTACCATTGAATGCCCGCCTGGGAAAACTGACCTGGATCAGTTGGATGTCGACCTCCGATCCGACACAAACACAAAAAGAGGCTTATCAAATTCTTGAACAGGAATTCCCTCCGGTTTATGATCTGGTAAAACATATCGGTGAAGTGGAGCTTCCCCGGTTGGAGAAATCCCTCGAAACACTGGGAGCCCCGGTGACACCCGGACGACTTCCGGAATGGAAAAAATAATGGACAAAAGAACGTACTTCCATGATATCCTGAGTTTCCTGGGGAGCAACGTCACTGTCACCGTTTGCAACCTGGCTATCGGAATTATCCTTTCACGATTCCTGGGCGCTGCCGGTTTTGGATTTTATTCCGTCATTATTGTGGTCCCCATCATTGTGATCGGTTTTACCCAGTTGGGTATCCGCCGAAGCGCCATCTATCATATCGGAAATAAAATCCTGCCCGAAGAGCATATTGTATCTGCCCTGTTTATCCTACTCCTATGGACCAGCGCCCTGAGCATCATCATCTGCGGACTGGTCTATTTTTTCGCTGCAACACAACCTTATGATCCCCTCATCATCGTTTTGGTTTTGCTGACCATTCCGCTATTGTTGTCGAACATTTTTGCCGGAGGCGTGTTTTTAGGGAAGGAAGATATCCGGCGGGCCAGTTTTTTAAATGCAGGGCCAACCATGATAACCTTGCTGTTGACCATCGTGTTTGTGTGGGTATTGAAAATGTCTGTTTTAGGCGCCTTTATTGCCATTGCCCTGGCCAATCTTTTCATGTTCCTGTTTTCATACAGGAGCATCGTTGGCCGGTACCATTATTCCATCACCTGGAAATACCATGAACATATCATTAAAAGTATGGTAAAACTGGGGCTGGTAAATGCCATCGCCATTTTTGTCATGCAGCTCAACTACAGGCTCGACATCCTGATGTTGAAAAAGCTCTCCGTTCTGGAAGAGGTGGGGTTTTATTCTCTGGCAATGCAGATTGCCGAACAGTTATGGCACATTCCCTATGCCATCGAAAATGTGGTACTCAGCCGGAGCGCCAATTCGAAGGACAATGAGTTTGTCCACAAAACGGTTGCTTCCATGTTCAGGGTATCGCTGCTGATCGGACTGGTGTTAAGCATCGTCATTTTCTTTACTGCCCCGTTCATTGTGCCATGGGTTTTCGGGGATGAATTTATTCAAAGCGTCCCCATGATCCAGGTAGTGCTTCCTGGAATTTTAATTCTGGTAGGGTTTCGCATTTTGAACAGCCGTTTAACGGGTATGGGGAAACCTCAAATCGCGATTTATACTTTTGTCCCGGCACTCATCATTAATTTTGTCCTGAATCTTTTCCTGATCCCGGTTTACGGAGGTATCGGCGCTGCCTGGTCAACCAATGTCAGCTATGCCGTGGGTTCCATCTTTTTTATTGTGATCTACGCCAGGCAGGTAAAAATGCCGTTGACAACCATTTTCAAATTCCGGAAGAGCGATTTCTATTTTTTCAGGGATATCAAAGGTCTTTGGAAGCTGAAACACAGAACAACCTGATTAAAAATCGATCATAATCCCGATGGCCGGAAGGATGGTCCCTGAGGAACCGGAGATGGTATGCAGAAGATACCTTTCATTCCCTTCCGGGCCGATAAATTTGATTGTTGACCCATCGGGCTGGGTATTGACAAGGATATCGGGCTGGTTCGATTGGAAGTTGAGCACATTCTGAATATCGAGATACAACATCAGCGACCAGTTGTTAAAATAAAAACCCTTATCGATCCGTAAATCGAGTTGATTGAACGATTTCAGTCGCAGGGTATTAAAGGCATCATAATTGAGATATCCCCTCCCCTGTGCATCCCATGCGGAAACAAGACTTGATTTATTTTCATCCCAGGGGGTATAGGGGGCCCCTCCCACGAAACGCCACCTGGCCCCCAACTCCCAGTTGTGTTTGAATTTTCTGCCGATCAGAATACTAATCAGATGCCGGTTATCCCAGGCAGATGGGATATAATCCCCTGAAAAATCGGTAAACTCGCTTCTGACGAAGGTATAGGATGCTACAATGTTGAAACGGAAAAGATCGGCATCCCGATAGTAAAGTTCAAACCCATATGACTTTCCGTTGGATGTAGAGGTTACTGCTTCATCGCCAAAGGCGCCATAATTGGTTCCCTTACTGGCAATTGAAACGGAATCGAGGAGTGAAAAAGGGTATTTCCGGTAAAATTTGTAAAATCCTTCTAATGAAATTTTTGAATTTTGTTTTGGAAGAAACTCCAGTCCAAGAACAACATGGTCGGCTGAAAGATATCTGACCCCCAGTGAATCATTGACCAGGTCGCCGCGGTTATCGCGAAACCCCAATGTGGTATATGCCGGCAACTGATAATAGCGGCCAACATTGAAATTCAGGTACCATTTATTTGTGAAATTCCAGGAGGATGAAAAGCGGGGGGAAACCTGCTCCAGCATATTGCTCATAAGGCTGCTGTAACTGTTTGCATCCAAACGGAGCCCGAGTGAGAGCGTCAGTTTTTCATTAAAAAACGGTTTGGTGACCTGTCCGTTGATGTTCCACTTAAAGAAATCGATCATAGAATTATAATCGAGGATCCGGACCTCATTTTTAATAAAAAGTTTCTGGTAGGTTTTATTTGTATATTTCACATATTCCAGGCCAGCCCCATACATAATTTTCCAGTCGCCCAGCTGTGTCAATCCTTCATACCGGATTTTATTTTCGGTTTCGGTAGAATTGTATTTCAAAATCAAACTATCGGGAAGTTCAACATTGTTAAAGTATTTAACCTGATCGTTATTGAGCATGTTCCGGCTGACGACCCAGGTGTCGTAACCATTTTCGCGAAAATGCCTGTAAACAATCCCAACGGTGTAACTTCACTGGTCAAGGACAGGCAGATAACCAAGCAAATACTGCTGATAACTGTCGGGATTCTGAATCCCGGTATTTAATTTAGAGTGGTCGAGGGCCCCCAATGATATTACCGTCAACTGATTTCGTTTATTGAGGTCGATCTTATATTTAAACTGATAATCGTTATAGGTTGGAAGGAAAGGAAGTTTCAACGCTGAAAAGAGCAATTGAAGGTAGGAACGGCGGACAGACAAGATCAGTGAGGAATTTTTAGTTATAGGCCCGTCAAGGGTAAGGGCAATGTCGCTGGAACCGATGGAAAACCTGCCTCCGATTTTTTCCCTTTTCCCATCGATTTGTTTCAATTCCATTACCGAGCTGAGCGCATTTCCACGGTTGGCCGGAAAAGCGCTTGAATAGAGTTCCACATCCCTGATAAAATCCACATTGATGATGCCGACCGGTCCACCGGAGGCCCCCTGTGTAGAAAAGTGGTTGATATAAGGAATTTCGACGCCATCGAGAAAAAACCGGTTTTCGCTGGGGCCTCCCCCTCTGACAATAACATCGTTCCTGAACGAGGGGGTTGAGGCAACACCCGGCAGGGTTTGAATGACACGTGAAATATCCCGATTTGATCCGGGGCTACGTTCAATTTCCTGAATGGTAAGTGTTTGCATGGAAACCGGACTTTCCGGTTTTCGGGCAATTACATCTGGCCGAACCTCAACAGCATCCAGGTTAACAACCATTTCACTCATAAGGATATCGATAAAAACCGGATGGGAGCGTGTCACCAGGAAATCTTCGGTTATGAACCGGTTAAAACCGACTGAGGAGGCCACCAGCCGGATATAGCCCGGGTTGACGCCGGTAAAAGTAAAATTTCCATCCACATCACTGGTAACCCCCCGGGTTGGTTCACCATCGATGATAATGTTGGTAAAAGGGACCGGTTCGTTGTTTTTATGGTTTAATACACGGCCTTTCACTGTCCCTGACTGGGCATAGACCGATTGATGGAAAGCAAAGGAGAGCAATATTATCAGTGGAACAAGTACAACGAAAAAACGGTTGATATTAAGCATAATTAAATGATTATGTGCAGATTAAAATTCTTATTTAGAATTTTTCTTGACAAATAGCGTGCCAGACAATAATGTATTGAATTTGAAATCCTTATTCAGGATGTTTTTCAGGGAAGCGGTTGTTGGGACCCAATTCCCAACCGGTGATAATAGGTTGCCCTTTGTATCTCACCCCGGATCAGTAGCAAATCATGAAGCTGTTCGCAGCGTTGCGGGTCAGGATATAATGCAACGGCTTTCTCAAAGTAGCGGATGGCTTTAACCGTATCGTTCCCGGAGAGATAAAAACTTCCCATATCCACATTTGCCTTCACTGACTTATCGAGATATTGGATATCGTCGTGATAGAGGTCAGAGAGGTTTCGCCAGTCGTGGTTGCGGGTGAGGGTCAGGGTGGCATAAGGGACCAAAACCAGGATGACGCTGGCCAGGATTTTCAACCGGACATCCATTTCGATGGTAAGGCTCCTTGGATCGGTTCTGAAAATAGAAAAAACAAGAGTGATGACAGCCATACAAAAGCCAAGGGATGCATTGAACACGTAACGTTCACCGACAATCCCCATAACGGGGAAAATGATATTTGAATAAAAGACGATGGCAATAAGATACCAGAAAATGGCGAAGGAGAGAAATTTTTTATTCCGGATTTTCCAGATTGCAATAACGAAAAGGATGAAATATAAAAAAGAGGAAAAGGGGACGCGCCAGTTTGACATATTGGTTACCTGAATCACATCATATCCATAGTAATATAGCAATGGAATCGGATAGATCAGGATCCTGAGATAAAAGAGAAGCGTTGTCCATCCGGTTCCGATCCTTATCCAGAGGTTTTTCTGAAAAAAAAGCGGATTTTCAATAAAACCGGGGGGCTGAGGCGCCGGGAAGAAAACAAAACGCGACAGATAATGGACAACAAATATTGAAAGGAGAATGGTCAGAAGAAGCAATAATGATTTCCTGGAAAGAGCCCCTGTAAAAAAGTAGAGGGTAAGCGGATAAAGCAGGAGAAATGGAAGGATGGATGAACTACACAAATAGCCGGTAAGAAAGGTCAGTCCGGCGAAATAAAGAAAACGGCGTTCGCTTTTTTCGGCGTACCGGATGAACAACCAAAGTCCTGCTATACCGAAAAAAAAGGCCAACATTTCCCCACGATAATTCAGGTTGGCTACAACCTCCGTATGGACCGGATGAGCAGCGAAAAGTAGCGTTATCAGGAAAGGGAATAAAATATTGTAATTTTTCAGCAACCGTTTCAGGGTAAAAAACAGAAGTATCAAAAGAACCCCATACAAGGAAACATTGAAAATATGGCTGAAAATGGTTTGGTCACCCAGGAAATAATGTTCGATAATGAACGTAAACCCGGTGATGGGTTGATACGGAAAATTTCCGGGAATCAGCCAGCCATCAGAGGCAGGGTGTGCCACAATGGTATTCCCGTAAAGCAGCCAGGCAAATAAAAAAAAGAACAGGGCAAAAAGGCGTTTTGCAATCCCGGACTTTGGGATGGGGGTAATTCCTTTTTTGGCTGCTTTTTTCCTGGATGGAGGATGGCGCTGCTTTTTATGACCTGGATGTTTATGACTTGGCTTTCGTTTCATCCTGAAAAAACTGTAGTAAAGATAAGAATTTTCAGCGGCCCATGTCACTGATGGCACGGGTAAGGTTGATAAAATCGTTTACCGAAAGACGTTCGGCCCGCAAATCCATGTATTTGCCTGTGGTTTTACTGTCGGGTACCGGTTGATTGCCCGTCAGTGGCCGGAGTGCGTTCCGAAGTGTTTTTCTACGTTGGTTAAAGGCGGTTTTTACAACACGGGTGAAAAGTGTTTCATCGCAATGGAGGGAATCCACGGTATTGCGGCGTAAACGGATTACCGCCGATTTCACTTTGGGTGGCGGATAAAAGACGGTTTCATTGACGGTAAAGAGGTAATCGATCTCATAATAAGCCTGAAGCAGAACGCTCAGGATACCATAGGTTTTATTACCCGGAGGGGCCGCAAGGCGCTGGGCCACCTCTTTTTGAAACATGCCGATGATTTCTCCGACACGGTTTCGGTTTTCGAGCGCTCTGAATAAAATTTGCGAAGATATATTATAAGGGAAGTTTCCAATGATGGTAAAGGTTACCGGTTCGATCGAATCCGAAAGCGGGTTGCCGGATGGAGTACCGGAATTTGTGAAAGGGTTCAAATCCGGCACAGCCTTATTCAGAGATGAATTGCCGAAAGGGGCTTTACCGTGGTCCGGAGGGAAATCCGAAAGGTCATATTTAAGAAAATCTGCTTCGATCAGCCGTTTTGAAATTTCCGGATAAGTTCTCACCAGGTAAGCGATCGACTCGCGGTCGATTTCCATAAACCAGGTTTGAAAACCCGGTTTTTCAAGTAAATATTTTGACAGCGCCCCCATTCCGGGACCGATTTCAAGCACCACCGGATAGGATGGGTTCAGGTACCCGACAATTTTTTGCGCGATGTTTTCATCGTGTAAAAAATGTTGTCCTAAAAATTTCTTTGGACGTACCATCTTCTATCTTAACTTGTTATTGGTCACTGTACCTTATCTCCCCTCAAAGCCCTGAATTTTTTTCTGGCTTCCGGAACAAAGATGCTTCCCGGATACTTTTCCATCAATTCCTGATATAGCATCATGGCTTTTTCTTTGTCATTCAGCTGTTTTTCGTTCAGTTCGGCCCTTTGCATCAAGGCTTCATCGGCAAGGATTCCGTCGGGATAATGTTCGACCAGTTGGAGAAACAAGGTGTCGGCGCCTGAAAAATCGCCCTGTTTTTGATGGATACGGGCTTTTTTATACAAGACTTGTTGAAAAATGGGATGGTCGCTGAAAAGCAGGGGGATGGAATCGAGTGTTTTCAACGCCAGTATTTCATTGTTGCGATAATCCAGGAGGTCGGCCCGCGCATAGAGTCCCAGCGCTATCGTGTTGCTGTCGGGATCCAGATTTTCGCTGATCAGCAGTGACAGGGTGATGGCATCGTTGGCGATAAACCTGGAAGTAGCGGCTTTTAGGATATCGGCCTGGGTACGTGCCCATTTGAATTCGCCGATATAGAAGGAAAGCATGGCATTTTTAAATTTCGCCTCCTGACCTATGATATCATTTTTAAACTCTTTGTACACTTGTTGATAAAGCAATGTTGCCTCCCACACATCATCGGTAAACAATAAGATATCGGCCAGCTCCAATTTACATTCCGCCCTTTGCAGAGGCTTCACCCCGGGCATTTCGATGGCATTCCACAACAACCCGACGGCTTCCGGTAATTTCCCGAGATAGAAAGCATCCAGGTGGGCAAGATTTTTAATCAGTGTGATGTTTTGGGGATCTGTTTCGGATTTTTGAATTTCTTCATTCATCGCCTTTTCCAGATCAATAAGAAGTTTCCGTGACGGAGAGGGTGAGGAGAGGGAGACAAGATAGCGTGTATTGATCAAATCCCTGCGGGCCTGTTCAAAATAAGGGAAAGCAGCTCCTTTGGAAACCAGATATTGAAACCCCTCCATAGCCACTTCATAATCCTCATTGGAAATAGCCAGATTTGCCAGCTGGACCAGCCGGTTTCCGTCCTCCTGAAGTCTGCGGTCGAGCGCTTTTGCCTGAATGAGGGCCAGGTCAAAATCTTTTTGTTGTACAGAATACCACCACAGCAATTCAGCATAATATGACTTATCGGGAAATTTCTGGGCCCTTGATAAAAGAGACTTCCGCAGCTGCCCGCTTTTCTCGTTATTGATATCATTGGCCAGGACCATCTGTAGCTTATTCTGCACCAGATCCATGGATGAATTATCGATTTCGAGCAGATTGAGGTACTCCTCCATAACCTTTGTGAAATCGCCCATCCGTTCGTAAATCCCTGCTGTTTCTATTCCAAAAGAATAGGAATTGTCAAGAAGTTCCCTGCCACGCTGGTATGTTTTCAGGGCATATTCATTTTCGCCCCGGATGAGAAAGGCATTGGCAAGTTCAACCACTTGTTGCCGGTTAGGGGTAAGCTGTTTCATGACTTCCTCATAGATTTTTTTGGATCGCTCCTGATTTCCCTGTCGGTATTTTACATATCCCAGGTCAACCTGATATTTAAGCGCCAGCGGTTCGGATTTCTGTTGCTTTTTAATCAGGCGTTCCGCTTTTTCATATGCTTCGCTTTCTATCCAGCAAAAAAGCAAATACTGATAGTAATAGGAACCTTTTTTTATCTCAAAGAGCCGTTCATAAACTTCGGCAGCTTTCTCGTATTCGCGGTTCTGGTACAATTGAAGGGCCAATTGTTCATCGTTTCCCTGGGCCGGTGCATTTTGCTGAAAAGGAAGGACTGTTTTCCCGGGCAGAAGGTCCTGGGAATAGAGATTGACAAATGAGACATGGCACATGGCAAAAACAAACAGGATGTGCAGGGAGCGGGGGTTAACCGGGATCCCGGAAACCGGATGGCGAATAAATTGAAAACCGGAAACTAAAGATTTCAAAACGTTCATCAGGTTCATCCCGTTTCCTTTAATGGTGCAAGCAGGTTAACCGAGAACCATGCCAGGAGGGCGGTACCGGTTTTGAGCGAATGTTCATCCACATTGAAATCAGCGGCATGAAGGTTTGCATTGATCCCCTGAAGGGTGTTTGAGATTCCCAGGCGAAAGAGGCAGGATGGGATTTTTTGGGCGAAATAGGAAAAATCTTCGGCGGTCATTCTTTTTTCAAGATCTTTAACATGACCGGGGCCCAGATAGCCTTTGGCCAAGCTACGCAGTTTTTCCGTCAGGGCTGGATCGTTATAAAGGAAAGGGTATCCATGGGCAATGTTGACTTCGCATCGGGCGCCCATTCCTTCGGCCAAGGATATGGCGATATCCCGGATCCGCTGATGTACCGCTTTTCTCCATGCCTCATCGTATGTACGGACCGTGCCGTCCAACCGCACTTCGTCGGGGATGATGTTGGTGCGGCCTTCGCCCGTGATCCTGCCAACAGAAATTACGGTAGGCATGACTGGATTGGCATTCCGGCTGACGATTTGCTGAAGGGCAATCACAATATGCGATGCAATAAGAATGGGGTCCACCACCTGATCGGGAGTGGCGGCATGTCCCCCTTTTCCCCGGACCGTTATAAAAAATTCGTCGGTAGAGGCCATGTAAGCCCCTGCCATCATCCCTGCATCGCCGGCTTCAAGGTTATTGATTACATGCTGGGCGATGACGTATTGGGGTTTGGGATTTTCAAGGGCCCCTGCTTCGATCATCCGGATGGCGCCGCCCGGATATCGCTCTTCGGAGGGTTGAAAAATCAATTTAACGGTCCCTTCAAATTGGTCCTTTATTCCGGTGAGTACTTTGGCAGCGCCGAGCAGGGAGGCCATATGGACATCGTGGCCACAGGCATGCATTTTCCCCGGGACGACCGATTTATAAACAACGTCATTTAATTCCAGGATTGGGAGCGCATCCATGTCGGCCCGCAGTGCAATACACCGGGAGGAAGGGTTCCTGCCTTCGATCAGCCCGACAATGCCGGTGCCGGCAACCCCATCCACATAAGGGATCCCGTATTCAACGAGTTTTTCGCAGATATATCCGGCCGTTTTGAATTCTTCGCATGAGAGTTCGGGATACTGGTGAAAGTGGCGGCGGATTTCCACCACTTCATCATAAACGGATGTCGATAGTATTTCGATCTGACGCTTCAAATGCTCCATTAAAAACGGATTGAAAGAAACGCAAAGGTAAAAAATGTTTGGTTCAGTTATCAACAAACCAAACGGGGATGCGCTTTAAAAGTGTATCTTTGTGTTATTAAAACAACACCCATTCATGGGGATAAACCTTCTTCCGGAATACGTACTCAATAATTATGAAGTATATGAATGGAAACATCCTTGTGCCATTTTATATCAGGATTTTCCTGAAGAATGGGATGATATAATCCGGCTTTTAATGCAATTCAAACTTAAAAAACGCTGGATTCTTGAAGGTGGCGGAAATAAATCAAAGGTTTCGAATTCAATTGATTCCTTTTTGTATAAAAAAGGGTGGATCGAAAAAGAATTTGACACCTCGGTAATGGTGGATGAGGAACTAACAGAATCACCCACACATAAGGTCGATTGCTATAAAAACAGGGTTGCTATTGAAATAGAATGGAATAATAAAGATCCTTTCTTTGACCGGGATCTTAATAATTTTCGGCTTCTGTTTGATTTACGGGCAATCAGTATTGGAATAATTATTACCCGATGTGATCATTTGCAAAACATTTTTAAAACAATTGGTAGAGGTTCCTCTTTTGGAATGTCCACAACACATATGTCGAAATTGTTACCACGAATTGAAGGAGGCGGTGGAGGGGGATGTCCGATATTGGTTTTTGGAATAACAAAAAAATTGCTTGATGAAAATGATTAAAGATAAAATTAATCCGGTTGTTGCCAGTTTTATTGAAAGTCTCTGTAATAAAGAATATGCTGCTATATTGGCAGATCCTCCCTGGCGATTTCTTAACCGGACCGGAAAAATTGCCCCTGAACATAAAAGATTATCACGCTATGATACTTTGTCCTTCGAGGAAATTCAACAAATACCGGTTCAATCTGTGGCAGCAGCAAAAAGCCACCTCTATTTATGGGTGCCAAATGCTTTACTCCCAGAGGGTTTGGCAGTAATGAAGGCATGGGGTTTCAACTATAAATCAAACATCGTCTGGCATAAAGTGAGAAAAGATGGCGGACCAGATGGAAGGGGCGTGGGTTTTTATTTTCGAAATACAACTGAATTGGTTCTCTTTGGAATCCGGGGCAGCATGCGTACCTTATCGCCGGGAAGAAGCCAGGTGAACATCATCCGGACCCAGAAACAGGAACATTCCCGTAAACCCGATGCATTATATGAATTGATTGAACGCTGCAGCCCAGGCCCTTACCTTGAGATTTTTGCCAGGGGCAACAGGAAAGGCTGGGATGTTTTCGGTGATCAGGCCCTTGAATATAAAATTGAATGGCCAACCTACAGCAACCACAGTCAAACAAATAAAACCCTGCAAGTCTAATTCACCATTAATTTTTCGACGGCAATTCCGGATTTGGTTTGAAGTTTGAGGAAGTAGATACCAGGTGCCAGGCCTCTCAGGTTTAAAACCCACTTTTTTTGGAATGTCAATCCATCGATGCCCTTCTCCATCACTTTTTTTCCCATGGAATTTATCAGTGAAAGAACTCCATCTCCAGGCACAGGTCCACTCCATGAAACGATGGCCTGGTTTTTTGCCGGATTGGGATAAACCGCAAGTTTGAGTGAGAGTCGCGGCTCGTTCAGGCCGGTGGGGTAATTTACAAGAATATAATTTTTCCGTGTCATGGAGCGGGTATGAACCCCGTCGGAAACGGTAAGTTTTACATCAAAGGCCCCGGGTACGTTATACATAACCGATGGATTGGGTTCATTGGATGTGGCCGGGTCGCCTCCCGGAAATTCCCATTGCCATGACAGGATATCATGGTAAGAGTCGTCGGTAAAAAAAACCGATAAGCCCGGGCGCAGGTTGGTTTTATCGGTATGAAACAGAACATAGGGCCCGGAAAGATTGATATTGAAAAATTCGAGATAATGCTGCATCAGTGTACGACGCGTTGAAGGTTCAACGCTTTCGTCCATGGAAGCGAACTCCAGAAAAGTCCCGATGGTTTTATAACCGGGGCCGGGATATACAATCTCAAAATTGCGGAGAGGGAATCCGGGATCGATCAATGTGCTGTAAGCAGACTCCTGTGGGATAAATGTAAACAAACTAAAATCGGGATATCCCGAATATTCAAATGACATTGCATCGGTAAGAGTCCCGGATACTCCGATGACCTGGTCGAAGGTGTAAAGGGAACAATTGTCGGTAGTATATTTAAAATAGGGATGCAGTACCGTATTGTCGGTATAGTACCATGTGAAATAACCTTCCATATAAAGATTCCCGTGTTCTTCGAGATATTGTGAAAGCAGCTTTGATTCAGCAGAATTCAGTGAATGGGCGCCTTGTGTGGTATGACCGAGGATAAGAAACACGCTCTCATATTCAGAGAGTGTTGTATTCAGGGTCCTAAGCGAATCGTATCCGACCCCGATGCTGTCCATCGCCATCTGCATGGCAGCCATCGATGTGTTTGCTGCCGAAAGGTTTACGATTGCCACCGCTTTTTTTCCGACAGTAAGCGAAAAGTCCAATCGTTGGTACAGAATGGTATCAAAAAATGCTGTCAGCCGCATCGGGACTATATAACCCGACGGAGTACTGCGGGAAGCTTTTATGCGGAACCTGCTTTTATGTTGAGATAGCGGATTAACCCTTCCGATCCATTGAACCGCATCCGATTGAATCTGTACCAAAGTGTCAAGAGATTCCAGTTGAATACTGACATCTTCCACCCTGAAGTTCCCCAGATTATTGAGGCGGACAGCCAGGTCGGTAATTTCGCCCGGATCGAGCCTGTCGTTATGACCATCGGGTACCTGGGGAGATAAAAATTCCAGTTGTGGTGCAGCAACCGGTACTTCCAGAATATGATGCCAGGATCGAGTCCCGCCATACACATCGAGGGCAAGCCTTGCAGGGTATTCGCAGGAGAGGTGATCCATGATGGCGAATTTAAATACTTCATTGAATGTCATCTGTTGGCCCGGACCCAGCATTGGCAGCAAAAGGATACTATCTGTGACCAGGCAGGAGGTATCCATCGACCGAAGTTTGACCATGCCATTTGGAATGGCTGTTTGGCTGGTATTTTTTAATGTCAGGGTGAGGCTGGCCGGTTGGCCGAAAATCAGGAAGCCATCCTCCCCCGAAACCAATTCCCAGGTCAATCCCAATCCGCCGGACAAAGTCAGCAATTTAGATCCGGTCATGTTTTCTTCATCGGTAACCATCACGGGAACGGAAAATATTTGAGTCGCATCGATCCCTGCGGTTTTCAGCAGCCCATCCGGGGAGAGGGTCAATCCTGTAGGGAAAGGCAATGGCAGATACCTTATGGCATTCCCGTTCAGGTTGTTGGCACGCCATTCAGTCTTTATGTCAAAATTATGTGAATCCCCTTTTGAAATACCGGAGTAAACCGCAGGTAAAACAGGTCCGGTATCCATCAGTCCGTATCGAAATTCAAAGCTTCCGTCCGGATAGAGAAGCAGCGCAAAGTTATTATTTGAATTATTTGCAGAACCCTGAACAGAAGTTTTCCAATGGATCATTACGACGGTGGCATCGGCATAAAAAAAGACTCCGTCATTTTTTGAAGGCACATAGGTATAGAATTGTGAAAAGGCCGGACTGATCATGGCGAACATGCGCATCATTGCCAGTTCATCGGTGATGTAGGGCGCTGGGATGGCCTGAGGGTCGAAGGAGACGAATCCATAAAAATTGATATAAATGCTGTCGTACATCTTACCATAGAAAGGGAAAGAAAAAGGAAGCGCCATGGCTGCAAAAGGCATCAGGTCACTTATTTTGGACAACGGTGTTCCGGTATTGGGAGGCAAGGGACTATAATAAAACTGTTTTGAATAGGTTTCATGCAGTGACCAGGTGTAGGGCAACGACCCGCCGGAAGCTTCAAGCCGGGTTTCATATGGCTGGCCCGGGATAACTGGAGGTAGTTCGGTGGTGGTGATTTCGACCCGGGGAGCGTTAACAGTGGCAATTGCGGAAATCAGGGTGAGGTCGTTGTCAAGAATGCTGATCGGCGTTGTTGTTGCCGTAAATTCCTGTTGTCCAACAGTATAACATAAAAAAGAGGCCTGCTGAACAGAACCGGAACCGGAATGGTCAGGATCGTGTTCTTCCACTCCAACAAATAACCGGGCAGGACCGACAGTCGGAAACCAGTTAAGCAACGGGGTTACATCCAGACCTAATTCAACAGCCCCTGATTCCGGGTCATTGACATATCCTGACATCACATTGTCGCCACCCTGAAAATTAACAACAGGAAATGACATTGTATGTTTGGGGAAAAAAGATAACGTATCGGTGCTGATCCCGGCAATGAGCCGGATACGTTGTCGCTTGTTGTAATCAATTTTTACTTTCAGGGTCAGCAGCGGATGATAACCGGTATCGGGCTGTACGATATAAACACGGTTGTTCCAGACGCCACCGGCTTCATAATTGGAAGCCATGGCGCTGTACAATACATAAGCAAAACCTTCGTTTTCCCACCAATAACCCCATGAGTTGGCAAATTTAAATCCGCCGATTTCCCAGTCTTTGGCATCCACAATGCCATCTTCATTAATATCGATATCATTGGTATAGGTCCCGTCATTGTTCAAATCATAACGGATAGAATCATTGTATCCAACGATACACAATCCATGGTCGGGATGAGGGCGCCACCGAAGCTGGACCCTTTTTCCTGACTCGGGCGTTCCGGGGGGCAACGGTGCCATCTCAAACCAGCTATCGGTGGTAAAACAGGCGACTCCCCCGGTAGCAGAACCGTCAACATGGTCGTACAGGTAATTCCGAAGGGTATTAATTCCTGCTTCACTGTTGATGGGTATGGCATAAACCTGTTTTAACCGGTTGTACATCCCGCTGTGGTATAGATCGTATCCTGATTTCCATCCCAGGTATGAACCGGACGTATCTTCCCCGAAAAACAGGTTGGTCATGTGCCCCTGTTGCCGTATTAGATCAAAACTATGGAGGAAATTAGCGCCAATATAGCGACCGCCTTCGTTCAGGTAATTCCAGGTATAATGCGCAGGAAAACGGTTTTCCCACAACCAGCCGGGAGTGTTCCTCAAACGGTTAAACTCATAACCAAAAGTATAGGCAACGCCAGCATATTGCTGGCAGCTGTAAAACTGGAACTGATCGAGTAACCCAGGCCAGAAATCATGTTCTGAATTATCAACGGAGGCAGGCAAACTCCTTTTCAGTTGTGATTCCGGAATATTAAGCACCGGAATACGGGATGCGGCGATCGAATCGTAAACTCTTGCATGGTAAGGATAAGCAGGAATTTTACCCCGTTTTGGGAAATGCTGTCCGAAGCATGGCAGAACAGAAAAAACCCAGGCTGATAAAAAGAAGCAGAGTATGTACCGATACTGCATAGGATACAATTGTTGAGGTCGCCTTTCCCGGTTTATCTGCCAATCACAATTTTTTGATAGGTAACCTGCTGTTTATCGTCAATAGCCACTATATAGACTCCTTCCGGCTGCTTGCCCAGATCCAACCAAAGGGAGGGAGATGTGGCAACATCAACATCCTTTTTCTCATAAACAACCATGCCTAATGAATTAACGACTCTGACGGAAACGGATATCTTATCCGGTCCGGGATAAAGATAAAATTTTCCGTCGTTTGGATTTGGATAAACCAAAAAACCCGGTACAGGGTCCATCCCGGTCGCGGCGAACGAATTCACGGAGCCTCCGATCAGGTCGGGGATAAATCCATTTCCGTCGAAATCGGTAAATTCAATGGCTGTGGGGTTTTCTGTAAAAGTGAGAGCAGATTCAGCGGTGGAAACAGATAGGAAATGAAAGGTAAACAAGACCCCATTGCGGATAGAAATCCCTTTTTCTCTTGCCACCCAAACGAATGTGAGGATCCCGGGCTCCGGATAGCCAATGGTCACATCTTCAATACCAGCCATCCAACCGGTAATGTTTGCGTTGTAAAGTTCATTTGCATCGTACTTGATGGAGAACTGGAACGCGCCCATGTTTTCAATATCCGAAATATAAACAGGAATGGATAGATCCCTATTTCCTCCGTTGACCGTACCCAAGGCGATAAGGCCCTTTTTTACATTGGATTTTTGTACGGATGGGATATACGATCCATTGGCGTCACCGAAGGTAATTCCGTTAAAATCCTGTATTATATTGGTTGTTGCAAGGGTAAAAGGCTGGTGGTTAAAAAGCCAGTCGCCTGAAGGGAAGGAGTTGGTGATGGCCGCGATCCTTTTTTTTATCAGCAATACATCCAGTGCAGTCAGCAATCCGGATTGGTTAACATCGCCCGAAGCGAGCCAAATGCCTGTCAGAGAAGAGATGGCGGCAATGTGTTTGCTGAAAAGCAATGCATCGGCTGCAGAAACCCCATTCCAGGGTTTTGCTGTAGCGACATCGAAAGAATAGGCGCCGGGAGGTACGTGTGAAAAGAGATAGAGCCCGGAACCATTGGTGGTGGCGGTTTGAATGACGGCGCCATCATTGTTTTTCAGATTTACTGTCAGGGCAGCGAGTGGTGTGTGAACCGTGTTTGCATAGGTTACGGAACCCGAAATCCGGGCACCGGTTTCACCTGTTGAAGGGAGTTCGACATAATCGATCCAAACACAATCGCTCCCTGCTATTACGCCTGCGTCTTTCATATATTTCCAACGGAAGGTATGCTCTCCGGCTGCCACTGGAAATGCGGCCCTTGTCCAGGGGGTTTCACCGGCCCATTGTCCTTTGGTTTCCCCGTCGATATAAAAGATAAGGTAATCGTAGCCTGCCTCTGTTGAGGTTTTATAAAAGAATGAAAGGGTATCGGGGATGGTTGTGTTTCTTTGCAGCAGGAGTTCGCTGGTTTGATTATCTTCAATGGCGTGCGATCGGGCAGAGAACAATCCTTCAAACGGATTATCACCGGTAATCATCCAGGGTTGGGTACCGGCAAAGGTCCAGGGGAAACGGGTAAAGTCGCCGGTTTCAAAATCCTCCACTTCCAGACCGATTTTTTGGGTAAACTGTTTTTGGGCCATATACAGACCGGAGGTTACCGTATAGGTAAATGGAACCGTTGTGCCGAGTGGCGCATCGGGATTGACAGAAACATTGAATACCGCATTCACGGTGTCGCCGGGTTCTATGTTGCCAAGATTTGCGGATCCGGAATTGATGATAATATACGGACTGGAACTGGTCAGAACACCCAGCGTCCCTGTTGCCGGATAACCGCCGGAATTGGAAGTTGCAATAAGGATATCGGCAACATCGCCCGGGTCAAGAATTCCGTTACCATTTCCCTGAACATCGGAAATCACGATCCTGCCAACCGTGAAGGCCGGGGCATAAGGGGTGATTTCAAAGTTGCTGATCCACATTTTAACGCCATCGGTAGCCTTCAGGGTGAAGGGGATGGGTATTGCGTCGGGAATATCGGAGGCAGCCTGAATGGTATAGGCGTTTTCCACAGTCAGGGTTCCCCCCGGGGCGAAATCGCCAAAAAAAGCGGTTGTATCCAATGGGATAATATAGGGCGAATGGCATGATAATGTAACGCTGACATTACTGGCGGGCAGGTTCCCGTTGTTCGCCATGGTTACATTCAGATCAACAGTCTCCCCTGTTGACAGTTTGCCATCGGGATCGTTGATTTGGAATGAATGTAACATCACCATGGATTGGTTTGAAGAGACAAAAACCGGGATATCCATGATTTCATGCCACGACCGCATGGTGGTTTGTGCTTCCAGGGAGAACCTTACCGGATACCCATCCGGAAGGTTTTTAATCAGGGAGAAATTAAAAACCTCCTCAAAAATAACCGGTTCGCCGGGCAAAAGAAGGGGAATTGACAGTAAGCTGTCGGTAATCACACAGGAGCTATCCATGGATTGCAGCCTGACAACCAGGTTATGGATATTGGTTTGTCCCAGATTTTTCAGTGTTAATTTCAGATGTGCAGGAAAGCCAAAAATGAGTTGGCCCTCTTCGCCGCAAACAAGTTCGTGGGAAAGTTGTAATCCGGATGACAGGGTATAGGAGTGCGAATCGGTGAGGTACTCTTCATCGGTAACAACAACAGGAATGGAATAGATCAGAGAGGAGTCGGCTTCTAAGACTTTAAGGTTTCCATCCGGGCTGATGCTGATCCCTGCAGGGTTAGGCAGTGCAAGATACCGGATTGCATTTCCGGAGAGGGTATCGGCGCTCCATTGGGCGGCAATGTCGAAATTGGTGTTATCCCCCTTTGATATCCCGGTATAAATGGTTGGTAAAACCGGTCCGGTATTCATATTCCCGTAATAAAATTCAATTTGTCCGTCGGGATATAATGTAATGGCAAAATTATTATTTGAATTGTATTCATGTCCAACCACGGAGGTTTTCCACCAAATGACCACAGAGGAAGCATCGGCTTTGTAGAACACGCCGTCGTTTTTTGAAGGGATGTAGGTATAGAACTGTGAAAACGCAGGACAGATCAACGGGAACATATGCATCATGGCGAGTTCGTCGGTGATGTAAGGGGCAGGCAGCGCGTCGGGATCGAAGGTGACAAAACCGTTGAAGTTGATATAAATGCTATCCTTCCTTGTTCCGTAATATGGAAATGGGAAGGGAAGGGCCCGGGCAGCATAGGGCCTCAGGTTGCTGATTTTTGTCAGTTGGGCCCCTGTATTGGCAGGGATAGTTGCGGCAAAGGGTTGTTTTGAATATTTTTGTTGAAGCGCCCAGGTGTATGGGGCAGTCCCTCCTGTAGCCTCCAATTGGGCCTGAATATGCTGACCAGGGATGTAGGGTGGTATTTCAGTGGTCGTTATTTCAACCCTTGATGTGTTTGCTGTTGCAATGGCTGATATCAAGGTCAGGTCGTTATCAAGAATATCGACTGCCGTTGTTGTAGCGTAAAATTCCTGCGGGAACTGGGTATAACTCAGAAAGGAGGCTTCCAGGATGGCCCCTGAACCGGAATGGTCGGGATCGCGTTCCTCGACGCCCAGGAACAATCTGGCTTTACCATTTTCAGGGAACCAGTTCATCAAAGGGGTAATATCAAGGCCCACTTCTATTGCTTTTGAGCCCGGTCCCTCGTCGAACCCATTCATGACATGGTCGCCTCCCTGAAAATTGACCAGGGGGAAGGTGATGGTATGTTCAGGAAAAGTGGCCAGGGTATCGGAGCTGACACCGGCGATAAGGCGGATGCGCTGGCGTTTTGTATAGTCAATTTTCACTTTGGTTGTCAGCAACGGATGGTATCCGGTATCGGCCTTTACGATATACACCTGGTTGTTGTAAACCCCGCCCGCTTCATAATTGTTGGCCATGGCGCTGTAAAGGACATAGGCAAAGCCTTCGTTTTCCCACCAGTATCCCCAGGAGTTGGCAAATTTGAATCCGCCGATTTCCCAATCTTTGGCATCCACAATGCCATCTCCGTTAATATCGATATCGTTGGTAAATTGTCCATCGTTATTCACGTCATAGCGGATGGAGTCGTTGTATCCAACGATACACAAACCATGATCGGGGGTAGAGTGCCACCAAAGCTGGATGCTTTTTCCAGCCTCGGGCGTCCCAGGGGGCAGCTGACCCATTTCGAACCAACTGTCGGTAGTAAAGCAGGCAACACCGCCAGTCTCCGATCCGTCTAAATGATCGTACAGGTAATGCCGGAGGGTATTGATCCCCGTCTGGCTGTTGATGGGAATGGCATATACCTGTTTTAAGCGGTGTTGCATCCCGGAATAATATTTATTATACCCGGTGGCCCATCCCAGATAAAAGCCTGTGGTATCCGTGCCGTAGTAATTGTTTGTCATGTGGCCCTGTTGCCGTATCACATCAAAGCTATGGAGGAAGTTTACGCCGGTGTATCGTCCACCCTCATTGAGATAATTCCAGGTATAGTGTGCCGCAAAACGGTTTTCCCAATACCAGCCGGGTGTGTTCCTCAAACGGTTATACTCATAACCAAAGGTATAAGCAACCCCGGCATATTGCTGGCAACTGTAAAACTGGTACTGATCGAGCAATCCTGACCAAAATTCATTTTCAGAATTATCGACCGATTCCGGAAGGCTGGTTTTCAGGCGTGATTCAGGTACCTCAAGCGCCGGGATCCGGGCAGCTGTAATTGAGTCATAAACTCTGGTTGCATAAGGATATACCGTTTTAAACCGGCGTTCGTGCTTTTGCTGGGAGTGGCCCATGAATGGGATTACAATCAGGGCAATAAAAAGGAAAGCAGTTGAATATAAATGTTTCATTGAGATGAAATTGAATGGATTGAATACCTGATAAGACATTATAAAACCGCATGAAGTTGCAGTTGGGGCAAAATTACACAAATAGCAGATCAGAGGGGGATATTACCGTGTTTTTTCGGTGGATTTGTTTTATTCTTATTCTGGGTCAACTCGAGTGCGCGGATCAATTTCAGCCGTGTTTGCCGGGGAAGTATAATTTCATCGATGTATCCAAGTTCTGCCGCTTTGTAAGGGTTAGCAAAAGTTTCACGGTAATTGTTTACGGCGATGGCACGGTCGGCTTCATTGAGTTTTCCTTTGTGGATGATATTCACGGCGCCTTCGGGTCCCATGACGGCAATTTCAGCGGTAGGATAGGCATAATTCACATCGCCCCCGATGTGTTTACTTGACATCACATCGTATGCCCCCCCATAGGCTTTGCGGGTGATTACTGTGATTTTCGGTACAGTGGCTTCTGAAAAAGCATACAGCAATTTAGCCCCGTGTTTGATAATCCCTCCAAATTCCTGAACCGTGCCTGGAAGAAAGCCCGGAACATCAACAAAGGTGATCAGGGGAATATTAAAACAGTCGCAAAACCGGACAAACCGGGCCGCTTTAACCGATGAGTTGATATCGAGGACCCCGGCCAGGAAGGCAGGTTGGTTTGCCACAATTCCAACCGGTTTTCCACCCAAACGGGCAAAGCCTGTAAGGATGTTCTGGGCATAAAAAGGCATCACTTCAAAAAAATTGTGGTTATCGGCCACCGAGGTGATGATCTCTTTCATGTCGTAAGGTTTATTTGGATCGGCCGGGATGATGGTTTGAAGTTTTTCATCCTGGCGCATCACATCATCGGTGCAGGGTTGAATTGGAGGATCTTCCATATTGTTGGAAGGTAAGAAGCTGACCAGTTCACGGATCATCAGCACGATCTGTTCATCGTTCTCTGCAACAAAATGGGCAACGCCACTGCGCGTGTTGTGCGACATTGCCCCGCCAAGTTCTTCCATGGTAACTTCTTCATGGGTCACCGTTTTAATAACTTCTGGACCGGTAACAAACATATAGCTTGATTCTCTGACCATCAGAATAAAATCGGTCATGGCCGGCGAATAGACTGCGCCACCGGCACATGGGCCAAAGATGGCCGAAATTTGTGGGATCACCCCTGAGGCCATGACATTGCGGTAAAATATATCGGCATAACCGGCCAGGCTTTCCACCCCTTCCTGTATCCTGGCGCCGCCCGAATCGTTCAATCCGATCAGCGGGGCGCCCATCCGCATTGCCATATCCATGATTTTTACCACTTTATCGGCATTTGCACGGCTCATGGTACCCCCAAATACCGTAAAATCCTGGGCAAACACAAAAACCATCCGTCCATCAATTTTACCGTAACCGGTAATCATCCCGTCGCCGGAGACTTTATTTTTTTCCATTCCGAAATCACTGCAACGGTGGGTAACCAGTTTGTCCATCTCCACAAAAGTTTCGGGGTCGAGCAGTGCATAAATACGTTCGCGCGCCGTTTTCCGGCCGCTTTTATGAATTTTTTCGATCTTTTCCCGACCCCCTCCCAATTCGGCCTGCCGGTTTTTTTCTTCAAATAACTGATACGCTTCTTCCAAAGATTTCATAGGATAATATTTATTTTTTTCGGGACATAATAAGAGATTTATTGAAGGATGCAGATAATCAGACAGGTCAAAGACGGACCCTTTTCAGCTTCTGTCTTCAAGTTTGATCATCAGCTGATGAGCGTTCAGGGTATCGCCTTCTTTTACCAGGATTTCGCGGACGACTTTTTCTCCGGTAGATTTAAATTCGCTTTGCATTTTCATGGCTTCCACGACGATTAAAGTCTGACCGGTTTCCACATTTTCACCTTTGCTCACCAGGATTTTGACTACTTTACCGGGCATGGGTGAAACAATGTGGTTTGCCCCTTCGGGTTCCATTCCCTTGTTGCGGTTGTTGATATACTTTGTTTCCGCATCAATGATTTCGATATTGTAGGTTTTTATGAAGGTATTAACGATGTATTTTTTGCTTGTCTCCCCTTCGATAAGCTCAACATTGTACGACAGGCCATTATAAAGGATAGAATATACCCCCTTTTCCACTTCCACAATATCGAGATCGTATTTCCGGTCATCAACAGCCATAAGTACTTTATCGCCAACCCGGTTGAGGATTTCGATTTTTGCGGTACGCGTTTCATTGGAAATTTCGTATGCCATTTTTATAATCTTAATACATTTCTTTTTCTTCCAAAATCTTTCCAGTTGTTGCCCAGGTTGCTGGTAAATGCCTGGGGTTGTATGCGGGCCAGTTTATCAAGATAATCGATAAAAGCGGCAATCATGGCGATGTCTTCGCATTGGGTCCCGCAATGCTTGGGGGTAAACAATTGGGCCCTGTTTTCTTCGATAAAATGGGTATTGTATTTTCCTTCAATAAAACCGGGCGTTTCCATAATCCGTTCCAGAAATTTGATGGATGTTTTGACGCCCGTAATTTTATACTCATACAATGCCCTGCGCATCCTTGCGATTGACTCGGGACGGGTTTTGCCCCAGGTTATCAATTTGCAGATCATGGGATCGTAGTAAATGGGTATTTCATATCCAACATAAACGTATCCATCGTACCGCACGCCGAGGCCGAACGGCTCGGTAATATGTTTGATGACCCCGGGGTTTGGCATGAAGTTATTGTCGGGATCCTCTGCATATATCCTGCATTGAATGGCATGTCCGTGCTGACGAAGTTCTTCCTGTTTAAAAGGGAGGGGTAATCCGTTGGCAATGTTGATCTGTTCTTTCACCAGATCGATACCGACCACCCGTTCGGTTACCGGATGTTCAACCTGGAGACGGGTATTCATTTCCAGAAAATAATAGTCAAGCTGGTCGTTGACGATAAATTCAATGGTCCCAGCGCCTTCATAGTTTACTGCTTTGGCTGCAGCTACGGCTTTTTCGCCCATTTCCATCCGTAACTCCGGGGTCATGAGCGGAGATGGGGTCTCCTCAACAACCTTTTGATGGCGACGCTGGATGGAACATTCACGTTCGAAGAGGTGGACAACATTTCCATGCTGGTCGGCCAGTATCTGAAATTCAATATGATGGGGCGAATCGATGTATTTCTCTATGTAAACTGAATCGTCGCCAAAAGCATTCATAGCTTCAGAACGGGCCATGCGGAACATGGTAATCAAGCTTTCCATCGATTTTACCAGTCGCATCCCTTTTCCCCCGCCTCCGGATGAAGCTTTGATCATGAGCGGGAACCCGATTTCCATAGCGATCTTTATGGCGCTGTTTTCATCGGTCAGTTTCTCTGTAGTCCCTGGAACTACCGGGACTCCGGATTGAATCATGGTTTTTCGCGCCGTGATTTTATCCCCCATGGTTGTAATGGCATAAGCGCCTGGCCCAATGAATTTTATACCCTCCTGCCTGCACCGTTCCGAAAATTCGGCATTTTCAGAAAGAAAACCATAACCCGGATGGATGGCATCGGCCCCGGATTTTTTCGCCGCACCGATGATGGCATCGATATTCAGATAACTCTCACGGGAAGGGGAAGGGCCGATATGGTAAGCTTCATCTGCATACCGGACATGCATGGCTGTACGGTCGGCATCAGAAAAAACTGCGACAGTAGCCAAATCCAATTCCCGGCACGACCGCATCACCCGGATGGCAATCTCACCACGATTGGCAACAAGTACTTTTTTAATCATGAATTTTACGCTGTTTCATCGGATTATAAACGTCAAAACTAATTAAAAAATAAATTGCCCCTTGAATTTATATCTGTCTATTTATAGATATTTAACAATTCAACCGGAAGAATAAACTGCCTTTTATCGCTTTTTTTAAAAATTTTTACGACCTTTGTGGCATCATTGTCCGGCCATCTATGTGTTTCAAAAGAATTTACCTGTTCCTCTTTCTGTTTATCCTGACGGGATATTCATGCCAAACGGACCGGTCGGATAATAATTCGGGCCAGGAGCTGAATGCTCCCGCAGAA
>DYSO01000124.1 GCA_020718225.1 Draconibacterium orientale | reverse complement strand
ACAATAAACCTCTGATTTACTGAAAGTTTGAGGATTTCTTACAGACACTATATAAAAATCAGGGGAGGTATCAAGAATCTGAAGAAAAGTTCCAAAGAGCGCTCGACATTAGTAAAAATTTGAAAAACAAAGTCTTGAGCCGGATACTTTTTGCAAACATGGGCAATTTAATGACTTTACAAAAAGAATACACAAAGGCGCTGTATTATCATAAAAAATCACTCGAAGTAGCATATGAGGAGAATAGGCCTTTGTCTATTGCCCTATGCCAATTCAACACAGGCCAGACCTATTTCTATCTACATGATTATCAAAGAGCAAAAAGTTATTACGAAAAAGCATTGCCTGAGTTTGTTAAGGCCAAAACGTTGTCGAATTTAGTTCAGACATATAAAAGTCTGGTTGATGTGAATGATTCTTTGAAAGATTATAAGAATACCGTTTACTATTACAAATTATTCCTTCAGGTTAAGGATTCATTAATAAAGAATGAACTGAATTCTGCATTGGATTCTCTGAAAGTCAAGTTTCGTACAGAACAGACTGAACAAGAAAACCTGTTATTAAAAAAAGATGCTATAATCAAGGACCGAACGATCAGACTCCAGAATACCATCATTATACTTGGGCTACTGCTGCTGGTTTTCGGTACACTATTTAGCGTTTTTGTCATCATTAACAGACGCAAACTCAAGAAAATCAACACACAGCTTGTTGAAATGACAAGGTTTAAAGATTCCATGACATCATTTCTGGTTCACGATCTGAAAAATTCATTGAATACCATAATAAATATTGATTCCTGGAAGAATTCGGAACAGCAGATTGAAATCGTAAAACATTCGGGAAAACAGATGCTGAATCTTGTACTAAACCTTTTAGATGTTCATCACTATGAAAACACCCGGATGAAACTTACCATCAGGGAATTTTCGATTATTCAAACAATAATAAACGCATGCATGGAGGTAAGTTTTCTCTGCGAAAAAAGGAATGTCGAAATCAAATATCTATCGGATGAAAATTATGTTGTGAAGGCTGATCCTGAAATTATTGAACGAGTATTTATCAACTTGTTGACAAATGCAATTAAATTTTCGCCGCCTGGATTGTTTATTGAGGTTTTGATGGAACCGATGAAAACGGAGATGCTTAAACTTTCCGTCAAAGACCATGGGGAGGGTATTGCCGATGAAGAACTGACAGTCATTTTTGATAAATATATGCAAGTTTCAGCCCGCAAATCAGGAACAACACGTTCAACAGGGGTTGGTTTGACTTTTTGTAAAATGGCCGTTGAATCCCATGATGGTCAGATTGGGGTAGTTTCAACCCCCGGGAATGGGTCTACATTTTGGTTCACCATCCCTTTAAGTTCTAACCAGGAAACAGGCGCATCCTTAGGTAATGTAGCCAGCATGAATGCTGAAAAAAAGGTGATCGTTGAATTATCTCCGGAAGAGATCAAAAAGGTAATGCCTTTTTGTCTTCAACTAAAGCATCTCACAATATTCCAGCTATCAAACATAAAGGATATTATCAAAACTATTGATTGCCATGAATCGGTGAACCTTATGAAGTGGAAATCGCAATTATTGAAATCAGTTTCCGATTGTAATGAGAGCGCTTATAATAAATTGATAAACATAGTTTTAAAAGATGAGAAATTATAATATCCTGATTGTCGATGACATTGTTGAATGTATCCAGACAATAACAGGTTTTCTTGAAGAATCACATCCGGAATATCGTTTGTTTCAGGCCACCAGTGGCAGATCTGCAATGCATTCAATCGAGTTGACTACTTTTGATTTAATTCTCTGTGATTGGAATATGCCAGGGATGACAGGGATCGAACTGTTGGCCCATTTACAATCAGGAGAGAAAACACAGCATATTCCCGTTATTCTCGTCACTGGCGTAATGATGAATCCAAAGGACCTTGATTATGCGCTTGAAGCCGGGGCCCATGATTATATCCGGAAACCTATTGATCCGGTTGAACTATCAGCAAGAGTCAATTCAGCCCTGAAGATTGTATCCAGCCACCATCAGGAAATTGAACGAAAAAATCTTGAACTCGTTGAAAAGACACTGATGCTGATAAAAAACCATGAATATTTTCTCGAATTAGAAAAAAAGATACATAATCTTGAAAAAATATCCGGACATATTAAAGAGGCCAGATCCCTTGTGAATGAAATTAACCTTGAACTCGAACAAAAGATCAGGGAAGATAGCTGGCAACATTTCGAAATAGCGTTTCAGAATGTTCATGCGGAATTTAGTAAAAAATTGACAACAAGATATACTAACCTGACCCCTGGAGAAATGCGACTTTGTATTCTGTTGAAACTTGGAATTAATAATAAAGACATGTCAACGATTTTATTTCAAAGCCCGGCCAGTTTGAGAGTCGCTCGGAGCCGGTTACGGAAAAAACTACAAATCGAGGATAAAGTCAATGTACAAAGTTTTCTTGTTGCCATCTGATTGCTCCTGGAAAAATTGCCTGTCCCTCATGATGGGACCCTGGTCCGGGGTTTGCCTGGTTGTTCATACCATTTAATTAACAGCCGATTTTCAGGTACCGGTATCTTTGTGCTGTAAAGACAAGTTCATAGGGTTTCTCTCCCTCCGCAGCATACAGTTTTTTTTATTGTTAACATTTTGCTAATGTTTTCATGTATTTGAAAAGAATCGGCGAGTGTATATTTGCCGCAAAAAAAAAAAACATCATGAAAAAACATCTACTGTTTACATTTATTTTCATCCTGGACTTTACGGCAGTCGATGAAATCATGGCACAAACACCTGAAATGTTTAAATATCAGGCTGTTTTACGCGACGCCGGCGGCAACATTGTTCCTTCAACCCCAGTCACGGTCGTAATTGACATCCTTCAGGGTAGCTCTTCGGGCACCAGTGTTTACAGCGAAACCCATAGTATTACTACTACGGCACAGGGGGTTATCAACCTGAATATTGGTGGAGGTTCTGTCGTTTCAGGATCTTTTGCTTTAATAAACTGGTCAAATAACACCTATTGGACGAAAGTATCGGTGAATGGGACCGAAATCAGCAATGGACAGTTACTTAGCGTACCCTATTCGTTGAACGTAAAGGGCATCAACCTTAATCCAGTTAATGGGTTTATTGGCATAGGCACCATGGACCCAACCTGCCAGCTTGATGTAAATGGAGCCATCAACTCGACTTCGGCTACAGTGAACGGCGTTCCGGTTGCGACCACCGCTACTACTTATTGGAATGGAGGGGCCGGTAGTACGATTAATTACACAGCCGGCAATGTAGGTATTGGAACCACAAACCCGGTTACTAAATTAGATGTAAACGGCGATATGGAAATTTTGAATGGTGGCGATTTGCTAATTGAAAAAATTGGTGGAGGTGGTACGCCCTTGCGTATTTACAACGATGATGACGCTTTACATATTAATACTGCCGGTACTCCCAAATTTTATATTTCAACCAGCGGCAATGTAGGTATTGGAACCACTTCACCGACAAGTAAAGTACACGTAGTGGGCTCTGATGAGCGTACAAACCTGGTGGTTGAATCAAACAGTGCAACCTTCGGTCCTGAACTACGGTTAAATTCTACGGGTGGCGGCCACGAATGGCGTATTGTAAGTGGCAGCGCATCGAATCCCTATGGCGCCGGCTCGTTTGAACTATGGGATCATACAGCCTCTACATCTCGCTTTGGAATTACAGCAACCGGCAATGTAGGTATTGGAACCACAAACCCTCAAAACAAGTTGCATGTCGATGGCTTTATTCAGTTGGAAGGCGACCCGGATGCCCAGGTGTTATTTGGCACTACCGGCATGAATGGGAAACGCGGGATCGGAAGTTTGGCAGGCTGGGATCCGACCATGCTTTACGTCAATGGCTGGGGTGATTTTACCGGCGGTGTTTCAGTCGGACACTGGGGCGGCCCTGAAACAAGCGATCTTTTTGTAAACGGGGCTATTGACGCCGCCTCTATATTGGTTAACGGCGTTCCGGTTGCGACCACCGCTACTACTTATTGGAATGGAGGGGCCGGTAGTACGATTAATTACACAGCCGGCAATGTAGGTATTGGAACCACAAACCCGGTTACTAAATTAGATGTAAACGGCGATATGGAAATTTTGAATGGTGGCGATTTGCTAATTGAAAAAATTGGTGGAGGTGGTACGCCCTTGCGTATTTACAACGATGATGACGCTTTACATATTAATACTGCCGGTACTCCCAAATTTTATATTTCAACCAGCGGCAATGTAGGTATTGGAACCACTTCACCGACAAGTAAAGTACACGTAGTGGGCTCTGATGAGCGTACAAACCTGGTGGTTGAATCAAACAGTGCAACCTTCGGTCCTGAACTACGGTTAAATTCTACGGGTGGCGGCCACGAATGGCGTATTGTAAGTGGCAGCGCATCGAATCCCTATGGTGCCGGCTCGTTTGAACTATGGGATCAGACAGAGTCTGCATCTCGCTTTGGAATTACAGCAACCGGCAACGTAGGTATCGGTACAACGAACCCAACTGCTAAATTGGATGTTGCAGGAACAGTAAAAATAGTCGATGGCACTCAGGGTGCGGATAAAGTGTTGACATCCGATGCTTCCGGAAATGCCCATTGGGCAACAAATGTGGCTATAACTGCTGCTGTGGTGGCTAATAGATCTGCCACACCTTATGACTGGACAAGTGCTTTACCTATATATACCGGAACAACCCTTACCCTGCCAGCGGGCAAATGGTCTGTCCAGGTTTCTATACTTATTCCTAAGGTTGTCGGTCTCGAATGTTGGGTTCGGTCAACGTTCACCGATGGATCAGGAAGTTCTTCCCCATCTGGTGATATTAGTGGCGCTTCCTTGGCCTCCGGTTATAAAGCAGCCAACGCATGGGGAATGGTGATTGGTACACTAATTATCGACAACACTTCTGGTTCGGATAAAACATATTATTACTGGGGAGAGGATTGCGAGGTATATGGCGGAACTTTTTCACTTGAAAATTTTGGAGGAAGTGCGGCCATGGAAAACCAGATCATAGCATATCCGATGAATTAAACTTGTTTCAAAGTTTATCATTAAACAATACTACATTATGAAAAAAATATATGTATTAATTTTATTCTTGCTGGCTTGGGCGAGTGCGTTCAGTCAAAGTGTGTCACCGACGCTGATAGGCTCGGGCGGTGATCAAACCGATAATGCCACCTACAAGACCTCCTGGTCTATAGGAGAACCAATCATTGGCATCGGCATGGCAGACAATCTGATGCTGACCCAGGGGTTTCACCAGGGTTCTTCTGCTCCTCTTGCGACTATTGCAACAGAAGCCACTTCTATCACCACATCACGGTTTACTGCCAACTGGAACGCTATGGTGTCTGTTCCATTAGTAGATTATTACCTTCTTGACGTTTCAACCGATCCGAATTTTGGAAGTTTTTTCGGTGTCTTTCATGATTTTAATGTAGGGAATGTAACGACCTATCCTGTAACGGGATTAACACCCGGGACCATTTACTATTACAGGCTGCGGGCGCACAATTCAGATGGCATCGGTCTGTATTCCAATATCATTATTGTGAGTCCTGTAATTCCGACCCTCTCAGAATGGGGATTAATCATCTTTGGTATTATGCTCGTCGCGATCAGTACGGTATATATTCTGAAAGGCTGGGGACATTCTGCCTGATCCACATTCTTTGATCTTCGGTTAAACATTAACCTTTGACATTAAGCGAGTCTGTGATGGCTTTGTTGACTCTGTTAACAAAGGATTTCGTTCGATTCCCTGCTTCATCCCGAAATCCAGCCTGTAGTAAACATCACCCGCGTGGGCATTGAATGTTTGAAGATCCGAAGAGCTGACAGCGCCGCTGAATCAGGGTCGAACATCAGCTTTTCGTATGCTTCCAACTGCCGTGTACAGGGAGTGGAAAGTTATAAGAGCATCGGCAGCCATATTGGCATCTACACTTCGACCAACATCACCATTTCAGGTTGCTATATCCACGATGGCTATCTTTTCGATGGGACCTCTACCCGTGGATACGGGGTCACGCTAAACAACCACACCGGAGCATGCCTTATCCGTGACAACATCTTTAAACGCCTCCGCCATGCGATGATGGTAAAAACCGGCGCCAATGGAAATGTTTTTTCTTACAATTACTCCATTGATCCCATCCGTTCGGAACCCATTGCGGATTTTTCGGCCGATATCTCCCTTCACGGCCACTATGCTTTCGCCAACCTGTTCGAAGGAAATATATGCCAGAATATCATTATTGATCACTACTGGGGCCCTTCCGGACCCTGGAATACCTTTTTCCGGAACCGGGCCGAATTGTATGGAATTATCATGACCAGCAGCGATATGCCGACTGGGGAGCAAAATTTCGTCGGTAACGAGGTGACCAATACGACGCCATTGCACGGGCTTTACCTCCTTACCGGGAGTGACCATTTTACCTATGGAAACAATATCAAAGGCATTATCCAGCCACCGGGGACCACTACACTGCCCGACACCTCCTGTTACCTGACCACATTTCCACCCGATTTCTGGACCATCAGCGAAGAACTTCCCACCATCGGCATCCCCAACATCCTTGGATCGGGAAGCATCCCGTCCCATCAGCGATATTTGTCGGGCCCTCCTTTTACCGTTTGCCATGACTCCATCATCACGGATGCAGGAAAAACCAATTACATCAAAACCAACCCCATCCGCGTTTTTCCAAATCCCTTCGGAAGATCGCTGGCAATTTGGTTTGAAAGTGAAACGGAACAGGATTTTTTTATCGAAATGACAGACCATCTCGGAAAGTCAGTCATCAAACAATCCCAAACCGCCATTCAAGGCATGAACCGGCTGACGATAACCCCGGCCATCGACCTGAAACCCGGGCTGTACTTTCTGCGGGTAATTACCAGGAATCATGTTATTGAACAAAAAGTTATCCGGGGGTATTAGCATTATCTACCCAAAGATTCAGGGTAAAAACAGATACGTTAAATCAGGCGGGTAAAAATGGGCGACTCCCGATTCATTCTGAAGAAATGTTCCCAATCTGTTAAAAATCGATCCCATAAAGATCGGGCAATTCGAGTTTATTGATCCGGGCCCGGATGGCGGAAGTAGTCCGTCCAAGTCGGCGGGCGATGGTTGTAACCGATTTCCGCTCACAAAACATAACCGTTAGTTGATCGTCATCCCTGGTTTTCCATGGAAGACCCTGTTTCCCAAGGCTCCCTGATGATTCCGGAGAGGGCTTTCCCCGGCCTGGCGCATCGAAACTTCCTCCGGAATAAACCATATCGGGTTTTCGGATCACATGGATGTTTGATTTAGGCAACAATTCCTCAGGAATGTTTAAGATGTTCCGGGTACGGGTTACTGCAACATAAAGCAGGTTGATCTCTTCTCCAAGCTTATCCTTATTGACCTTTTCAATGCCGGTTTCCTTAATCAGATGTATCAGCTTATCTTCGGTAATAAAATCGTTGACCAGGGTCACTTCATCATACTCCAGGCCTTTGCAGCGATGAACAGTGGAGAAGATCATTCCTGCCTTATCTTTTTCATGGTTTTCAACATGAGCTTCCTTGATTTGACGGATATAGTCCGGCAGGTTCTGATGATATTTTTTTACGATCTCCACCAAAAGTCCCAGTGCAATATCTTCGGTTTTTTGAATATACTCTTCAAGTTCACCAAAAGTTTTCATTGCTGCAATCAGCTTATCTTTAATAAACTGGTTTTTACCCAGATAAAGGTTAAGGACATCATAAACAGATGCACCCTCATCGGCATAGGTGTAACTCTCAATACGTCCTTCAAAATAGATCTTTTTCACCTCTTTTTTTTCAATCACCAGTTCAACGGCTTTCGACAATAAGCCCACATTGGTCCTGGCCAGGATAACCCGCTGCGCGCCCTGTTTTGTCGTCGCCGAACCATAGATTTGAACCTCTGTCTTTAAACCCAGGTGCGATTTCCATCGGAGAATCCGGTAGGCAAGCGCCGCAATTTCATGATCGAAACGAAAGCTGCGGGTCAGTTGATAGACGGGGTAATCGACCTTTTCAAGTGAATTCACGGCGTACCTCCAGCCGTAAATCTGCTGATGGGTATCCCCTACGATTACTTTGGTAGCCGACTGCCTTGTCACGACTTCGAGCATGGCATCGGATGCATCCTGGGCCTCGTCAAAGAGAATAAATTTATAAGGAAGAATGGGTGATGATTGTTGGAATTTTTTCAGATAAAAATCGTGAAGGATTTCTATCTCCCCCCTGTTCATTTTGTCTAAAAACAAGCGGGTTTGCTGAAGGATCAATGCTTTGTAATTGCGCGCAAAAACCTGTGCCCGGGCATCCGAAAGAAACTCTTCATAATTCAGGTCCTGTACTTTCGGTTTGTCGCTGTTACAGAAAAGAGTGATATACCGGTTGATGTGATTGGCAATAATGAACCCGGTATGTGGTTGCTTGTATCCTTTAAGTCCAAGGATTTCAACAATTTCATGGGTTTTATATCCTCCGTTTCGTCTGACTTTGTAATCACTTCCTTTAACAATATAGGAATAGGCCAGCGAATGGGCCGTTTCAACCTTGACATCCGGCAATTCAAGGAAAGTGAATTTCCGTTCGGCTTCAAGTTTCACAGATTTGTTGAAGGCTATATAGAGGATGGGACCGGCATTGCAACGTTCTTTTGCGTACCCCAATAACGTGGAGGTCTTGCCGGAACCTGCTACTGCATTGATCCGGATGTTACCTGAACTCCGGATTATGGCGTGCTGCTCGGCAGTGAAATTCATCATGGCGCCGGATTTGAAAAAACAAAAATATAAAAACCATGGATTTCACCAATCAAATAATCCTGCTATTTCATCCTGTGATAAATCCTTCAAAGGATTCCCTGAAGGAACGAACATATCAGAAAGCGCCTGTTTCCTTTGCTGCAACACCAGCATCTTTTCCTCAGGTGTGCAAAGTGAAGCGGGAGCCGCAACTGGCGATCAACTGCTTTTGAGTAAAACAACAGATCGGCGTATCGTGTAAACCATTCTTCCGGCAGAACTGCAATCTGGCCATCCGGGAGCGGAAATTCGCGGGCGCCATGCGATATAAGTCAATTGCCTTCACCCCTGAAGCGCCGGGAAGTATGAGTGTATTTT
>DYSO01000256.1 GCA_020718225.1 Draconibacterium orientale | reverse complement strand
ATATAGAATATACCTATGGTAAAAAGGCACGTTTTAAGGCATCTATATCACTCTTTTGGAATATAGTACCCCAAAATACCCCCTTTTTTATAGAAAAATGACCAGTAAATGACCTTTTAATATGCTACGCTCCCCTCCCCCCCCATCAAGATGATAAGCATACCATAATGAATAACACACATGAGACCGTGAGAGAGATTGAAGGCATTTATGAATGGTTTCACGAGTATATGAGGTTGTGAGTAGGATTGTGGTAGGATTGTGGGTAGGTGATTGTGAGTAGGTGTTGACTACGCATATCCGCAACGCGCCCAATCGCCCGATCCGCTCCCCTCCCCGGCCTGGCTGGCGGGCTCGCACAGGCATGCTAACAGGCACAGGCATCCATGCCTACAGGATAACAGGCATCAGGCATCCAGATGCTAACAGGCTCGAGCAGGCGTCCAGTTGCTAACATGATCCGGGCAGGCTTGTGAGGCTGATAGTGGGGGATAGTGGGGAGTAGTCTGTTTTCGTATGTTTTCGTAGTTTTTAGTCGGTTTTTGTCTGAAATAGTAGGTTTTTGTCGGTTTTTGGCCTGGATAGTAGGTTTTAGTAGGTTTTAGTAGTGATTGGTATGTTTTAGCCTGGATTAGTCTGGGGTAGTAGGGATTAGTATGGATTGCTAACAGGGGGCGGCACATAAAAACCATTACAGCTGGCGGCGAATTTTTAGAATTGGCGGGATATTTGATATCATTACGTTTTTGGCTATTATGTAGCAATTCTTTGCCGGGCCGTTTTTTGGGATGTCTATATCTTGTGGTTGGCCTGGTTGGCGACCACTATATATTGGGGGTAAAATATAACGCTTGACAAAAAAACAATAGAGGATAAAATGAAATCAAAAAAACAACGGCGCCCCGGATAGACGGGGAGAAATGAGGGGGGGAAATGAACGACGATCGCAGGGATGAGGAATTGAGGATACTGGTAATGGAGGCAACGCTCCGAGATTTTCAAAAGAGGATCTTTTTGTTAGAAGAGTTCATCCGCAACAGCGTCCGCTATGACCATGCGGAGGGGATTATCATTAGTGCCACCGACGCTGAAAAAATCGGACTGGATATCGAATTTTAATTTTACGCCGCCCCTGCCCGGCAACGGCAGGCAGGCAAAGGAGGATAAAATGGTAAGAATAATAAATAAGAGAACACAGGAAATAGTAGAATGCCCAGGCGTCTGGGCAACAGACGCAGAGAAGAGTTTTTCGGCGATAGAGGAAAACTCAACAGCCTGGGGATACGGGGAAGAGTATCCCCTGACCCCTACGGAGAAAAATTTTAAATATGGGGAAGGGTATATCCGGCTTAAGATAAATGACGGCTGGGAGTTAGTCCCAGACCCCAGAAAAAAAATCCGCAGGCGAATTGAAGATGCGTTACGGAAAAATACAAGCTACAATCAGCTTGTATTGATCGCGGATATTTTAAACATTGAGATATAGGCCACCGAACCGCTGGACCTAATCGTCTGGCAACTCACAGGCCGCTTTTACTCCCTGATTTTTTCAGGGGTAGAGGCGGCTTTTTTTGCGCCCCGGATAGACGGGGAGAGGGGGAGATTATGAA
>DYSO01000014.1 GCA_020718225.1 Draconibacterium orientale | reverse complement strand
TGTATTTTATTTGTTATTTGTATTTTGAAATTTGTTATTTGTATTTTATTTGTTATTTGTATTTTGAAATTTGTTATTTATTTGGTTGTGGCTTGTCCACGTTAGGATATTTATCAATAATCAAAAATCATTTTTAGTCATCCAATAAACCTGTTATCGGTTTCACAAAACAAACCCCTATTCGAGAATTTCAAGCAAATTCCCGTTGGCGTTAAGATAATCGAGCTCTGCGATTTTCATCTGCACCAGCGACATGGTATGGCTGGTTTGGGCATCGCTCATAGCCGTTTCGGCGTTAAGCAAATCTGTCAAAGGAATAATCCCTTTTTGATATTGCTCCTGCGATACATCATAAACCCGGTTGGCCAGTTTCATATTTTCACGCTGCCTTTTTTCTGTTGTAATACTGTTCAGGAATTTACGGGCAGCGTCCCGTGCCTGGATCCGCAATAGCTTTCGGGTATCGTCTTCGGTTATCTCCAATTGTTTTAACTCCACCCGCGATTGACTTACCTTGTTTTGTCGTTGCAACCCATTGAAAACAGGGACATTTAAACGCAACCCGACCAAACTGGTATTGAACCATTCTGTAGGCTTTCCAAATACATAATAAATATTGCTCTGATTGTTATAATTCAATCCGGCAATCAGGGTCAGCGAAGGATAGTGCCCGGCCTGATTCAGTTTCAGGTTGGTAAAAGCCAACCGCTTTTGCATCTCAATCAACCGGATGTCGATATGCTTTGCCAAATCCTGCTCAGCCTGAACATCTATGACAGATAGAGATAGAGAATCGGGAAATGCGATGGGCTGGTCCATGGGTAACCCCATATAGTACCGTTGCATACTGAATTCCTGTTCCAGGAGCACCTGTAGCCTGTCGATTTCAGTTTGCAGATTTAACATCTGTACAACAATCCGGTCAAGATCAATCCTTTTTATCAGTCCGCTTTCGTACTGACTTGCCGCGATCTTTTTTGCTTTTTCAAGTTTCTCAAGGTTCTCCTGTTGGTTTTTTATCTGCTGGCGGGTAATCTGAGTCAGATAATAGGATTGTGCAACTTCTAAAACAAGGCCGGTTTTCGTTTTTTCGGTATTGAGTACATTCTGGTCCAGAATGAGTTTGGCCATCCGGATACCGACAAGGTATTGCTGGTTATAGATCAATTGACTGGCCTCCAGCCCGCCCGAAAGATTGTATGTGGTCCCAAACTGAACAGGGATCATCTCTCCGGGGCGATTAAAGAATTCACCCGGGATCAACTGGGTTGGCAGGTTCACAAAATCGTCAAAAGAACCTGACAAATTGATGTCTGGCAGGCCTTTTCCCAATGTTTCCCGATACTGATACTGCAACTTATTCTGCTCAAGTGCGGCGATTTTCAGTTTCGGACTGTTTTCAATGGATCGTTTTAAACACTCCTGAATACCTATTACCTGTCCGGATGGGGCCTGAGCCAAAACAAACATGGAAGCGGTAAAAAACAACAATCCGGTAAAAGTGTACTTAGAGACCATAAACGAAAACTGTTAAATTTTTAACATTGCGCCGCAAAAATAGCCTGATACTGGATTTTATGAAAATAATTCTCGTTAAATAATGGTTTTCGGGGGTTAAACAGGGCTTTAAAGCAGTTAAATATGAACAGAAACAAAGAAACCATCACCGTTTACGAATTTATGATTGCAAACCGGGAACATAAATTCTAACTTTGCTTTTTATCCTTATTATTATGGTGCGTCTTTTTTTATCAGTTTCAATCTCCTTAATCATAATCCTGGGGAGCGGGTGCAGAAAATTCACAACAGATGATGACCCAACCAGCGGCAGGAAGATGGAAAACCTTCGGGTTCCTGAAGGATTCTCATGGGAAACCGGACAGCATGTTGAATTTGTGATTACTTCCGGATTTTCCTCGGTAATCAGCATTACATCCGAAGATGCAACAGTTACATTTTACAAAGGCTTCTATTCCTTTATCAACGAACCGTATCACATACAGATCCTCATCCCTGCTCATGTGCAGACCGTTCTGGTAAATGGTATGCCCATTACAATAACAGGCGAAACCATGGAGGTAACACTTCCTGAAAATCAAGCCCCCGGTTTTAAATATCTTCCGGTAAAATCTGCCGGCGAAATAACCACATCCGGATTGTTGGCAGCCTGGAATTTCGATGAAAACACGGGAAATATTGCCTATGACGCCCTGGGTTCACACAATGGCGCCATCTCCGGAGCTACGTGGGGTACCGGAATAACGGGAAGTTGTTTGATTTTCAACGGCAGTTCCGATAATGTGAACGTTACCAATGCCGTAACACTGAACCCTGTGACAAGTCTGACCATGATGCTCTGGGCGAAAACCGGAGAGAACAAATCGGCCAAGATATTTCAAAAAGGGGACTGGGATGGCCATGGAATCGGACAGGATAAATGGAATGGCTGGCAAGGGGGCGTCAGGCTCAGCGACAATACCAGCCATACGCTGGAATGGAACCAGGGGGTCCCCCTGCTGAATGAATGGTACCATCTTGCCATAACATACGATGGGACCACCCTGAAACTTTTTGTTAACGGACAGTTAAAAAACAGTCAGCCACTGACAGGGACCCTCAAGGTCAACAACCGCAATATCTCAATCGGTTCCGACAATGCATCACAAAAGTTTTTTAAAGGGTCGGTCGATGAAGTTAAATTTTTCGGAGTTGCATTAACACCCGAAGAAATCCTGACTTATTACAACGAACCCGGAAATGCACCCGATACGGATGGCGACGGAATACCCGATAACGATGATTTTTATCCGTCGGACCCGGCGCGTGCCTTTGATAACTATTTTCCTGCTGCCGGCGACGGAAGCCTTGCTTTTGAAGACCTGTGGCCCGGCCAGGGCGATTATGATTTTAACGATCTTGTGGTTGACTACCGGTTCAAGGCTGTGACCAACGCGTCAAATAAAGTAACCGAAATTTACGGGACCTTTATTATCCGTGCCATCGGGGCAGGGCTAAGCAATGGGTTTGGATTTCAATTGCCTGGAACGACCCTCCTGTCGTCGGATATTGCCGTTGACGGCTATAAATTTCGTGAAAATTACATCACATTAAACCTGAACGGAACGGAAGCAAACCAGGAAAAAGTCACCATCATTGTTTATGATAACGTCAATAAAATCATGCCTGCAACCGCGGGTTCATTTGTGAATGTTGTCCCCGGAAAGCCTTATATTACGCCCGATACCACGGTGATTAATATGATATTTACGCAAAATAAATATACCCTGAACGATGTCGGCCTTTTTGATTTTAACCCTTTTCTGATCATTAACAAGGAACGTGGAAAAGAGGTACACCTTCCTGATTATCCGCCCACTACACTGGTCAATATGGAATACTTTAATACGGGACAGGACGATTCTGACCCTGCCACAGGCAGATATTACAAAACTTCGACCAACCTTCCCTGGGGGATCAACATCGTATCACACTACCAATATACCATCGAAAACCGTCAGATTACAAGCGGATACCTGGTGTTTGCAACCTGGGCCGAGTCATCGGGAACGCTCTATCCCGACTGGTACATCGACACCCCTGGTTATCGCAACGAAGCCAATATTTATCCCATGCCCTGATCATCGGCAATATTTATCAAATGGAGTCTGCTGTAAAAAATCCATCCGGGAACGTATTTCTCCTTTGATTTTATCACATCCCGCCATTTTTTAATGACCCGTAAAACTGTCGGAAACCCGCTGTAAAAAATCGGGTGTTATCGCATTCCAATAAAGCCAGGAATGGCCCCCGGAGGCTTTGAGGTATGAAAACCGAATCCTGTTTTTTGTAAGCCAGCCGGCCAGATATTCATTGTTTTTCAGCAAGGGATCGTCGGTTCCACAGTAGATGGTTATTTCTCCCCCTTTTTTCAAGCCGTCCAGGCCATCGGTATCCCTGATATTCAAAGGAACATATGAACTGATCGGGAATAAATATCCGAAATTCCCCGGATTGTGTGCACCAACCTTCAACGTGATCCATCCCCCCAGCGACATCCCTCCAAGGGCAATTTTTCGCGGATCGGTAGATGAGGAATAGCGGTATTTCAAAAAACCCGGAAGATCCCAGGCTAAAAACCCGGGAAGGTCCTCACTTTTACTAAAAGGACCGTAGGAAGGCATGGCAATCATGAAGGGCTTCACGGCCCCCCGGGATAAAAGATTATCCATATAATTGGCAATCTGTCCATTATCAATCCATTGTTGCATATCCATATTTCCGCCGTGCAATAAAATCAAGAGGGGCAGCGAATCGGTCGAAAGCACAGGAGGCACGTACACATTTACATCAACACCTTGTCCCAGAAAAGAGGATTGAACATGATACTTTTCTATAATCCCATGAGGGATCTGTAGATGATACCTGAAATCGCCATCACCTACAAGCAGATAAGAATGCATTCCTCCCTGCCCGTCGGGAGAAGAGAGTGCATTTGGATCAGGGTCAGCAATGAAGTTTCCATCGACCACGAATTTATAGAGCCATTGGCCGGGCGCCAGATCAAGGGTTACTGTCCACAACCCGGTTCCGTCATTGGACATGGGAGTTGCAGTAAGGCTCCATCCATTCATTTCACCAGCCAGGTTGACGGTAGCAGCATCGGGATTCAGATAGCGAAAAGTAATGCCCTGTGCATGAATCCTGAAAGCGGACAGCAACAGGAACACCATCACAATCAATCCGGCCCGACAGGTTCTTTGGGAAGCATTCATATTCGATTTTTTAGGTGACTGTTTTTCTTTCAAAAATAGTGATATTTTACTTTACGGAAAAGTAGTATCATTGCATTGAAAAAACCTTCCCGTGAAAGTAATTGTCAACGGGCATCCTGTCCAAATTTTTCGTGGGGCGCTGGCGGGCGATGCCATTTTAGCCTATTCCCACCATTCGTTTCGCCGTTTATTGCACGGGCAACTTACCATTTACGATCGGTTCGGCAATAAGACCGAACCCGACGGTGCGCTGAAAGAGGGATCGGTTATTTATTTAAAAAAAACCAAAAACGATGAATAAACGGGTATCTCTTATTTTGGCCGTTACAGCCTTTCTGTGTACTTCCACCGGGGTCGCACAAAAGTCGGACAAGGCTGGCCCCACGGAGGTTATCATTTTGCACGTCAACGATATGCATGCAAAAATTGACAACCTGCCCAAATTGGCTTACCTGGCCGATAGTCTTCGCAAAGAGCATCCGTATCTGTTTTTGGTATCGGCCGGCGACAATTTTACCGGGAACCCGGTGGTGGATATGGTACCAGAGAAAGGTTTTCCCATGATCGACCTGATGAATCACTGTGGATTTGATGTAAGCTGTTTGGGCAACCATGAATTTGATCTTGGCCAGGATTTTCTTAACAAACGGGTGGAGGAGGCAAAATTTCCATTTATCTGTTGTAACCTCGATGCTTCCGGGGCCATTTTCCACCAACCCAAACCTTATATCGTACTGAATGCCGGTCCTGAAATTACCCTGGCCCTGCTTGGGATTATCCAACTCGACGCCAATGGCCTGCCCAGTTCCCATCCATCGAAAATGACCGGGATTCGATTTTTTGACGGCATCGCTAAAGCCCGTGAATACGCCGGGTTAAAAGAGGAGTATGGAATTTTAATCGGCCTTTCCCACCTTGGTGTGGAAGATGATGTGCGACTGGCCGACTCTGTGCCTCAGTTCGACCTGATCATTGGCGGCCATTCACATACCCTCATCGAAAAACCCATGGTTGAAAATGGTGTAACCATCGTTCAGGCAGGAGCCAACCTTAGGGTTGTCGGAAAAACGACACTAACGGTGGAAAACGGAAAAATAACCTCCATCCGCGACGAAGTGATTCCCATGAGTACCCTCAATAAAAGCAACCCTGAGATGGAGGAACTCGTAAAAAATTACAACCAGAATGAAGAATTCAGCAAAGTGGTTGGTATGGCCCTGAAACCACTGGAAGGGGAAGCAGAACTGGGAAGCCTGATGACCGATGCCCTGACCAGTGAAATGAACGTTGATTTCGCTTTCCAGAATGCCGGGGGAATCCGCATCCATTCACTGCCCGCAGGGGCTATCACACTAAAAGATATTTATAAACTGGATCCTTTCAACAACCAGGTTGTCGTATTCAAAATGAATGCCCGGGAAATTCAATCGCTGATTTGTTATGGATATCAATTGGAAAAGGGGATCGACCTGCAGGCGTCAGGAATGACCTATGTTGTAACCGACAAGGGAGACTTTGTTTGTGAAAAGGCAGACATGAGGGACCTTTCCGGGAAACAACTGGATCCGGACAAAATATATTCTGTTGCAATGAACAATTATATGGCTGTAACCTATAAATTCGAACATTGCGATGCGGGATCGGCCGTGTCGGTTACTACAGCAGAAGCGCTGATCAACTTTCTCAAAGCAAAAAAAGAGGTGGATTACAGCGGTGTAAAAAGAGCTTCGGTAACACACTAAACTGCCTGCTTTCATTTCAGGGAACCTTGAATTTGCGATCAATAAGACCCTTTACCGGGAAATCGTTCCATCATCCGATTTCTGCCCTCCACAAACAACTTTCCGGCTTTCGTCCCCCTTTTTCGGCCATTCATGGAAAATCAATTTACCGCCGGAACATTCTGAAGTAGATTTGATGAAAATTATTTCCGATGGAAACCCTGAACCACCTCATTGCATCCTTTACCATTTTTCAAGTCCTGATCCAATCATTTCCGACCATTGTTGAACCTTTGTACCACGGACTTCAATTGATGTTCACCCATTTGTTTACCAGCCTTAAAAATCTCGCAGAAATGAATCCCGGGCTGATTTCCGGAACCATTTTCATCTCTTTCGTGTATGGCGGATTTACACTGGTACAACGGCTGAAAAAATCCGTTTTAGGTATTGCCTGAAGGGGAATAAGGGTTCACGCAAACGACCTTGAATTCCTGAACAGGTACCTGAGGAGGACCTGATCGGTGAAAAGGACAAAAAACCCAATGGAAGCTGCAAAAACAACAAATTTCCATTGTTCTTTGAAAGTTGCAACCAGTATATCCGGCGATTGAATGGCAACGAAGAAAAAGATGATGCTGAAAACCGCCAGTGCGCCCAGGGCAATCAAACATTTGTACAGAAAATCCCTCAGTGTTTCTTTCCAGATAAAATGCCTGGCCACCGAAGCAATCATCCTGTCGGTAAAGCCGTCGGGGACCGAAATTTCCGGCGGTTGACACAGCGCTTCTTCTATCAGGGCATCCAGCTCAGCGTTTAGATTTTTTTCCATGGCACAAAGATAATTTAAATTTCAAAGAGAACCGGCCGAATATCCGGTATCAATCTTACCACCTGTTCCCGGATCATTTCCCGGGCCCGGCTGATATAACTTTTTACCGTTCCTTCGGGCATTCCCGTGATAGCTGCAATTTCCCTGTAGGAACAATCTTCAAGGTGATACAATGTAATCACCGTTCGATAGGATACCGGCAACCGATCAATAAGATCATGAACCACGGCTTTTAAACGGGAACGGTCTATGTTTTCTGCCGTCATGTTTACAGGCGAACCCTTTTTGTCATCAACAACAGGATTTCCGGAAAATATCATTTTTTCTTTTCCCTTTTTTCTCAGAAAATCAATGCACACATGATACGCAATGGAACCAATCCAGGACGAAAGCTTCGAATCGCCCCTGAAATTCCCGATGTTCCTGAAAACGCTCAGAAAAATATCCTGACAAATATCCTCGGCATCTTCCGGTTGGTTTACCATCCGCAGAACCATATGCCACACCAGGTTTTTATTGTTTTCAACTAAAATCCTGCATGCATTCTTATTTCCGCAGCGGATCTGTGCTATCAGGTCAACATCGTTCATCTGGTTTATTAGTCGCACCTAAATGAAAAAAGTTGCAACTTTTTTTCAGCGCCTTCGACTAATTATCAAAATTAACATTAAAAAACAAAAGCCATGACAGAAGAAGTTTTAATAACCGCGGTGGTGTTCTTCGGGATCTACCAATTGATTAAAATATTTACCGATTTTTTATTAAAACGGAAAATCATTAAAGCCGGGCATCTTGACCATGCCGGGATTCTGGAACCCATAAAACAGAACCAGGAAGAAAACCGTTACCCGACTTTAAAATGGGGACTGGTTGCCCTGATGGCCGGGACCGGAATGATCATCATTGAGCTTTTAAGCTGGGGCGATACTTTTAAATGGGTGAAAAACTATGAATCGGTTATGCCGTTCGGGATCGAACTTGTGTTTATCGCCATCGGTTTTCTGATCTATTTTTTTATTGTCAACAGTAAAAAAAGATAATCCGGGTTAACCGGGGATCGGGAAAAACTGCCAGGGATTGTAAAAGTATGAATTTGTACTTTTACAGTCCTTTTTTTATCGAATGTAAAAACAAAATACCATGGATCTTGATTATTTCGCCAGATTTTTCGACAATGAAACGTTCATGTTTGTCGTCCTGCCATTGCTGATTTTTTTATTCCGTATCGTGGATCAGTCCATCGGAACCATACGATTGATCTTTGCAGCCAAAGGGATGAAGAAGCTGGCTCCGGTTTTTGCCTTTTTCGAATCGTTCATCTGGTTGCTTGCCATCGGGCAAATTATGAAGCATCTCGATAATATTTATTGTTACCTGGCTTTTGCAGGAGGATATGCAGCTGGTAATTATTTCGGGATCATTTTAGAAGAAAAACTTTCGATCGGGACAGTAATCATCCGTGTCATTCCAAAGAAAGATACCACCGCCCTGATTCATCGTTTGCGTCAGCTCAATTACGGGGTTACAGTGGTAGAAGTGGACGGGTTTATGGGCCCGACCAAGATGTTTTTCACAACGGTCCGCCGTAAGGAAGCCCCCCATATCATCGATATCATCAAGGAGTTCAACCCTGCGGCCTTTTATACAATTGACGAGGTAAAAACAGTAAGTGGCGGTTATTTTGACCGGAAAAACAAATCCATATTTTCCATCCTGAACCCATTTCAGAAAACGGTAAAATCCTGATTGTTTTTTACAAAGAAAATCGTATCTTAGAGCAAAAATCGACCGCTATGGAAACTTTTGAAAAAATTCTGGTTTTAAACAATGAATATGAGGCCAATCTGCTTGCAGAGGTACTGAACGACCGGGAGATCCCGTATGGTATTGTGATTTCTGAAGATACCGCCCTGGGAGGAATTATGGAGATGGAATTTGGCTGGGGTTATATTGAAGCTCCTGCCAGATATAAGATTGAAATAACCCGGTTGTACAATGAAATCTCTAAAAAATAGAAGGCCCAGTCACGCAAAAGGTATTTAAAACCAGCCCCCCAATCAACCGGACCGTGGCAACAGCAGAGGTGTATCAGAACAACATACCGGAAAAACCTGCGTTATTTTCTATCCTGTATGTTTGATTCCCATGGAAAATCTGCAAACATTTTTTGAAATTCTGTTAAACTCCGAGAAGCTCATTCACTATGGGGGAATGGTCTTGCTTCTGGTTGTAATCTTTGCAGAGACAGGGTTGTTTTTTGGATTTATTTTCCCCGGGGATGCCCTGCTGTTCACTGCCGGTTTGTTGTGTGGGACACAAGATCTTGCGGTACCCCTGTACCTGCTTGTTCCCGGTGTTGCCCTGGCTGCCATTGTTGGTAATATGACCGGTTTTGCAACCGGGCGATTTTTTGGACAACGGCTTTTTCTTAAAAAAGACTCCTTCTTTTTCAAACAGGAACACCTGGAAAAATCGCACACCTATTACAAAAAATATGGAGGCATTGCTTTGATCGGCGGACGTTTTCTTCCCGTTGTCCGGACTTTTGTGCCCATTCTGGCCGGTGCCATCGATATGAATTTCTGGAAATTCAACATATATAATATAACCGGCGCGGTTTTATGGTCGGGAACCCTGATCCCGATCGGGTATGGGATCGGAAAGAGATACCCGGCATCCCTTGATCATATTGAATATATTATCCTGGGAATCACCTTGATTACCATGACGATCCTGATACGTGGCATCATCCGGATGAGAAAAAAAAAGGCTCCCCGGAACGATCATTGACTTTCCTTTATAAGATACCCCCCCCGGTCACCCCCTTCAGGCCCAAGTTCTACGATCCAATCGGCATTTGAAATAATATTCTTTTCATGTTCAATGATCAAAAGGGTATTGCCCTGGTCGGCCAATTGATGAAAAAGTTTTAGTAAATATTGAATATCCGCAAAATGAAGACCGGTTGAGGGTTCTTCAAAAAGATACAGTGTTGGCCCTTTGGCGGGTTTTATCAGTTCGGCAGTGAGTGTAAGACGTTGCGATTCACCCCCTGAAAGGGTATCGAGAGACTGCCCCAGCTGAAGGTACCCCAATCCGACTTTTTCAACCAAAGCCAACATGGAAGCCAGGGTTTTGTGATCGTTAAAAAACGACCTGGCCTCAGAAAAGGTCATCTGAAGAACTTCGTCAACAGAATGGTTTCGGTATTTACACCGGCGAATTTCTTCGCGATAGCGTGTGCCGTGACATGTTTCACACTCCAGGCTGACATCGGCCAGAAAATCCATGGGGATATTGATTTTTCCCATCCCCTGGCAGGTGGGGCACCGCCCTTCTTTATTGAGATATGAAAAATGGTTTTTCCCAAACTGAAATTGCCGTGCTTCCGGTGTCTGGGCCATCAGGCCCCTGACCTGGTCAAAAATGCCGGTAAAGGTAGCCGGCGTCCCTGCAGGCGTTGAAAATCCCGACCGCGGATAGAGCGCCACAACTTTATGGAACCGATGGAATCCTTCGATAGCGGTGCATCCTGTCGGACGTTTGTTTTCATAGGAAGCCATGATAATTTCAAACAAAAGCGTCGATTTTCCGCTGCCCGAGACTCCGGTAATGGCTATCAATCCTCCCGACGGAATGTCGAGGTCAAACCCCTTGAGGTTGTTGGCAACAGCTTTCCTGATAGACAATCCGGGGTTGAGTCTCCTTTTTTCGGTCAGCCGGGTCGCTTGATTTTTACCAAGCCATGGACCGGTAACCGATTCGGGGTTCCTGGCTATTTCACCGGGAGTTCCCTGCGCCAGGATCAGCCCACCCTGTTTTCCCGCTCCCGGGCCCATATCCACAACATGGTCGGCAGCAAGGATCACATCCTGGTCGTGCTCAACAATAAGTATGGTATTTCCCTTTTCCTGTAACGACCGGACGATCTTCATCATCTTTTTTGTATCCCGGGGATGAAGCCCGATGGTGGGTTCATCAAGAATATAGGTAAGCCCCGTAAGCCCTGACCCCAATTGTCCGGCTAACTTAATGCGTTGCGCTTCGCCCCCCGACAGGGTCGACGAAACACGGTCCATCGAAAGATAGGATAATCCCAACCCGGATAGCGCTTCCAGCCTCTGTACGATATCGTGGATCAATGGCCCGGCGACCGCTTCAAACTTTGTTTTCCGGAGTGTCCCCGAAAGTTCCTGAAAGAAAAGGGTTGCAGCTGAAACCGGCAGGGCCGAAAGCCGGGCAATGTTCAACCCGCCAACAGTCCAGAGGAGCGCCTCCTTTTTCAATCGTGAACCATGACAACCGGGACACTTTTCCGATTTCATCAACCCCATCATACTTTCACCCCTGTGATCGGCATGTTTCCGTTGATATTCTTCATTGACCAGTGCCATAAAACCCGGCCAGTACCCCTCAAAATGATGGCTTCCGGTCCGTTGGTCCCTTTTATAACCCCAGTTAACCTGATATCGTTCTTCACCACTTCCCTCTAACGCTATTTTTTTTGCATTGTCATCCAGTTGCTCCCAGGGTATGGAAAAGTCAATGTCGTGCTTTTCCCCCACGGCCATTAATGTGGCTATATACTGACCATGCCGATCGCCATAAAATTTTCCGGTTTTTGTCCCATCCATAGCCCCATTTGTAAGGGGCGCTTCCGGATGGGTGATCAATTTCAACGGATCGCAGGTTATCCTGAAACCCAGACCGTCACATAAATTACATGCGCCATGCTGATGGTTGAAAGAGAAGAGACCGGAGGAGGGCGGTTGCTGTGAGACTTGTCTGGCGCCTGACTCCGGGAGTTCACAGATTCCGGTTCGGGAAAAGAGTAGCCGGTAATGGTCATAAATGCCGGTCATGGTGCCGACAGTTGAACGGGGATTGGACCCGGTCATCTGCTGATTTACAGCGAAGGTTGCTGTCAAACCCGTAATTTCGTCGAATAATGCCCTTTCCTCCATCCCAACCCGGGAGCGAAAATAGGTTGAAAAACTTTCCAGAAACCGGTTTTGTCCCTCGGCAAAAATGGTATCGAAGGCAAGCGATGATTTCCCACTTCCCGAGACGCCCGTAAAGACGGTAATCTTATTCTTGGGAATTTGAATATCAATATTTCTGAGATTGTGGGTTTTAACACCTTTGAGGGAGATGAAACCCTGAATACCGGCCAATGAATCCTGAGACTTTCCATTCACTTCCGAAGGGAAAAACTTCTTCATTCGTTGTCCGACATTCAACCGCTGATAATCGTTTAATGCTTTTCCGGTCGCCGAATTGTCACATTTTACCATTTCTTCCGGCGGCCCTGAAAAAATCAGGTTTCCTCCATCCCTGCCACTCCCGGGACCCAAATCAACAACATGACCGGCTGCCCTGATGATGGCCGGATCGTGTTCGATCATAATGATGGTATGGCCATTTTCAACCAATTGGTTCAAGGCCTTCAGCAGCACGTTCACATCAAATGGGTGGAGCCCGGTTGTTGGTTCATCCAGGAGGTAGAGGGTATGAGCCGACCGGGGTTTTGAAAGTTCGGTTGCCAGTTTTATCCGTTGGGCTTCACCCCCGCTCAATGTGGAGGAACGCTGCCCCAGGGTCAGGTATCCCAGCCCCAGGATGTTCAGCGTTTCAAGATAATGGTTTATCCCGGGGTTCCCTTCAAAAAAAGAGCATGCTGAAGTGATATCCATTTCAAGAATTTCATAAATATTTTTTTCCCGGTAACGAATGGAGAGGGTCTCCTGGTCGAACCGTTGCCCGTTACAGGTTTCGCAAACGATTTCGACATTTCCCATAAAATGCATGCCAATTTGCTGGTATCCGGCGCCCTGGCAAGCCTCACACCGCCCCCCGGCCGTATTGAATGAAAAGCGGCTTTTATCAAATCCCATGGCTTTTGCTTCAGGGAGGGATGCAAAAAGGTCGCGGATCCGGTCAAAAAGACCGGTATAGGTGGCGGGATTGCTCCGGGGAGTCCTTCCGATCGGTGTTTGGTCGACACTCATTACCTTTCCAATGGCCTCCCATCCGGTAATGGTTGAGAACTTCCCCTGTTTTTCGGGCAAACCCTGGATTTTGTTCCTCAGAAAATTTCCCAATACCTGATTAACCAAAGTAGATTTGCCCGCACCCGATACGCCTGTTACAACATTCATGGTTTCAAGCAGGAACCGGACATCGATATTTTTCAAGTTATTTTCCGAAACCCCTTTCATTTCAATATATCCGTTACCCTGATCTTTCAGATAAGGAAGATTGTTCCGATGTTCGCCGGTAAGGAATTCAATCGTTTTACTTTTTTTCGTGATTTCCGGTGGAAGACCGGAGAGGTGTTCAACCGCTGAATTAATCAACAACTCCCCGCCATAAATTCCCGGTCCCGGGCCGATATCAATAAGCCAATCGGCATGGTGAATAAACACTTCGTCATGTTCCACCACAACGACTGTATTCCCCTGATCACGCAAGGTTTTCAGAATTTCAATAAGGCCTTCGGTTTGGATTGGATGAAGCCCGATGGAGGGTTCATCAAAAACGTACAACAATCCACTCAGTCCGGCCATGGCCTGCGAGGAGAGGCGCAATCGCTGAAGTTCGCCGCCTGAAAGGGTTCCGGTTTCCCGGCTCAGGGAGAGGTGTTGTAATCCGAGTTTTCCCAATAGGTTGATGTGACCTGAAATTTTATGGAGGATGGGACGGGCAATGGATTGTTCATGGGTGTTGAAATTCCATTTTTCTGTTATATTCTGTAACTCATTGACCGGAAGGGCACAAAGGGAGGCAATATGATATCCCTTTACCATCACCGAGAGTGCTTTTTTATTAAGACGTGTCCCGTTACAGACCGGGCAACTGGTGGTCCTGACGAATCGCAGGATATTTTTATTCCGGTCGTGTTGAAGAATATTTTCCATCACCGGCAAAATACCCTTATAATAACCCATTTCCCTGGGTTTGGCTGTAATTCCGCTCCAGCGCATCCGCGATTCGAGAGGATGCTTACCATATGGGATCTCAATTTTATTGCTTCCGTAAAGCACAATATGTTGTTGTTCCGGCGTTAACTCTTTCCAGGGAATATCCACATGAAACCCTTCTGCCCGGCAAACCTGGTCAAGTACTTCCATGGTGACCTGCGAGTAGATGATATAGCCATTGGGAGTGGTGATGGCAAGCGCCCCCTGCCGGAGTGTTTTTCCTGGATCGGCAATCAGTAGTTCCGGTCCGATGGAATCTTCAACCCCCAATCCTTTACAATGAGGACAAGCCCCGGCCGGAGCATTAAAAGAGAACAATCCCCGGTCGAATTTTTCAGGGACAGCTTCACCAGCGCGATTTTCAATTCCGGTCAATGACGGTGAAGTTGTTTTTCCCACTTCTGAAGTATCGGTTTTACCAATACGTGCAAACAGCAATCTCAGATAATCATAGATCCCGGTTATTGTTCCAACGGTCGACCGCTGATTTCCGGTCCCCGACATCTGTTTCACGGCAATGGATGCCGACAATCCTTCAATATTTTCTACATCCGGGCGTTTCATTTTCCCTAAAAACTGTCGTGCATGCGACGATAAGGAGCCCAGATAGCGGTTTTCAGCTTCACGGTATAAAACATCGAAGACCAGCGATGATTTCCCTGAACCGGATACCCCGGTAACAACAATCAATTTATTTTTTGGGAAAGTGACGTTGACCGACTTCAGGTTATTTTCGGAAGCATGAATGATTTTAATGGATTCTGTAGGGTTCATAAAAAAGATTTCAGGGCAAAAGTAGGTACTTTTTCTCCGGATTTCAATTGCAAATTGCAACCCCGAAACCGTAAAATATAATATCTTTGCATCTCAGATACAGGAACACAGAGGGGGTATTAGCTCAGTTGGCCAGAGCGCTGCGTTCGCAATGCAGAGGTCGCCGGTTCGACTCCGGCATACTCCACAAGTTGGACAAGTTGGACGGGTTGGACAGGTTGTGGGTTTTTTTATTCTCGGTATTTGTTTTTTCTTGCATTTCCCATTGCATCGGCAGCAATCATGGCATTCATGACTTTTACGGGGGTGATGTATACTGCTTCGTGATGAATGCATTCTTCCGGCGCACATGTTTTCATGGCAACTTTCATCAACTTGTCGGAGTCGGGTTCCTTAATTCCGATATCAGAAAATGTGGTTGGAAGTCCTACTTCCTCACAAAATGAATATACTGTTGCTATCTCTTCGGGCATTGCATCGGTAAGATGAAGGCCGGTCAACACCCCAAATGCAACTTTCTCCCCATGAAAATACGAACGGGTTTCATCCAATATACTAAGACCATTATGAACAGCATGTGCCGTTGCCAATCCCGAACTTTCGAACCCGATACCACTGAGAAGGATGTTTGCCTCAATAATATGGTTCAGGGCGGGTGTGACAATTTTATTTTCACAGGCCATTTTCGCGGCTGAACTGTATAGAAGCAGTGTATCGTAGCAAAGTTTTGCCAGGTTCAGCCCGGTCATTGTACTGTATCCGCCACACGCGTTTGGCGATTGGGAGCGTTCACAAGACCTTGCCTCGAACCAGGTAGCAAGGGCATCGCCCATTCCGGCCACAAGAAAGCGGACCGGGGCGGCTGCAATTATATTTGTGTCAACAAGAACCACTTGCGGGTTCATTTTCTGATAGTAAACAGAATCAAAAACACCCTGTTCTGAATAAATGACAGCACATCCGCTGCAAGGGGCATCGGTCGAAGCAATGGTTGGCGCCACAACAACCGGGATGCCAGCCCGGTCGGCAGTGATTTTTGCTGCATCAATGGTTTTCCCACCACCCATACCAACTATTACGTCAATCTTTCGGCTAACGGTTACTTCCATTAAACGATTCAGTTCCTGGGCAGAGCATTCCCCCCGGAATTCTTCAAATGAAATCCATGCCCCGGGTTCATTGAGATGAAACCGGGGAAGGATTTGGTCCTTTACCGTCGGAGAGGCTATAATCAGTCCGTTTTTTCCTAATAATTTAACCAGGTCAGACAACCCGGCAAGTGCATTCTCCCCCTGGATATATTTTCCGGGAAAAGCTGCTGTCAAATTTCTGCCTGACTGTATGTTTTGTGTTTTGTCCATGGTGGGTATTATTGGCGTTATAATGATTAAAAAAACTGTTTTTATAAAAAGTTGGCTTAAAATACAAAAAGTTAAAAAAAAAAACTAAAAACACAGGTTTGTTACCGGGGATCTGCCTCGATATAAAGCCGGTGCATGGTCTGGCCAAAAAGAAGGGCATCGTACCACATGTAGTAAAACCTTCCGGCATTGAACCAGGTAACGCCATCTTCATGATCATCATGGCGATCGTAAGGATCGGCAAAAAGGATCACATCATCCGACATCGATTCCGTGTTCCGTGTATCATAACCAATTACCATCACCCAGTGCCCGCCCCAATCACTCCATTCCACCAGTGTCGGTTTTTGAACAGAGAGGTTTTCCCGTAACATTTCCAAGGTTCCATGTTCATGCCAGGAGGCAGTAAAACCATGGCTGTTCATCCATGATGCCATCTGTAATGCGGTGGTTCCGGTTGTCGTGCTGGTTCCCATCTCCCGGGCAATGGTCATCTCATCCCCATCGCGACCATAATACCGAAGCAGGGTAAGCACAGCTGCCGGGCCACAGGTATATTCAGTGGATTGCTGATAAGAACGGATGGGTAAAAGGACCAGACCCGGTGTCATCGAATGCTGATCGATGGCCGGACCATAATAATTGTCACCGCCTTCGGAGAGTAACTTCTTTGGAGAGGAAGCCTCCTTTTTACACATTGAAAACATAACCAAGGTCATAAACAGAATGAATGGGATCAACCCTGTTTTGAATTCGCGAAATTTGAAAAATATCTTCATGGGAAATCAGATTGGTTTGATTGATCAGCGGGTCGCTTAAGAAAAATCGAAAACCATGGGCATCAACAATGATGCATGTTCCGTCATTTTTTGAACCCGCTTTGAACCAGGTTGAAAAAGGCTCCTTCCCTCTCACCGGGTTTTTGTACTATTTGACGTTTAAAACACCCCGTAACCGTATATCCTCCGACGATGCACCTACCATAACCCGAAACCGTCCCGGCTCAACAACCGGTTTCAGGTTGACATCCGGCATCGACAGGCAATCGGGTGGCAAGGTGATTGAGACCTCTCTCGTTTCACCGGCATTCAGGGTGACACGCCCAAACCCTTTCAACTCCATTTCCGGTCTGGCAACCGATGATAAAACATCGCGAATGTACACCTGGTAAACTTCATCACCTATTATACTACTGGTGTTTTTCAGGGTAAATTGCACAACGACAGAATCCCCCAGATGGATGGTCTCGTTGTGGAACCGGAGGTTTCCATATTCAAAAGTGGAGTAACTAAGACCAAATCCGAAGGGAAAGAGCGCCATACCCGAGAGGTCGTTGTAATCATTGCCCCTTCCGGTCGGCTTCTGATTATAGACAAGCGGTAATTGTCCTTCGGTTATCGGAAATGTAATGGGCAACCTGCCTGCCGGATTATACTTCCCAAAAAGAATATCGGCAACCGCGATACCACCTGCTTCACCCGGGTACCACACATCAACGATCCCTCCTGCCTTGCTGATCCATTGATTCATCGTGACGGCGCTACCACCTGTAATCACCACAACCATGGGTTTACCGGTTGAAGCAATGGCCAGGATCATCTCCTCCTGTCTGCCGGGTAACGCCAGCGATGATCTGTCGCGGAATTCTCCTTCCTCAATTCCTGCGACAACAATCACAAGATCGGCAGTTCTGCATGCTTCCACTGCCCTGACAATGGCCAGGTCGGTAGTATCGGTAAATCCTGCATCCCACACCAGTTTCAGACGGGCTTTTCCGGTACTTTCAAAATATTCCAGCTTTATATCATATTCCCTTCCTTTGAAAAATTCAAAGTCGGCCAGTTTTACACCATAGGATTTTTTCACCCAATTATCAATGATCTGTTTGCCATCCAGGTACAAACGGTAACCGTCGTTACCCTCGATACCGATTTTATAAGTACCCGTTGAATTTCCGATGATCTTTCCGGTCCAGCTTGCCGAGTACCAGTCGTTGGGGAGGGCAGGGTCGGGTCCGTAAAGTGTCCAACCGAAATCAATGGCGACATCGGTGCGAATAATGAGGGGCTCTCCTTCGAGTGTGATGTTGTTGAAATAGGCCGCCTGAAGCCCGGGAAGTGTTTCATTTGCAGAATCATGACAGAGGTTTTCGGGTGGTACGGTGAGATGGGTAGGGTGGTTCCTTCCACAGCCCGGACTATAAACGATGGCAAGATTTTCAGGAGCGGTTTGCCTGACCCCTTCCAGAATGGAAATCTTGTCGCTTCCCGGGCCGCTGTATCCACCCAGCCGCGCTTCCGTGGCATCGGTGCCAATAATGGCAATCGTCCTGACGTTTGGGGAAACCGGTAATATTTTGTTTTCATTTTTCAGCAGTACGATAGCCTCCCTGGCTGCTTTCAATGCCAGTTCGCGGTGTTCTTTGGCATTGTTCAGCCGGTTGGCCGATTCAGGATTTGTATAGGGGTCTTCAAACAGTCCAAGACTGAATTTGGCATGGAGAACGCGGCTTACAGCGCTGTCGACAGCCCCATGCCTCACTGTTCCCTGAATAAATGGACCAGAAAAGAGCGACAGATGGCTAAAATCGGTCTGAAATATCACATCAAGTCCGTTTTCAACAGCTTGCTTTCCGGCCTCATCATAATCAGCGGCCGTATAGTGCAGCACATTGGCGCCGCCGACAGCACAAGCATCAGAAATCACAAAGCCCCGAAAACTCCACTCCTGCTTCAGTTTTTTATTTAAAAGCCAGTTGTTGGCAGAGCAGGGGGAGCCGTCAAATGAATTATAGGCAGTCATCACCGATTGCGCATTGCCGGAACCGATGGCCGTTTTGAAAGCCGGGAAATATACCTCTTCCATCAGCCGTTCGTTATAATGAACCGGATGGCTGTCGCGGCCGCCCTCACCCGAATTCACGGCAAAATGCTTGGGTGTGGCAACAATACCTGCTTTCTCAATTTCGGATATGTATGCCAGTCCCATTTGTGAAACCAGCCAGGGATCTTCGCCATAGGTCTCCTCGGTGCGGCCCCAGCGAACATCACGGGCAATGTTCAGTACCGGGGAAAGGAGCTGCCGGATACCCCTTGATCTTGCTTCTGCGGCTATCGCTCCGGCAACCTGATGCATCAGGTCAATGTCGAAAGAGGCAGCAAGACCTATGGCCTGTGGAAAGATCGTAGCTCCCTTACAAACCAATCCGTGCAACGCCTCCTCAAAGGGGATTATCGGAATTCCCAGTCTCGACTCTTCCTTGAAAAATTTTTGCAATTCGTTGATTTTCATTGCATGCTGTCCTACAGTTCCTGAGTCGCCATAGGTCAGCATCTGGCCTGCTGCATCTGATTTGGTTCCCTTTGCAGATACCTGTAGGCCAAACAACCCGGACTCGAGATTCTCCTTGCCGATGGTCATATCTCCCGGGATCATAAAAAGCTGCCTGAATTTTTCAACCTCAGTCATTCTTGACAGCAAGTCCTGAACACGAAGTTCGACAGGCAAAGCCGGATCTTTGTAGGGACGGTATCCCTGGGAAAATCCCGGGAAAAAAACAAACAAGGAATGGATTACCAGGATTGCAGTGCGAAGTAAGTCAGTCTTCACCTTCGTTTTTGTTAATTCCGATAAATACCAAACCGGCATCTTCGTAACGTTTGAATTTGTTTACAGACTCATTCATCCTTGCGGAATCAAAGATTCCGGCGATTCCGGATAAAAATTATGAAACCGGATAAGGTTAAGAAAAGGGAAATTTTTTAAGGGCAGCGGCAAATCTCAGAATTTACCGAACTTCAGCCCTATGTTGGCATTGAAATTATTGATCAGGCCGCTGCTGGTATTCATCAGGTTCAGATCGGGGACATACCGGTAAGAGATCCCCAGTGCCAACCGCATAAATTTGACCAGGTTAAGTTCAACCATCACCCCGGGTTCAACCACAAAAAAAGCATCCCAATCCAGTGTTTCACCTTCGTAATTGTAATCTTGATTGCGGTAGGTCCAGGTATTATAAACCAGTCCGCCACCGCCAATCAGAATGGGAAAATTGACATGTACCGGTGAGGAGGGCGAAATCCTGAATTCAAATTTTACGCCCCCATAACCTCCATAAAGATAGGCGCCACGGGTACTATCGATATTGCTGTACCAGAGGTTCCTTGAATTGATGATTCCATAACCGGCCAATCCTACCGAAAAAAAGTGATCAATGACCATTCCGACACTCATTCCCAGGAGAAATACATTTTTGTCTTTAAATTGCGTATAGGCTGCATCGGGACCAACATAAAAACCAATTTTGGTGTGATGGTCCGATTTTTTGAAGAGGGTTTTGATTTCACCGTCCCTTTTATCTGTTGACCGGGCGGCGCTATCGGTCTGTGCTGCAACAGGAATGACCTGAATGGCGGCCAGAAGAAGCAGGAAAAAAAACTTTTTCATATTCCGTGGATTTGGATAACAAATGTACATGAGATTTTCCGAATTTCATACAATCATTAAAAAATCTCATGAATGGACAACTGAAACCTGAGACATGAGTGGTTTCGGAAAAAGCCGGAATTAAAACTCGTTCAGGATGGCCCTTGAAATAACGATTTGCTGTATTTCTGAGGTTCCTTCATAGATCTGGGTCAGTTTGGCTTCCCGCATCAGGCGTTCCACATGATACTCTTTTACATAACCGTAACCCCCGTGTATCTGAACTGCTTCGGTAGTCACGTACATGGCCGTTTCAGCTGCGTACAATTTGGCCATGGCGCTCTCTTTTCCATAGGGAAGGTGGCAATCCTTTAACCATGCAGCTTTATAGACCAGATTTCGGGCAGCCTCAATGCGGGTCCCCATATCGGCCAGTTTAAAGGCGATGGCCTGATGGTTGGAAATTTCAGTACCGAAGGCCTTACGTTCTTTTGAATATTTTACCGCCCTTTCGAAAGCGCCTTCAGCAATGCCAAGCGCCTGAGCTGCGATTCCGATACGGCCCCCTTCAAGCAATTTCATGGCAAATTTAAATCCGAATCCATCTTCGCCAATGCGGTTTTCTTTCGGGACCCTGACATCGGTAAACATCACGGAGTGGGTGTCGCTGCTGCGCATTCCCATCTTATCTTCATGGGGCCCCAGGGATATGCCCGGTGAATGCCGATCAACGATAAAGGCATTGATCCCCTTGTGTTTAAGTTCCGGATGGGTTTGGGCAATAACCAGATAGATGGAACCGGTATCGGCACTGGTAATCCAGTTTTTTGTGCCATTCAACAGGTAATACCCGTCCATTTCGGTCGCCGTTGTTTTTTGGTAGGTGGCATCACTTCCGGCTTCCGGCTCTGATAACAGGAAAGCCCCTATTTTTTCGCCTGAGGCAAGGGGGCGCAGATACTTTTCTTTTTGGCTTTCCGTTCCGTATTGCTCAATTCCGTAGCAGTCAAGCGAATTATGAACCGCCAGGATGACTGCAACCGAAGCGTCGGCCCTGGAAATTTCCTCCAGTGCCAGAATATACGACAGGTTATCCATACCGCCGCCTCCCCATGCCGGATCGATATTCATTCCAAGGAATCCAAGTTCTGCCATGGTTTTTACATGTCGTGTTGGATATATAGCCCCTGCATCGCGTTCAAGTACATCCTGCAGGAGGTCGCGATGAGCAAAATCGCGTGCCGACCGGCGGATCATTTGTTGTTCTTCAGATAATTCAAAATCCATAACAATCCATCGTTTAAGTTAAAAAGACCGGAATGAATCACGAGGTGATCCGGTTATTCAATTTGGAGCGTTAATTTCCTTTTTTAAAAACAACCGATACCAGCGATTTATCATCGCCGCCCATATTGACGCTCAAACCATAGGGCCGGTCGGGATGCAGGGTGATCTGCGCTTTTCCGGCTTTCCCGGTCAGTTGTTCCAGAATGGTTACCGCCTGGTGGACGCCTGTGGCTCCGGTGGGATGGCCCCATCCGATCAACCCGCCGGTGGTATTAACGGGGACCTTGCCGTTTCGTGAGGTATTGCCTTCAAGAATAAAATCGGCCCCTTTTCCTTTTTCAGCGAAACCAATCGCCTCCATGCACAACAGGCCGGCAATGGTAAAACAATCGTGCACCTCAACCGTCCCGATCTGGTCGGCAGTAATCCCTGCGGAAGAGAGCGCCTCTTTTACCACTTGTTTTACCGTTGAAAGTTCATTGAAATCGGCCGGTGATTTTGTAATGTCCTCTTCAATCTGTCCCCATCCCATGACCTCTACGGCTTCGTTAAGCGGAATTCCACACCGTTTCAACCCCTCCTCTGAAACGATCGCAATGGCCGAAGCGCCATCAGAGACCTTTGAACAGTCAAAAATATTGAGGTTGTCAACAAAAACTTTTCCATTGGGTTCGGTCATGGCCAAAGTTTCCGGATCGGGATTGGAATTATGAAATTCCTGGGCAGTTTCGCAAAGCCGTGCATTTTCGATGGCAATGCGATACCATCGTGCAAATGCCTTACGGGTTTTTTCCCTTCCATACGTTTCAAAATAGACCCCGGCACGGTCGCTGAACTGACCGGGGAAAAAATAGGCATGACCTTTTTTCCGGTCGTTAAACCATCCTGCACCTGCCAGAATATCAGCGCCGTAAATGGCCTTCACTGTATTCTGGACTTCAATGCCAATAACCAGCACCACATCGGCAGTTTCAGCTAAAACACTCTTTATGCCCGACATCAGCGCCATTCCTCCGCTGGAACAGGCGCTTTCGACCCGCACCGCCGGCTTATGGCGCAACCCACTGTCGATAAACGGAAAATAAGCAGCCATATTGGCCTGTTTGTTAAACCGTTCCGCCATGAAATTTCCGACCACACATTCATCTACATTTTCTGCCCCGCCGATCTGTTTCAATACACCCTGTCCGGCTTCTTTCATATAGGCTTCAAGTCCGGGCCGTTCTTTTTTCGGATTGAATTCATTTCGTCCGGTTCCCATGGCAATGGTATTGTACCCTGCCACCATATATACTTTACGTCTCAATTTTTTCATTTGATACCATTTAATATTTAATAGCAGTCATGTTATACCATCATTTTATACATAGTCATTGATTGGGCCATAGGCATGAAAAAACCCGGTCCGTAATACGGTATTTACATCCTTTTCACAGTAAGCCACGCCCTCATCCACCAACTGTTTTCCGATATCGCGTGAGCGGCGGAAGTAATCGAGGGCCAGTTTCGCCCCGGGGGATTCCGTTTGTTTTAGCAATCCGAAGTATTCTACAAAAACCGGTTCCCTGTCGGGATTTGACACCATGCTTTTCCAGGATGGGGCTGCCGGCATCACTCCCAGGAATTTTTCTGCCTTTTCGGAGAGTTCCGCCACCGGAATATATTTTTGCAGTTTAAGATCAAAGATGGCTACCGGGCGGCCTTTTTCATATTTCAGGATTCCATCTTTCTGTGAACCATCTGAAAACTGTCCTCCTTTGATCCCGGCCTGCAAAAACCGATCAAGCAACGGGCTGTGAAGTTTCTCCTTTTTACTGAAGGAATCCATGACCGATAAAATATAACTGCATACATCAACGCCCACATAATCGATCAACTGAAAAATGCCCATGGGGCGGATGAGCGCTTCCTGACTGATTTTATTAACGATAAAAACAGCTTCGGCTTCGGTCATGGTCTGCGAGAGTTCCGACACTTCGGAAGCGGCATGAAGGATGTCGCGCATGAAATGGCCGTTACCGATAAACCCGGCGATATCGTGCGAGGGGGCCACCACTTTCCGCAGGTTTTTTGCATAAAGCAAACCGAAGGCTTCCACCTCTGGCAACGTTTTTTCCGCTTTGATCACCTCAACCAGTTTTTGTATTGCCGGTGGATTGTAGAAATGAAACCCAAGGATCCGCCCCTCCAGCTTTGCCCCGGTATCGAGATCTGAAATCGGGATGGAGGAGGTATTCGTAAAAAACCACGGTTTCTTTTCATTATGGGTATTGATTTGCGAAAAAATCTCCACTTTAAGTTGCGGATCTTCCCGGATGGCTTCAAAAACCAAAGTTGAACGATACGCCGATTCGATGCGGGTGGATGTACGGACAAGGCTCAGAACATCGAAAAGATATTGTTCAATGATTTCACCGTTTTCAATCAGGTTTTGATGGCCGGCATAAAAATCACGTAAGGCTACCACCTTTTTTTCAGCTATTTTCAGTACCTGTGAACGAAGGTATTTCATAACCCCCGCTAAAGCTTCATCAGAAACATCGATGGCGTGAAGTACAAAAGTTTTTCCTTTGTTTTCGGGTTTCAGGCTCAGGTCGGCCATTTCAACTGCGGTAAGAAGCAGGATCCCGCTGCCCATTTTCCCGGCAGCGCCCAGTACAGAGACATGTTGTAATCGTTCATCATAGGTCATACTTGCTGTTTTTATGTGGTGCATATCCATATATAAAAACCGGAATTGGAATGAACTCATTTACCAGTCCGGTTTCCGTTTTTCCATAAATGCTTTTAATCCTTCTTTGGTCGCCCGATCGTTGAACAATGTTGCAAATGCATCGGTTTCAATGGAACATCCCCTAGCAAAATCTGTTTCCAGTCCTTGCCGGATGGTTTTCTTACCAACCGGTACTGCCCTGGACCCATTATTGGCAATTTTTGAAGCCAGTTTCATGACCTCTTCCATCAGCATTTCAGGATCAGTAACTTTTTGGATCAACCCCATCCGGAGGGCTTCATCGGCCGAAAGAGTCGCGGCAGTCAGAATCAGGTAGAGTGCGTTGCCCAGGCCTGTCAGCCTGGCAAGCCGCTGTGTACCCGCGTATCCGGGGATCAAGCCGAGGTTCATTTCAGGCTGGCCGAATTTTGCAAGATTGCTGGCAATCCTGAAATCGCAGGCCATGGCCAGTTCACAGCCACCCCCCAAAGCGTAACCATTAATGGCAGCAATCACCGGTATCTGCAACTGCTCCAGCCTGTTGAAAGTACGTTGCCCCTTTTCCGAAAATGCAAACCCCTCTTTTTCTCCAAAATCCGCCATCTCGGAAATATCGGCCCCGGCCACAAAAGATTTACCTTCACCGGTAATGACCAAAACTTTCACATCATTGCGCAATTCAAGGTCATCGAGGAAATGGTTAAATTCGGAAAAAAAATCGGAATTAAGCGCATTTAAAGCAGCCGGGCGACTGATTACCACAACCGCGATGCGGTTGGATATTCCGATTTTCAGGATGTTATAATCCATCGTTGTAATCGTATTTTATTGAATAACAAATTTTTTCGTTTTTTCGCATGACCCGTTGCTTATCCGAAGAAGATAAACCCCTTTCTGAAAATTTTTAATATCCATATCCTGAATAAGCCGATTATCGGTTGATTGATAGGGCATCGCGTGAATAACCACCCCTTTGGAGTTGATCAGGGATATCGTTCCCGGAAGATGGTCAATCCCGGTTAACGAAATCGTAATTTTATCACTTGCCGGATTGGGTTGCACTTCTACCTTTATTTCATTTTCCCCGGGCTCTTCAATCCCTGTACAGGGATCGAGGGTTATATGTTTGATCTTCATGAGATTTCCCGTGCATGGGACAATGGGCCGAACAAAGAATATCAGATCAACCTGTCCCGCTGTTTTGTCTTCCATTCCGGGATAGTAATTGGTACTGAGTGCGAACATATCGCTAAAATGTCCGTCACCGCCGGTTCCCCACACAGCCCTGCTATAATTTTCCGCAGTTGCTGAAATGGGTATTGGGGATGTGTACCAGCAAACAATGGTATCATTTCCGACTGATGCAGTGACGGCCTGTACAATTCTGACCGGTACGGTATCGTATCGGGTTTGAAATCCGTCGCTCACTGTTACTGCATAGGTGGTGTTTTCCAGCGGGTGTACCCGGGGATTTGGGAGGGTTGAAAAGAAGCCAGGCGGCACAGAGCTCCACGAATAGGTATAGTTCATCGAACCTCCGTAAGCATACACATTAAGTTGCACGGAATCGGTACTGGAACTGCAAAGAACGGTTGGGGTAGCAGATGCCACCGATGAAAAAACGTTTTCGAATGTAAACGATCCAACCCGGGTTTGCCAGGAGCTGCCGGAAGTTGTGGCATAATATTCTGTTGTGTACCAGAATGTTGTCGGCGAAGCGGGGTCGATGCTCATGGCGCTGTAATCGCCCCAGCGGCTGCGTCCGCTCCAGCTGCCTAATTGAGACCCGCCGCCGTTAATGATGGTGCGTTCATTGATTGTCATAACATTCAGCGGGTCGGTTTTCAACCGGCCGGTATAGCGGATTGCCGGATACATGGTGGCGCTTGAAACGGAATATCCCAGTGCGATAGAACCGGAGGAGTCCTGTGCAATGCTTCCCATCCATCGGGAATGGCTATCGGGGGCGTAGGTTGACTGCTGATATAGCGACCATCCGTCTCCGGTGTTTCTGAGCTCATACCAGCGGATTCCGGATACTCCGGAGCCGGCATCCACCGAATGGTTCAACACCATGGATGAACAATCGCTGAACCGACGAAATTGCTGACGGTACATCAGTCGGTCGGAAAGTGTTTCCAATTCCTGGGGCGAATCTTTCTGAGGGATTCCATTATCAAAACCACCCAGGGTGTAAAAAGGATTTACTTCAAGGTAGATGGTGTTGTTGAAGGTCGCATTGGCCGGGTTTGCCCAGTCGGTATGAAATTCAATGATTCCAAGGTGTTGGGGTTCGTCGGTTTTAATATAGGTAAAGTAATTGGGTGTTCCCATGGCCGGGAAAGGGCCGTCACAATCGGCAGGCAACAGAGAGATAAAACCTTCGTTTCCAGCGGGCAGGGTAAAATAAATTCGTTGTGCATCCGGATCTCCGGCGAGCATGGCATCCCGGTCGAAAGCACAGGCCCCGTTTCCAACCCATCCTTCACCACTCACAAAATCGTTGGTCGACATGTAATACCCATCGGGCCAAATTCCGAATTTTGGATAGTCGGGCATGGCACTGAACTCGTATTGATAACGGTACCAGCTCCCGGTAGGATCAGCGGTCTGTGAAACGGCAATCATCTGATAAAAGGGGGGGCTGGAGGAACCTCCGGGAAGGGAAAACTGAGAGAACAACCAGCGGTTTGCCAGTTCATCGAACAGCACAATGGCATCGCCATCGTTTGAGTTGTTGGGCATTCCGTTCCAGATGGCGCTGTTTGCATAAGGCCCGAAAATCAATGAACCGGTTTTGTTATAAATAGCATATGAACAATTGACCACCTGAAAATAATGGTTAAACCCCACATCGCCATGGGTGTCGGGTGGCACATATCCGGCGCCATTCCCCATGGCATCGAAATTCAAAATGGTGGTATCGGTGAGCCGGTGGCCAAAAAAATTCTGTAACCCTGGATCCGGGATCCCCTCAATACCGGGAATCCTGTCGGAATTTCCACGTTGATCGGTAAAGTTTTTCACCACACCATCTTTCCAGCTGCCATCGAATTTTTTAACAAGGGTTGGGACCATATCGCGCAACGGGGGCGAGATATCAAAATAGACGGGACCGGTAATTACAGGTAGCGGTGATTGCTGCTGTGCCGTTGCCGTGATACCGGTGAAGAGCAGGATGGCAATAAAAGGAAGGAATTTCATGATAAAAATTTTAATAAATTGAGACCGATAAAGATATAAAAATTTCAAAGAACCTGAAAACAAGGATAATTGATTAAAGAAAAAAACCAGTGTTCTGTTTTTTGTAATTTTGTCGCAGAATATTTTCAGGAATGCTATTATTTCTCTCGCTTACCGGCATTTTTCTCTCGATGATTCTGCTGGTTTTCAATGCCAGAAGGTTTAGGTCGTCGTGGTATCTGGGAGGTTTTTTCTTCATAGTCAGCCTGTATGCCTTTACCCAGTACCTGTTTGTGGATTCCCATTCGGTGTTGTTGCTCACGATTTTCTTTGTTCATTGGGGATTTCTCTTTTACCTGATCGGACCTCTGCTATACTGGTACGTTCGAAGTGTGTTAACCGACCAAACCCGGTTTCGGGCACGGGATATGTGGCACCTGGTCCCCGCACTTATCTTTTTGGGTTCCACCCTTCCTTATATCTTGCTTCCGATTTCTGAAAAAGAGGCCAATGCCGCCCTGCTGGCTACCGACATCGTGAACCTGAAGTATATCAGGATTTCCTTGATGTCTATGTTCATGCACCCTGCCTTTATATTTATCAGCCGGCCATTGCTGGTCCTTGTTTATACGGTATGGTCACTGGCGCTGTTCATCCGGTGGCTGAGACAGCGGCAAAACACAACCGTTCTATCGCAGCAGCGATATATGATCTCCTGGCTCCCGGTGCTACTCGGGTTTTTGTTCATACTGGCCATCAGCCACATGATCGCCATGATGGAAGCGTATCTATCCCACGACCTGAGAGTGTTCTTCACCCTGAAACTGCTCTATCTCTTTTCCGGGGTCGGGCTGACCGGCCTGCTGATTTCACCTTTATTCTTTCCCTCCATCTTGTATGGATTGCCCCAGATCCCGGCCATCAGCGCTGGTGTTTCCCCTTCGGGTCCCGATCCCGTTCCCAATCCGACACCCGATGTGGTTTCCAATCAAACCCCTGTGTTACAGGTTCCGAAAGAGTCTCCAAAACCTGCTTTTGAGGATGAATACCTGAACCAAATCGGGAACAAGCTGGATGACTGCATGGAAAATTTACAACCATTCTTGCAACACGACTGCAACCTGGCTTACATGGCCAAACTCACCGGGATCCCCGCCCACCACCTGGCCTATTATTTCCGGGAAGAAAAGCAACAACCCTTCACCGACTACCGTAACGATTGGCGGGTCAGGCATGCCAAGAAACTCCTCCGGCAAGGAAAGGCCAAAGATCTTACCCTGGAAGCCATCGGGTTGCTTTCGGGATTTGCGACACGGAATACGTTTTATACTGCATTTAAGAAGGTGGAAGGGGTCTCTCCACGCACTTACGTATCGAAGAAGCCGGGGGAATGGGGTAAAAAAGAGGGAGGGGCCGGGGCAGACCATAGTTTTTTTACCTTTTCGGAGAGGACTCAATAATATTTTCTAACTTTGAAAAAGTATTTTACTTGTTAAAACCATCCTATGAATGATGGAAATTTTCGGGTATTGGCTATTGATGACAATCCCGACAACCTGGTTTCCATCAGGGCTGTAATTAATGATGTTTTTCCTCAGGCTGTATTGCTTACTGCAACTACGGGCAGGGAGGGGATAAAGTTGGCAAAATCTGAAGATCCCGACGTTATTTTACTCGATATCGTCATGCCGGAAATGGATGGATTGACGGTATGCCGATATCTGAAATCAGATTTTCTCTGTAAGTACATCCCGGTTATCATCCTGACCGCCATCAAAAGCGAAAGCCGGATCCGCATTGAAGCCATGGAGGCAGGGGCTGAGGCATTTCTTTCAAAACCCATCGATGAATTTGAGCTGATCACCCAGATTAAAGCCATGGTTAAGATTAAAAAAGCCATGGTATTGGAACGCAGCGAAAAAGAACGGCTTACTACCTTGGTTTTGGACCGTACCCGGGAACTGGAAAAAGAGCTTGAAGAGCGCAGGAAAGCAGAACAGGAACTTCAAAAGGCAAACCTGAAATTAAATCAAACCCAGATCGCAACGCTGAACCTGCTCGAAGACCTGAAACTGGAAATGGAGGTCAGAAAAAAATTTGAATCCGAACTCGTCCAGGCAAAAAACAAAGCAGAGGAAAGCGACCGGTTAAAATCGGCTTTCCTTGCCAATATGTCGCATGAAATCCGAACCCCGATGAATGGAATCATCGGATTTTCCGGCTTGCTTCAGGATCCTGACCTGAAACCATCCGAACTCGACCGGTTTGTGAAAATCATCAATGACAATTGTAACCAACTTCTTCATATCGTCAGCGACATTATTGATATTTCAAAGATCGAAGCAGGTTTGATCGAAATTGAAAACATCGACTTCTGCCTGAATGACCTGATGGATTCCCTGTTGGAAAATTATCTTCCCCAAACAAACGCTAAGGGTCTCTCCCTGTCGCTCCATAATGATCTGGTTTGCAATAATTGTCATATCGCCGGCGATCAATCAAAAATCCGGCAGATCCTTGAAAACCTGCTGACCAATGCAGTGAAATTTACGAAGGAAGGCCAGATTAATTTTGGATATCACCTGCGCGAAAACCTGCTTCTTTTTTTTGTTGAGGATACCGGTATCGGCATCGAAACAGAACACCATGAAACGGTGTTTAACCGGTTCTGGCAGGTCGAAACCGGTCTCGCCCGAAAATATGGGGGTACAGGTTTGGGACTTGCTATTTCGAGGGCCTATATCCGGAAAATGGGAGGGGATATCCAAATCACATCGGTTCCGGGTAAAGGTTCCCGGTTCCGATTTAACCTGCCCTATATTCCCTCAGGGGAAAACCGGAGGTTCAAACCCACTGAACCAATACCTGTTGAAAAATTTACAGGAAAAAATGTACTGGTGGTTGAAGATGAAGAGTATAATTTCGAGTTTCTTAAAATCATACTTATGAAACTCGAATTTAACATCCTCCATTCATGGAACGGGAAAGAGGCTTTACAAATGTTTGTTGATCATAAGGATATTCATCTGGTGATGATGGATTTTAAATTGCCCGATATCCCCGGTCAGGAAATTACCCGGAGGATTTTGGAGATGCGGAAGGATATCCCAGTAATTGCTACAACAGCCTATGCCATGTCGGGCGACCGGGAAAAAGCACTGAAAGCGGGTTGTGTTGACTATCTTCCCAAACCAATCCGGATTGAAGAGATGAACGAAATGTTGAAACGCCATCTTCAGCCTTAAATCTTTTAATCAATAAATCAGTCACCATGGGCATGAAACGAAAAACTGAAAACGGATCACCTCCCGGTATGCTTTCTGACAGTTATCGCATGCTTTTTGAATCTATGACCGAAGGGGTGTTTTACCAGATGGACAACGGAAACCTGGTTGAAGTGAACCCCGCCGCGCTTCATATTTTTGGTCTTAAAAAGGAGGAATTTATTGGCCGGAACAGTTATTCAGAGCAATGGGATGTCATCCTCGAAGACAAAACACCATGTCCCATGGAGAAACACCCTTCATGGCTTGCCCTGAAAACGGGGGAACCTGTAATGCATCAGGTTCTTGCAGTAAGAAATGCAACCACAAAACAATATGTTTGGGTGGTGGTTAATGCCCTCCCGCAATTCAGAAAAGGAGAAACAAAACCCTATTGTGTCATGGTAACATTACATGATATTATGTGGCGCAAAAGAGAGGAAGTTATTGCCAAAGCCCGACTGAAGGTTCTGGAATATGCTTCCGGCCATGTTCTCGATGATTTGCTTACAGCCATCCTGGATGAGCTGGAAGAGCTGACGGAAAGCACAATCGGTTTTTATCATTTTCTGGAAGCCGACCAGCAAACCATTACCCTGCGGGCCTGGTCAACCAGAACAATGAAAACCTATTGCAGCGCTAAAGTCAAAAACCGCCAGTACCCCCTTTCGGAAGCAGGGGTCTGGGTCGATTGTGTACACCAGCGCCATCCCGTCATTCATAACGACTTCCAAACCCTTGCTCACCGTAAGGGGATGCCTGCCGGTCATGCCAGCGTAACCCGGGAACTGGTAGCGCCCGTTTTGAGGGGCGATAAAATTGTGGCCATTCTGGGCGTTGGGAACAAACCCACACATTATACCGCAGAAGATGTCGGGATCGTTTCACGGTTTGCCGATATGGCATGGGATATAGCAGAAAATAAGCGGGCTGAAGAGGAGTTTTTACAAAAAGCCGCCAAATTTGTGGAAATATTTGAAAGCGCAGGGGATGGGGTCATCTATTTAAATAACCTTGGGATTATCCTCGATGTCAATAATGCCCTCTGTTCAATT
>DYSO01000123.1 GCA_020718225.1 Draconibacterium orientale | reverse complement strand
TCAAGAAAAAACAGGCCTTGGCCGTCCATGAACACGCCATTAAATCGGATGTGGTTATCTGTACCGCACAAATCCCTGGAAAACGGGCCCCGTTGCTATTAAAGCGTGAAACCGTTGAAGCGATGAGACCCGGTTCCGTCATCATCGACCTTGCTGCTTCAACCGGTGGGAACTGCGCGTTGACCCAGGACAACATTAAACTTGTCCATCAGGGCGTAACAATCATCGGAAATTCCTATTTCCCGGTGGATATGCCTACAGATGCCAGCAAAATGTTTGGTAAAAACGTCATTAACTTCCTGAAGCTGATGATCGGCCCAAAAGGCGAAATAAACCTGAACTGGGCCGACGACATCGTGAAAGGGACCTGTGTGACACACAATAAGGAGATTGTTCACGAAAGGATAAAAGCAGCTATAAACCTTTAAATGTTGTGCATTATGAATGAAGTGTTAGCGTTTTTTATGGAGTACAGGGAAGCAATATTTATAATTATATTGTCCATATTTCTGGGAATCGAAGTTATCTCCCATGTTCCTTCGGTATTGCATACCCCTTTGATGTCAGGGGCAAATGCCATCCATGGGGTTGTTATTATCGGGGCCATCATTGTTATGGGCCATGCCCATAACCTATTGTCGATGATTTTGGGCTTTATAGCGGTAGTCCTGGGTACACTGAATGTGGTTGGAGGCTTTGTTGTGACCGACCGCATGCTCGAAATGTTCAAGAAAAAGAAAACAAAGAAATAGGAAAGGCTATGGAAACGATCATCACTCTGACAAAAGAAATTAACTTTTCCCCTTATATCTCTATTCTGGAGCTATCCTATCTGGTCGCTTCGGTCCTTTTTATCCTGGGGTTAAAAAAACTCAGCCATCCGGATACAGCCCGGAGTGGGAATTTGTGGGCTGCTGCCGGAATGGGAATGGCCATCCTGTTTACCCTGCTATTTCACAAAACACAGGCTGAAGATGGCACTTATCAAGGCATTCACAACATTCCATGGATTATCGCCGCACTTTTAATAGGCACAGTAATTGGATGGATGGCTGCAAAAAATGTTAAAATGACAGCCATGCCACAGATGGTTTCTCTTTTTAACGGAATGGGAGGCGCTTGCGCCGCTTTGATTTCCATGATGGAATTTCCAGGAATGCAAGTGCGATTAGCTGCTGAACAGGCGCCCCATATGCTGAACGGAGAAGCATTGGCCATCCTCCTGGGTTTGATGATCGGAGGAGTATCCTTTGCAGGCAGCATGATTGCTTTCGGTAAACTGGATGAGCGAATCGGCGACGTAAAAAGTGCGGCCATCCGGTATATAAACCTGTCGTTTTTGGTTCTGTTATTGGTTTTTGTTGTTTTTATCATGTTCAAAGCTCCGGTAGCCGGCGAAAACTGGATGATTTATACGCTGGCTGCCCTGGCCCTTATTTACGGAATAACCTTTGTAATGCCCATCGGGGGAGCCGATATGCCGGTTGTTATCTCTCTTTTAAACTCTTTTACCGGAGTTGCCGCTGCAATGGGTGGTTTTCTCTATAACAACCAGGCAATGCTCACCGGAGGGATCCTTGTTGGCTCTTCAGGAACGATCCTGACCATTCTGATGTGCAAGGCGATGAACCGGTCGCTGTTAAATGTTATCATCGGTGGATTTGGCGGTGGGGGAAAATCAGCCGGAGTTGGTGGAGACACTACTGTTAAAGAAATCTCGCTCAGTGATGCCGCCGTTTTATTAAGTTATTCCCAGAAAGTTTTGGTGGTCCCTGGCTATGGATTAGCCGTTGCACAAGCACAGCACCTCTGTCATGAACTGGAAAACCTGCTGGGTTCAAAAGGCGTTGAGGTCCGCTATGGGATACACCCCGTTGCAGGCCGTATGCCGGGACATATGAATGTTTTGCTTGCCGAGGCAGATGTTGCTTACGAAAAACTCCTGGAGATGGAAGATGCCAATAACGACATGAACAATATCGATGTAGTGATCGTTGTCGGGGCCAATGATGTTGTCAATCCGGCAGCAGAAACCGACCCATCCAGCCCCATTGCAGGAATGCCGGTCATCCGGGTTTGGGATGCAAAAAATACCATTATCATGAAACGCAGCATGGCAAAAGGTTACGCTGCCATTGAAAACAACCTCTTTTTTATGCCCAAAACCCGAATGCTGTTCGGAGATGCAAAAGCAACCATGCAAAAACTGATTGCTGAAATTAAAAACCTGTAAACAATTTTACCCACCAACTATTGGGAATCAGAAATTGCAAAAAAAGAGGGCAGCCTTACAGGCAGCCCTCTTTTTTTGCTAAAGAAGCAGAGATAAGACTTCGCTTATTTCTTAACTTTCTTCAGTTCTTTCTTTAATTTATCGGTAGGAGTGCCATCTTCTTTCAGCCAGCCCTGTGCAATTGAATCTTTGTGAGCAGCTTCGATCATAGCATTTGCTACAGAGTCAGCAATTCTCTGCTGTTCGGCCTGTACCATTGCCATGGAGTCAGCTACGCGGATAGAATCAGCAATTATTTTTTCTTCCAGTTCTTTTGCGCTGGGGCCGCAGGAGGTCATAAAAGCTACTGCGCCGATAACTAATACTGTTGCAAGTTTTTTCATTTGTCTGTTGATTTTTAAATTCTGCTGCAAAGATAAGCCAATGGGATAATACCTTCCAAATATTTTGACCACTTTTTTTTAACATTTTTTAACATTTAACGTAAAATGCTGATATTCAATTAGAATAATTTTAACATTTTTTATGATAATTAAAAATTAGATTATCTTTGCCTTATGTCAATACCACTGGCAGAGCAATTACGGCCCGATTCCCTGGACCATTACCTGGGGCAGGAACACCTGATCGGGAAAGGGGCGGTTTTACAAAGGGCGATTGAGACAGGTAATGTTCCATCGATGATCCTCTGGGGCGGCCCCGGAGTTGGGAAAACCACCCTTGCCTATATTATTTCCAGGCAGATGAACCGGCCATTTTATACCCTGAGCGCCATCAGTTCAGGTGTGAAAGAGGTGCGTGAGGTAATATCAAAAGCCCGGGAAAGCGGCGACAGTCCGTTTTTGTTCATTGATGAAATTCACCGTTTCAGCAAATCACAGCAGGACGCGCTACTGGGCGCGGTAGAAAAAGGGATTGTCACCTTTATTGGAGCAACAACTGAAAACCCCTCCTTTGAGGTGATCTCGCCCCTGCTTTCGCGTTGCCAGATTTACATACTCAATCCTTTACAGGAAAGCCATCTGCTGACACTGATGGAACAAGGGCGATTGCAGCTTGAACGGGAACTCCGGGTTGCTGTCAATATTACAGAAACGGAAGCTTTGCTTAGAATTTCTGGAGGGGATGCACGAAAATTGCTGAATGCCATGGAATTGATCATAAGGTCCGAATCCGTATCGGGCGGGCCTATTATGGTAACCAATGAAAAAGCCATTACCATTATCCAGCAAAACCTCGCTTTATACGATAAAACCGGGGAGATGCATTACGATGTTGTTTCCGCCTTTATAAAATCCATCCGGGGAAGCGATCCCAACGCCGCTGTTTATTGGCTGGCACGAATGGTCCAGGCGGGTGAAGACCCGAAATTCATTGCCCGGAGGATGCTGATCCTTGCTTCCGAAGATATCGGAAATGCAAATCCAAATGCCTTGCTCCTGGCAACCTCCTGTTTTCAGGCCGTTGAGATGATCGGTTACCCGGAATGTGATCTGATTCTCTCCCAAACTGCCATCTTTCTGGCATGTTCGGCTAAAAGCAATGCCTCTTATTTAGCCATGCGGAAAGCATCCGGAAAATTGAAAGAATCAGGCGATTTACCAGTGCCCCTGCATTTACGCAATGCTCCCACAAAACTGATGAAGAAAATCGGATATGGCAAAGATTATCAATATGCCCACGATTTTGAAAATAATTTTGCCGAGATGGAATTTTTACCGGAAAAAATAAAAGGTACAACCCTTTACGATCCACAAAACAATGCCAGGGAAAATGAATTAAGAGCCCGGTTGAAATCGCTTTGGAAGGGGAAATACAGGTATTGACAAGGGACAGGTTGTTAGAATAAGTAAGATTTAAAATTAAAGATATGGTTCCAGAGATTTTGAGAGTTAAAGGTTTTCCGGATTCGTTTTTTCTGATAGCCGGGCCTTGTGTTGTTGAAAATGAAGAGATGCCTTTGGCCATTGCCGCTCAAATCGCGAAAATAACCAACCGGCTGGGGATTCCCTATATATTTAAAGCCTCTTACAAAAAAGCCAATCGCTCCAGGGCAGGTTCTTTCACGGGAATTGGAATAGAAAAAGGATTGGAGCTGATACAACAGGTCGGAAAACAATTAAATATACCGGTAATTACAGATATTCACACGGAAGCGGAGGCAAAACAAGCAGCAAAATTTGTTGACATTCTTCAAATCCCTGCTTTTCTGTGCCGGCAAACCGACCTCCTTATTGCCGCCGGGGCTACGGGTAAAACAGTGAATATCAAGAAAGGACAATTTGCTTCGGCTGAATCGATGAAATTCGCAATTGAAAAAGTCAGGCAATCCGGAAATAGTTCAGTCATGCTCACAGAGCGTGGGACAACCTTTGGCTATACAGACCTGGTTGTTGATTTCCGGAATATCCCGGAGATGCGTAAATTCGGCGTTCCTGTTATCGTTGATATAACACATTCCCTTCAACAACCCAATCAGCCGGCCGGCATCACCGGGGGCCGGCCTGATCTTATTGAAACCATTGCCTTCGCAGCCATTGCAACAGGCGCCGACGGGATATTCATGGAAACCCATCCGGACCCTTCCCATGCAAAATCGGATGGCGCCAATATGTTGAGACTTGATTTGCTTGAACCTTTACTTGAAAAATTAGTTCGTATAAGACTTGCGATCAAATAAATACGCACACCGAACCAATACTTAAAGTTAATTTTACCTGAGTTCCAAAGTTTTAATCCCTCCGGTTTCTTTATAAAATTGAACTTTCCATTTATTGACGGGCAGGTAGGTTATCACCCCCAGCTGACTGATCAGGCACTGGGTTTCTTTCTGGGAATTTTCATCAAGTTTCACAGTCACCCTGCCCAATTCGGGAATCCGGTAAAAAAAACCATGGGTTTTCATCTTTTTTTCAGCTTTCTTCAGGTATGCCGATACGGTATTGGTATTCCCGACGCGTTGAATTTTTATCGTAACTACCGCTCCTCCTGATTCATCCAGGTCGATAATTCCTTCAGAACCGGAAAATTTAAAGATGGGAATTTCCGTATTGATCTGATTTATCACCGGGATATATTTAAATTCAAAGGCCATGGGTTTATGTACACTGATGCCGGTAAAGAGTTTCATGTATTCTTTTTCCATCGACTTCAGTTGGGTATCCATGTATTCGAGGGTTTCCCTGTTGTAGTTTACTTCCTGGAATCCACTGATAAGCTGAAACCGGCTATCTTTGATTTTTGAAATAAATTCGGCAGCCTCTTTGGCTTTTTGTTCGGGCGATTTTTCTACCATGGTCCGCTTATAATACTGACGTTCCACCATCATGGTATCGATGTTGATTTTCCGGATGATTGTATCCACTTTTTCAAAAATGCTGACATCTGCTGAATATTTGAAAAGTTCGCCGAAGATCTCTTTTTCGCTTTCAAATATGGGTTGTTGTGGATTTTGCCCGGAAGCGGGGATGGCGTTCAAACTTCCCGTCTCCGGAAGGGTCCCAAGGATTAATCCCGCATCGCTGAGAGAGAACAACCCGGCCTGGTCCCGTTTGGAAATTTGTTCTCCCAATTCAATGAAATAATATTGTTCCGGATCCGGCTCGGGATAGGTAGAAATGGTTATATCACTGATCTTGTAATTTATGGAGTTGGCGCTGACAACATTTTTCAGTCCAAGCAGCCTCAATGCAAATTCAGCGTAAGGTCCTTTATAATTTTCAATCCGGTCGATTTTCACTTCAACTTTCACCACTGTTCGTGGCAAGGAATAAAAGATACCCTCCCTGGATGGGGGAGTTGTTTCATTGTCAATATGAAACACGTTTATCTGTGCTTCTGCTGTTACAGCAATGAATATCAGAAAAATAACCGAAGCCAGGTGCATTTTTTTCATAGTCTCAGGGATTAGCGTGTAAATAAAAGTTCCCGGTATTTTGGCAAAGGCCACAATTCATCGTCAATGAGCAGTTCAAGTTTATCCGCATGGTAACGAATTTTTTCGAAGTAGGGAAAGACGGTATCACAATAAGCAAACGCTTTTTCTTCAGGTCCCTGGATGTGGTTTGCATTTTTACGCGCTTCCATCATTTCGTTCAGATAGGTTTTTATTTTATCGATATGTTCCGAAATTTCAGTGATTGTCTCCATCTGGTTCTGGGTCAGCTTACCATATGTTTTCAGGTCAAGTACCTGTTTCAGCCCTTTGACATTTTCTATCAAGGTATTCTGATAGCGGATTGCCACGGGAATAACGTGATTCCCGGCCAGATCGCTCAAAACCCGCGATTCAATCTGGATTTTTTTTGTATAGTTTTCCAGCCTGATTTCATGTCGTGCAACCAATTCTCTTTTTGTCAGCACATGGTTCCGTTCAAAAAGGTCGACGGTTTGGCCGGAAATAAAGGCTTTTAATGCCTGTGGCGTTGTTTTATGGTTTGACAATCCCCTTACGGACGCCTCGTGGATCCATTCATCCGAATAATTATTTCCTTCGAAGAGGATGTTCCGCGATTCTTTGATATACTTTTTAATTACCTGCAGAATGGCATCCTCTTTTCTGACTTTATCGTGTATGAGGGCATCCACCTCCAGTTTGAATTTTCGAAGCTGGTCGGCTACGATCAGGTTCAGGACGATCATGGGCGGGGCGCAGGTTTGAGCGGATCCCACTGCCCTGAATTCGAATTTATTACCTGTAAAAGCGAATGGGGAAGTACGGTTCCGGTCGGTATTATCGAGGAGAATCTCAGGAATTTTCGGAAGGTTTTGAAGCAAACCGTTATCGTGGTCTGTATGCACTGAAAAGCGCTTGTCGGATGAACAAAGAAGTTCGAGCATCCGGGTAAGCTGTGTACCGATAAAAACAGATATGATTGCCGGAGGCGCTTCATTGGCGCCAAGCCGATGGTCGTTTCCCGGAGAAGCAATGATGGCGCGGATCAGATCGGAATGGTCGTGAACTGCCTTAATGATATTGACCAGGATGGTGAGGAACCTCAGGTTTGATTTGGCTGTTTTACCCGGTGAAAGAAGGTTCTCATGGGTATTGGTGGCCAGCGACCAGTTGTTGTGTTTTCCGGAACCATTGACTCCGCTGAAAGGCTTTTCATGTAAAAGGACGGTAAAGTCATGGCGTCTGGCCACTTTATCCAGGAGGTGCATCATCAGTTGATTGTGATCGATGGAAAGGTTCACCTCCTCGAATACCGGCGCACATTCAAACTGGTTGGGGGCTACTTCGTTATGACGTGTTTTAACGGGGATTCCCAGCCGGTGGGCCTCCAGTTCAAACTCCTGCATAAATGCCAGTACCCGTTGGGGGATGGTCCCGAAATAATGATCTTCCAATTGCTGGTCCTTGGCTGAGGAGTGTCCGAATAAAGTCCTTCCGGTCAGAACAAGATCAGGACGGGCAAGAAACAAAGCATTATCGACCAGAAAATACTCCTGTTCCCAACCGAGGGTAGCATAGACTTTGGTGATATTTTTATCGAAATACTGACAAACATCCACAGCCGCTTTATCTATCGACCAGGTTGCTTTCAGCAAGGGTGTTTTATAATCAAGCGCTTCTCCGGTATAAGAAACAAATACTGTTGGGATACAGAGGGTGCGGTCCATGATGAATGCCGGCGAAGTCGGGTCCCAGGCTGTATAACCACGGGCTTCAAAGGTACTGCGGATCCCGCCGCTGGGGAAACTGGATGCATCCGGTTCCTGCTGGGTCAATTCACTGCCCCTGAATTTTTCAATGCCCTGTCCACCCTCCACAGGATCAACAAATGCATCGTGTTTTTCGGCAGTAGCGCCTGTCAGCGGAAGGAACCAATGGGTATAATGGGTAGCGCCCAGGTTGATTGCCCATGCCTTGATACCGGCAGCAACCTGATCGGCAATTTTCCGGTCGATTTTTTCCCCTTTTTCAATGGAATTCATCACCTGGCCATAGGCCTCTTCGGTGAGGTATTCGCGCATGGCTGCCCGGTTAAAGGTAAGTTCCCCGAAATATTCTGATGCTTTTTGGTTGGGGAATACCACTGTACGGCCCGGCCTTGATATGGCAAAGGAAAGCGCTTTAAAACGTATATTTTCCATCTATTTCCAGTATATGCTTAATTCATACAGTAAAAGAGAACACGATTCACACTTCCGAAATCAGATAGGATTTTTTTTCCTGAAAACGAAGAGTCCTGCAAAAGTAATAAATCCATTTAAGATTAAAAGTTCAAACCCAAACTTGTAGCCGTTGAATAACACTACGGAATGATTGCTCAGAAAGTAGCATATCACAGGCGATAACAGGGCGATCAGTGGGACTGCCCCATCCCGCACGGCATACCTGGTAAAAAGCCCGAAGGCATAAAGCCCCAATAAGGGTCCGTAGGTATAACCGGCAACGGTAAAAAGCTTGTCGATAACCGCCCGGTCGTTTATTATCCTGAAAAGAACAATGACAAACAGCAACACAATGGCAAAACCTGCATGTACCAGATACCGTATCCGTTTCTTCTGTTTTTCATTCAGGTCTCCCCGTTTGTTGATACTGAGAAAATCGATGCTAAAGGAGGTTGTAAGGGAAGTAAGGGCGCCATCGGCACTGGGATAAGCGGCAGAGATCAGTCCGATCAGAAAGACAAGGCCGGCAACAGGCCCAAGATGGTTGATGGCAATGACCGGAAAAAGATCATCGCTCCTTTCAGGAAGTTGAAGGCCTTTAAAAGCAACAAACAAGTAAAGCGCTGCCCCTAAGAAAAGGATCAGAAAGTTGACTACAACCATGATACCGGTGTATGTAAACATGTTTTTCTGTGCATCTTTCAGCGAACGGCAGCTCAGATTTTTTTGCATCATTTCCTGATCCAGCCCGGTCATTACAATGGCAATAAATGCTCCGCTCAACAATTCCTTCAGAAAAAACCGTTTTTCATTCCAATCGGTGAAGGCGATCGTTGAATAAGGGCTTTCAAAAACCTGTTGGATCATGCTCCCCGGATTAAGTCCCATCTTATCGATGATAATATATATGGAAACCAGGAGCGCTAAAAGCATGAAAGTGGTCTGGATCAAATCGGTCCAGATGATGGTTTTAATCCCTCCTTTAAAGGTATAACCCAGAATCAG
>DYSO01000122.1:2914-9361 GCA_020718225.1 Draconibacterium orientale | reverse complement strand
CTTTCCCGATTCGTTCAATGATCTGAAGATAGGCGTTTTTATTATCGGCAGCCTCTTCCAGCCGGGTGATAAATTCGCCTAACAAATCGATGGTCACTTTAATCTTTTTTGAATTTAATTCCCGGCAAACACGGATGGCATCTTCCAATGTTTCGCCGGCAATGTATTTTTTCGAGAAAATCCACACCAGTTTTTCTGGCAGCAGGGGAAGCAGGCGGGTAAGGATTTTATTAAACATAAGTATGTGCCGTTTAATGGGTTATTTGCTCAGGCAAAGATAGAATGAATAGTTATTTGGTAATCACTAAATTAATTTTTAATTTTGCGGTCTTTTTGAGAAGAAGGTGAATTACACCGGGCAATATGAAATTCTGTTCAGTGGTTTAAAGCCGGGCAGGTATGATTTTGATTTTCAGGTTGATCAAGAATTTTTTCAACATTTTGAATGCATGGAGATCAAAGGCAGTACTGTTGCTGTTTCTGTTGTAATGGACAGGGAGGAGCGTATGATGGACCTGCGTTTTACCATTGAGGGGATGTTAAGGATCCCCTGTGATCGCTGTAATGAGCTCATGGATATTCCAGTTTCAGGGAAGGAAAGATTGATCATCAAGTTGGGAGAGGGTTATTATGAGGAGCGTGAAGATGTTCAGGTGATCCCGGAAACAGCAGGGAAAATTGACCTGGGGCCTTTCATCTATGAGTACATTTATTTGTTGTTACCGGCACGCAGGGTACATCCCGATGATGTTTCCGGAAACAGTACTTGTGACCCTGAAGTGATAAGAAAATTAAAAGAACTCAGTGAACAACACACACCCGATCCCCGATGGGACGCACTTAACCAGCTTAAAAACCTAAAATCGTAAATCGTAAATCGTAAATCGTAAATATTTCAATTATGCCACATCCAAAACACAAAATTTCCACCACACGCAGGGATAAACGGAGAACTCACGATAAAGCCATTGCCAGGGCAACCATCGTTTGTTCCAATTGCGGAGCGCCTGTTCTGTATCACAGAGTATGTGGTGAATGCGGTTATTATCGCGGGAAACAGGCCATCGTTAAGGCCTCAGCCGAATAGTTTTTTTATAGCTTAAACCACAGCCAATGAAAATCGGCCTTGATGTTTTAGGCGGGGATTTTGCGCCAAAAGCTACGTTGCATGGCGCTATTCTGGCCCGGAAGGAGTTGCCCGATTCCGATAAAATTGTATTAATTGGAGATAAAGAGGTAATTCTTGCTTTTTTTCATGAAGAAAAAGAAGACCTCTCCGGGTTCGAAATTGTGGATGCCCCGGATCTTATTGAAATGGACGAACAGCCGACCAAAGCGTTGGTAAATAAGCCAAATTCAAGCATCGCAGTGGGTTTTCGCCTGCTCAAGCACAAAGAGATCCATGCCTTTGCCAGCGCCGGGAGCAGTGGCGCCATGATGGTAGGTTCGATTTACAGTGTCAATACCATCCAGGGGATTATCCGGCCCAGTACCCCGGCTTATATCCCGAAAGAAAACGGAGGCTCCTCTGTGCTCATTGATGTTGGTACCAATCCCGATGCCAAACCCGATGTGATATACCAGTTTGGGCTTCTTGGATCCATTTTTTCCGAACATGTATTTCATGTGAAAAACCCACGGGTTGGACTTCTGAATATCGGTTCGGAGGAAAAAAAGGGAAGTCTTACCGTACAATCGGCCTTTCAGCTCATGAAAGATTCAAAGGATTTTAATTTTATCGGAAATGTTGAAGGCCGTGAATTTTTTCGCGATAACGTTGATGTTATTGTCTGTGATGGGTTTGTTGGCAATATTGTATTGAAACAGGTGGAGGCTATGTACCGGATTTTTGCAAAACGGGGGATAAAAGATCCTTTCCTTGACCGTTTTAATTATGAAACTTATGGAGGCACCCCCATTCTCGGAATCAATTCAACGGTTCTGGTAGGCCATGGAATATCCAACAGCAAAGCCATTCGGAAGATGATATTGATGTCAAAAGACGTTCACGAAGCAAAACTCTCTTTTAAAATAAAACATGCGCTGGAGCGTTATGCTATCAATCACAGGTAGTGTTTGGCCAGCATCCATCCTCAACCATCAATCATCAGGAATATCCGGGGGTTTCAAACAAATTTCAATTCAATGTCAAAACTCAGAGCAAAGATTTCAGGAATTCACGCGTGGGTACCACCCTATGTGTTGACCAATAAAGAACTGGAATCGATGGTAGAAACCACCGATGAATGGATCATGACACGAACGGGGATCCGCGAGCGGCATATCCTCAAAGGGGAGGGTTTGGGTACCTCCGACATGGCGGTGGAAGCGGTAAAAGGGCTGCTGGACAAAACCCATACCAGTCCGGATGAGATCGATATGGTCATTTGTGCCACGGTAACCCCGGATATGTTGTTTCCTGCTACTGCCAATGTAGTCAGTGATAAAGTAGGAATTAAAAATGCGGTCAGTTTTGATATAAACGCGGCATGTTCCGGGTTTTTATTTTCGGTGGTTACTGCCTCCAAATTTGTGGAAACCGGAACTTTTAAAAAAGTTATTGTGATTGGCGCCGATAAAATGTCATCCATTACCGATTACACCAGCCGTGAAACCTGTGTGTTGTTTGGTGATGCTGCCGGCGCCGTTTTGCTTGAACCCACTACCGAAGAGGTCGGGATCATGGATTCCATCATCCGGACAGATGGGGCAGGGCGCAGTCACCTGCACATGAAAGCGGGTGGTTCCGTCAAACCGCCATCCTATGAAACCATTGATGCCAAAGAACATTTTGTCTATCAGGAAGGACAGCCCGTGTTTAAATTTGCCGTGACCAAGATGGCCGATGTGGCGGTGGAAATCATGGAACGTAACCTTCTTTCCAGCAACGATATTAAATACCTTGTTCCCCATCAGGCCAATATGCGCATTATCGAAGCTACCGCCTGGAGGATGGGTATTTTAAAAGAACAGGTAATGATCAATATTGAACGGTATGGCAATACCACCTCTGGTACCATTCCCCTCTGCCTCTGGGAATGGGAGAATCAGTTAAAAAAAGGCGACAATATTATCCTTGCTGCTTTTGGCGGCGGGTTCACCTGGGGAAGCATCTGGGTGAAATGGGCTTACTGACAATGCAACTTTTCCCCTTTGATATTGTCTTATCGAATATTCACCAGGCATTGCCCTGATCATTTTTTTATAATATATCCGCCATGAAACTTCAGTACTTTTTCTTGCTTTTCTTTTTTTATTTGGTTTCACCTGCTGCCGACAGTCAGGTTATTCAAACCCCGAACGATGTCCAGACAACGGTTTCATCCCTGTTTTCGGTAAAAGCCGAACGGTATTTCCGATTTGTGATTAAAGAAAAAAAGGAGATCGGGAAACTTACAAAAATCATTGCCATCGATAATATCAAAGGGGATACAGTTTGGGCTTATGCCAACCGGAAACAGTTTGATGCATTTCTTCTGCTGGGGTATGACGTTAAAATATTACCCAATCCGGGTGATCTCATAGATCCGGTACTGGTTGATAAAATCAATTTAAAAGACCGGACCGTCTGGAATTTTTATCCCACCTATACCGCTTACCTTGATTTGCTCAGCCAGTTTCAATCAAATTATCCGGAATTATGTAAGATTGACACCATTGGGGTATTGCCCAGTGGCCGGTTATTGCTGGCAGCTAAAATTTCGGATAATGTCGCCACCGATGAGGGTGAACCTGAGTTTTTATATACATCCAGCATGCATGGTGACGAAACAACAGGATATGTGCTGATGCTGCACCTGATGGATTATCTCCTTCTAAATTACGGGGTTGACAGTCGTGTGACCGACATGGTAAACAATACGGAAATCTGGATCAATCCGCTGGCCAATCCTGACGGTACTTACGCGGGAGGGAACAATACGGTGAATGGCGCTACCCGTTACAATAACAACGGTGTGGATTTGAACCGGAACTACCCCGATCCCGAAGATGGCCCGCATCCCGATGGTGAAGCGTGGCAGCCAGAGACCCAGGCTTTCATGAGTTTTGCAGCCATCCGTAATTTTGTCATGTCAGCCAATTTTCATGGCGGTGAAGAGGTTTATAATTATCCCTGGGATACCTGGCCAAGGCTGCATCCCGATAACAACTGGTGGGTTTACACCGGCCGCCAATATGTTGATACCGTACATTTGTACAGCCCGGGAAATTATATGAACGATTTCGACAACGGGATCACCAATGGTTATGCATGGTACGAAGTGGCCGGCGGACGACAGGATTATATGAACTACTTCCACCATTGTCGCGAAGTCACCATCGAATTATCGGATGTGAAATTATTGCCACCCAGTCAGCTTGTGGCACATTGGGATTACAATTATCGATCCCTGTTGAATTATATTGATCAATCCCGTTTTGGCATCCGGGGGGTGGTTACCGATTCGATTACCGGAAACCCGATGCATGCAAAAGTATTTATTGATGGTCACGATTTTGACAGTTCTTATGTCTATTCTTCGGATCTGTATGGCGATTATTACCGCCCTGTAAAAACCGGGAGCTATACCCTGACTTTTTCGGCTCCCTGTTACCATTCGAAAACCATATACAATATCAGCGTGACCGATTTGAATGCCACGGTTTTGAATGTTGAGTTAAACCCCTATGAGGGGCTGGCTCCGGAATTCACGGCCGACAAAGTGAACGTAACTTTTAATGAACCGGTACATTTTTCGGACCAGTCGTGCGGTGGCCCCACCAGTTGGAATTGGACTTTTGAAGGCGGGACCCCGGCTACATCTACCGATCCCAATCCGGTGGTCTCTTATGCTGTATCGGGGAGCTTCGATGTTTCCCTTACCATATCCGATGGGGTTAACACACAAACCCTCACAAAACCGGGTTATATTACCGTTGCCCAGAATATCCTGATGGCCAATGGGACTGTGACCACCTGTATGGGAAATTTCTTCGACTCGGGCGGACCGGATAACGATTACAACAACAACGAAAATAAGGTCATGACCATCACCCCGTCAACGGCCGGGGCGATGCTTAAGGTTGTTTTTACACAGTTTGAAACGGAATCAGATTATGATTACCTGTATATCTACAACGGATCGTCGGTGAGCGACCCACAGATTGCGGGAAGTCCCTTTAACGGGACCTCCGGACCAGGAATGGTCATTGCTTCCAATGCCAGTGGGGCACTGACTTTTAAATTTACATCCGATGGCTCGGTAACCCGGTCTGGATGGTCTGCCTCCATCGAATGCGAAGGGGGTTCTACAGGTCATACCATCAGCGGCGCCATTACCTATCCCAATACCGGGAATACCCCCATGAACAATCTCCCGGTTGATCTGGAAAATGAATCGGGGACCCTTGTTGCAACTACTTTTACCAACGCTTCAGGGAATTACTCTTTTACGGAAATCAACGATGGTAATTACAACCTGGCGCCATCCACCGAAAAACCCTGGGGAGGCGTTTCGGCCGCCGATGTGCTGCTCTTCCGAAAACACATTGCCAGCATTGCCCCGTTATATGGAATATATCTTGCCTGTGGCGATGTAAATGGAAGCGGGTCCCTTACGGCAAGCGATGTGCTTATAATAAAAAAACGCATTGTTTCCATTATCTCTTCTTTCCCGGTCGGAGATTGGCTTTTTAACAACGTACCGGTAACGGTCAGCGGGAATGACGTTACCCAGAATTTTAACGGTATTGTTTATGGGGATGCCAACGCTTCCTATTCATGGACAAACGCCGATGCCCCATGGCTTTCAGGATCTCTGGCCAAACCGGTCAAATCATCGGGAGGAGCGACTATTACCCTGGCACGGACGGAAAAAGATAACCCGGGATCGGTTGTTATTCCTTTGATGGTTTCTTCGTTTAAGGATCTTGGGGCCTTCCAGTTCAGTATCCGGTTTGACCCTTCAAAATTATCTTTTTCAAAAGTTACCGGCTGGTATCCCGGAATTGAAGAGGTTTTGGTGGCCAACACGCAACCGGGAATCCTATCATTTATCTGGGCAGCCGAACGGCAGGGAATTTCCATAACCGACGCTCCTTTATGCGAGGTTGTTTTTGACAGGATATCCGTTGAAAACGCCGATATTTCCTGGAGCAACCATCCCACAAGCTGCGAATGGTATGATTATCAAGCGGAGCCCATGGAAATAGAATTATTGAAGGAAACTCCGGGAAGCGGTCCGGAAACGGCAATTTCTGCAAATGAGCGGTTACAGGTTTACCCCAATCCGGGAAGCGGGATTTTTAACATCTCCCTGAAAACCGATACAGACAATGACGTGACGCTGTTGGTTTATTCTGCCACGGGTTGCGAAATTGCCCGGATGTCGATTGGTGTCGCCAATCTCCAGAATCCATATCAAATCGATCTCAGCCATTTATCAGAGGGGGTCTATTTTCTCCAGC
>DYSO01000122.1:0-2814 GCA_020718225.1 Draconibacterium orientale | reverse complement strand
AATCCATATCAAATCGATCTCAGCCATTTATCAGAGGGGGTCTATTTTCTCCAGCTGTTGACAGATGGGGAAAAGCTGACAAAGAAATTGATTATCCGGAATTAGGATTATTTTTTTTTATTCAACTTTGCCGGGTCTGACAACCTTTCTCATGATTTTTTCATTCCTGAAAAAATTGCGATTTTCCTGGATTAGCCCCTATCTGTTAGCATTACCAATTACGGTGCTTTTAATATTCCTGTTTCCCGATATTTTCCGGAAATATACCTCAGAAATCCTGATCAGCCGTCCTGTGCATAAACAAGGCGGGTTTGAGTATTATGCCGATCTCAATGGCGATGGTACCAGCGAGCACATTGTGTTATTCAAAAATACCGAAGGGAAAGCATCTGTTAAAATTTTAGGCCACAATGGTTTTATCCTCGATCATTTTTATTTTCCGGGAGAAATAATTCAGGATTCCAGGTCTCTCGTTACCGGTGTATTCGATTCATCCGGTCGCACAGGAATTTTTTTAATATCCAGGTCGAATGATTCACTCCTTCTGCATGGTTTGGTCCCTGGAGGGAAGGAAAAGATACTTTTCCGGGATAAATATATCGCCAAAATCCAGAGACAGAATGGAAAGTATGATTATGTCATTTTATCCATCCTGCTGTATGATCTCGACCGCGATGGGACAAAAGAGATTGTTTCGGGTGTTATGGCCGGGTTCCAGGTTTTGCCGAGGCTGTTGTTTACCTATAATATCAGGACTGGGAAATTACAGGAAACCCCGCCCATGGCGAATTATCAGCTGATAATTGATACTGCCGACCTGAACCGCGACGGGTTCCCGGAGTTGCTTACTTCTTCATATTCCATCGATAACAACGAAGGCAAATTAGCGCTCCCGTACGATGATCACAGCGCCTGGCTAACGGTTTATGACCGTGACCTGAATTTTCTGTTCCCGCCGGTTCAATTTCCGGGTAAATATATTCAACTATACCCTTGTGTCATGGAACGATCCGGAATTCACCGGATTATCATTTTGTATGCAACCAGGGTTCCCGGAACAGGACCTGCGAAATTAATGATGTTCGATACTTCAGGAAAATTACTGAAGGAACAGATTCTGGATGATACATTGAAGGTGAGAAACTATGGACTCTTCAGGTCCTATGATCCGGATGGCCGGATTTTTCTGGGTCGCGATGGCGGGGTTGTCGAAGAGGTCGATTCGGAATTGAATCTTGTTGTCAAATCCGAAATTGAAGGAGTGGCGACTGCTTCCCCATCTCAACTTGATATCGATGGCGATGGGCACCTGGAATTGATGTTCAACGGCATCAACGGTTCTTTTAATGTGATCACCAGGGCTGATTTTTCAGATCCGGTTGCCATCGTCAACCCATTGGGTACCGGCGATCGCCATGTCAGTGTTATAAGAGAGGCAGGGAAAACGGGAAAATTATTTATTCAGAAGGGGAACTGGTGCATGATCTGTTCTTATGAAAGGAATCCTTTATTTTACCTCAAATATCCGGCATGGCTGGTAATCTATCTGTTGTCACTTGGATTTATCCTGTTGATCCGCTATCTGCAGCGCCGGACACTCCGGCAAATGGTCGATGCCGAAAAGAAGATCGCGGAGATGCAGTTGCTGTTGCTCAGGAACCAGCTTGACCCCCACTTTACCTTCAATGCCATCAATTCGATCAGCGCCTCCATCCTGCAGTCAAAGCCCGAAGAGGCCAACCGGAACCTGCTGACCCTTTCACGCCTTATGCGGACTGGCGTTATGCAAAGCGATAGATTGTCGCGTTCATTGGCTGAGGAACTTGAATTTTTGCAGAATTACCTCGATCTGATGAAAACCCATACCGGCCAGGGTTTTAATTATCAAATTGATATAGATGATTTGGTTGATCTTCAGTGGCAGGTTCCCCGGATGATAACCCAGATATATGCAGAAAATGCCATCAAACACGGGTTGCAGCCGCTTTCCGGCGGAGGGGCCCTGATCATCCGGATTACCGGCGAAGGGAAGTACATCCGGATCGAAGTTGAGGACAACGGGGTGGGTCGTAAAAAGGCCAAAGCCAATGGCAGTCATGGAACTGGCAAGGGAATGAAAATTATGGAGCAGTCGATCGGCATCTTCAATAAATACAACCAGAAAAAGATTCAACTTTCCATTTCCGATCTTGAGGATGAGCAAGGTTTGTCCCGGGGTACACTGGTAACCATCGTGATTCCGGTGGGGATGAAGTACCGGTTTTATGGGGAATGAAAAAGATATACGATATACGATATACGATTTACGATTTCGATTTACAGTTGGCATTTCCGGGTTGCGTGGAACCGGAAAGACGGTGCTTTTGCGTCAGTTGGCTAATGAACTGGATCCCGAATGTTTGACCGGCGCTTTACGGGAAGAATTTTTTATACATCATATTCTGGGCGCCAATCTGACCGTAAATTATCTGAAAGGCCTGCGCGGACAAAAACTGCCCGATTACCTGGTTTTCCATAAAGGGAAAAAGATCATCTTTGAGATTGGCGGCGCCGGCAAAGGAGCTGCCCAATTCAAAGGCGTTGAAGAAAGGGAAAAATACCTGCTCACCCAGCCTGGCGTCCCCGAAAGGATACCTCTGATCCTGATGGGGTTTTTGTGGTAGCGGGGCGTATCCTGGCCATAGCATCGGGCGCCGATGAAGCCTATAAGATGATCCTGGAGCAGGTCCCGGATGTTCTATTTCTCGATGTGGAGATGCCGGGCAAAACGGGGTTTGACCTGGTCGGTGAGATCCGGAAACTGGGCATCAATCC
>DYSO01000121.1 GCA_020718225.1 Draconibacterium orientale | reverse complement strand
TGAATGCGTGGTCAGGCCTTATACCCTAAACCGGTTGAAAAACCGGATAGAAAAAACCCTTTCACAATCACTCAGGGAAACTTCTGATTTGGAAGAAGATGAACTCCAGTTGCTCGATATCAGAAAAAAGGTACTCCATGTGTTACTGGCTGAAGACAATCTGATCAATCAAAAGGTAGCGCGTGTGATACTCGAGAAGATTGGCCACCATGTGGATGTTGCCGAAAACGGGAAAATTGCCGTGGCAATGAATGCCGAGAAGGATTATAACCTGATCCTCATGGATATTTTTATGCCTGAAATGGATGGCATAGAGGCAACCATCAAAATCAGGGAGAAGGAAGCAGCCGATCCAAACTGTTTTCCGGTGCATATTTGTGCCATCACGGCCAATGCATCCGAAGAGGATGAAGAAAAATGCCTCCAGGCCGGAATGAACAGTTATATTTCGAAACCTTTTAAATTTGAAGAACTGATACGGGTTCTGAACCGGGTTTAACTGAACCGGATGGCCCTGACAGGGGCAATCCGGGAGATGATCATGGAGGGAATGATAAAAACCAGGTAACAGGCCAGCAGGATCCCTCCGTTGAGCAGCAGGATATTCCAAACATTTAAATGAATAGGGATCACCGGAACATAATAGGATTCCTCGGAAAGTTTTACCAGCCCGAAATGTTTTTGTACCAGACACAGGGTAAATGCCATCAGGTTTCCTAAAAACATACCCCATCCGATGATGTAAAAGGCATTGTAAAGAAATACTTTACGGATTCCTGAATTGCGCATCCCGAGCGCTTTCAGAATACCAATCATCCGGGTACGCTCCAGGATCAGGATCAAAAGGGTGGAAATAATGGTGGTGGCCGATACCAGAAAGATAAGGATCAAAATAATCAAAACATTGATATCCTGAAGGTCAAGCCAGTCAAAAATCTGTGGATAAAGCTGGCGGATGGTGGTGGCATCGAGACTGAACCCGATTTGCTGGTATATTAACCGGCCCATCCGGTCCATGTCGTCGAAATTGTGAAGGGTTACTTCAAACCCACCTACCTGGTCAGGCGACCAATTGTTTAGCTTCCGGATGTGATGTATGTCGCCAAATACATACAACTTGTCAAATTCTTCAAGACCGGTATCAAAAATTCCCGAAATCCTGAACTTTCTTCCCAGGGTCTGGTCCCCTGCAATAAAATACATCCGTAAATCGTCATTTACATGAAGGTTCAGTGTCCGGGCTGTTTTTTCCGAAATGATTACGGAGTCGCAACGGCCGGTGTCGGTAACACTGAAAATTTTTCCTTCTTTCATCTTATCCCTAAAAAATTCCCAGTTGAAATCGGGTCCAATCCCTTTTAGTACAATACCCTGTATCTGATCTTTGGTTTTGATGATTCCTGCCTTGGCGCCAAAAACCTGGATATGACGGATATCCTTGTGATGTTTGAGTTCTTCATAAAAGGGTTGATTTCTTTCAACCGGACGGGGTTCAAAAGTCGAATTCTCCGAAAACCGGGTAACCTGGATATGACCGGAAAATCCACTGACCTTCTCCCGGATCTCCTTTTTGAACCCGGTAAGAATGGCAATTGCCACAAACATAACTGTTAATCCGAGCGTAATGGATGTTACCGAAATAGCAACAAAAGTTCTTGAAAAATTGCCCTTACTTCGGGAAACCAGTCGCTGTGCAAGGAAATATCCGGTATTCAAGGGAAAAAGGTTACAGGTTTTGCAAAAGTAGTTAATTTTGGAGAAAGAAACTGGATGGAAAAACCGGTGTGATTTTTTACCAATGATAAGACAATATTTCACCTTTCTGTTTATTGTGTATCTTTTTTCACTCGGGGCTTTACATTCTCAGGTACGCAGTGGCGCCGATCAGACGGAACAATATTTTCCTTTTTTGCACAGTGTGCCGATTGCCGTGGTTGCGAACCGTGCATCGGTTCTGACAGATAAACACGGTGGACCGGGTATCAATCTTGTTGATACCCTTTTCCGTAAGGGTTTTTCAGTGGTGAAGATTTTTTCTCCCGAACATGGATTTCGGGGGAACGCTGAAGCGGGGGCATTGGTGGATGACGAAACCGATTCGGCTACTGCGATACCGGTTATTTCTCTTTACGGAAATCATGTAAAACCAACCCCCGTCGATTTAAAAAATATCGGACTGGTTGTATTTGACTTGCAGGATGTCGGCGTTCGTTTTTTTACCTATCTCTCCACACTGAGTTATGTAATGGAATCCTGTGCTGAAAATAACATTCCCTTATTGCTCCTTGACCGCCCGAACCCGAATGGTTTTTACATCGATGGGCCTGTATTGCAGACCGGATTTAAGTCTTTTATTGGCCTTCACCCGGTTCCTGTCGTATATGGGATGACCATCGGGGAATATGCGCAGATGGTCAATGGGGAGGGATGGTTGAAAAATGGGGTGCGGTGTTCCTTAACGGTGGTTCCCCTTGAGGGGTATTCACATTCGCTGAGGGTTGGTGTTTTAGTTAAACCCTCACCCAATCTTACCACGTTGAATGCCATTCGTTTGTATCCTTCATTGTGTTTTTTTGAAGGGACCAGGATCAGTATCGGGCGGGGAACCCGGCATCCCTTTGAAGTTTTTGGCGATCCGGAACTTCTCAGTGGCTCGTTTTCGTTTATCCCCGTTGGGATTCCGGGAATGAGTATTCATCCTCCCTATGAGGGGAGACGCTGTTTCGGGATCAATTTGCAGGTAGCGCCGGATATAGAACCCTGGCCGGGCGGGAATATCCAGCTTTTTTGGTTAATCAGCGCTTTCAAAGAGCTGGGGAGTGATCCTGCTTTTTTCACTGCCTATTTTGACCTTCTTGCCGGAACGGACCAGTTGCGAAAACAGATCATGGATGGAAAAACGGAAAGTGAAATCCGTATAAGCTGGGAACCCGGGATCGAGAAGTTTGTTAAGATCCGTAAAAAATATCTTTTGTACCCCGATTAAATCCTTCCGATTTTTCTTCCCGGATAGGCTTTCAATCCTTCTTCCAGGCATTTCATGGCATGGATCAGGTCGTCCACTTTAAGTACATAACTAATGCGAACTTCATCTTTCCCTCTGCCAGGGGTAGCATAAAATCCGGTGGCAGGCGCAAGCATCACTGTTTGTCCCTGATGGTTGAAATCTTCGAGGAGCCATTGACAGAATTTGTCAGAATCGTCGATGGGCAGGCGTGCCACGGCGTAAAAAGCCCCTCCGGGCAGGGGGCAGCTGCAACCTTCCATTTTGTTGATGGATTCCACGACAATATTTCGGCGGCGCAGATATTCCTTGAGGACATTTGTAAGATAGCTTTCCGGGGTATTGATGGCTTCTTCACCGGCGATTTGACCGAAAGTAGGCGGACTGAGACGGGCCTGGGCGAATTTCATGGCGGTGGCCATTACGGTTTTATTTCTGGAGATCATAACCCCGATGCGGACACCACAGGCGCTGTAGCGTTTGGAGATCGAATCCAGCAGCACCACATTCTGGTCAATTCCTTCGAGGTTCATGACCGAATAATGATTTTTGCCATCATAGCAGAATTCGCGGTAAACCTCATCGGAAAAGAGGTACAGGTCGTGTTTTTTTACAATATCACGCAGTAATTCAAGCTCCTCCCGGGAATAGAGGTATCCGGTAGGATTGTTTGGGTTACAGATCATGATGGCTTTCGTACGGGGTGAAATGGCTTCCTCAAAAGCGCTGATGGGAGGGAGGGAAAAACCGTTTTCTATATAGGATTCAATGGGTTTTACCACAACACCGGCGGCAACTGCAAAACCATTATAATTGGCATAGAAGGGTTCCGGAATGATGATCTCATCCCCCGGGTTCAGGCAGGTGAGCAGGGCAAAAAGGATCCCTTCCGACCCGCCGGTGGTAACGATCATTTCTTCCGGTGTAACGGTAACACCTACCCGGCTGTAATATTCCACCAACTTTTTCCGGTACGAGAGAATACCTGCAGAATGGCTGTATTCCACAACCTTGATATCGGTGTTACGAATTTTGTCCATCACATTGGAGGGTGTCTCGATATCGGGCTGGCCAATATTGAGATGGTACACTTGAATACCTCTTTTTTTGGCCTGGTCAGAATAAGGAACAAGTTTTCTGATGGGCGAGGGGGGACACGCTTCCCCGCGTTGGGAAATTGCTGGCATAAAATAGTTATTTACAAAGCATGAAAGCCAGCTATTCGCTGGCCCCAGGCTTAAGGTTGATGATTATAAACTATTTGCTGAGGGGTGAGGCTCCCTGTCCCGTCGATTTGACAGGTTCCGTTGTGGCTGGTTTAGCTACAACAGATCCTTTGATCTGAAGCACTACCCTCGAAGTTTTGGCATTGGACAGAATGGTAACGGTTTTATTGATAGGGCCGATGCTACGGGTGTTATAAGTAACCTTGATTACATCGCTTTTTCCGGGTAGAATGGGTTCCTGTGGCCAGGTTGGGATGGTACAACCGCAGGAGGATTGTGGTTTGGACAAAATCAGGGGCTCTTTTCCTGTATTGGTGAATTTAAATTCACAGGCGCCATCGGAAGCTTGAAAAATCGTTCCGTAATCATGAACGGTTTTTTCAAATGATATTTCAGGTGCATTCGGATCTGCCTGGGCCGGGGTTTCAGAATTCTGAGCATTGACCGTAAAAGCGGTAAACATCAGCAGGACAAATGAAAAAAGCAAATTTTTCATATTTTTTCAGAGATTTGAGTTAGAAAATGGTATTCAATAATGCTACAAAAATATAAAATAATTCCCGAAAATTTGATTTTTATCTCATTTTTCATTCCGGTCGTCAAAGGTTTATGTCAATTCTGTATTAATTTTGTAGTTTATCTGATATGTAAAAAAAAACATACCTTTGCACGTTTTTAAAACTTTGCTTCTTGACCGAAACCATAAATAAAATCAAAGAATTAGACGGGAAACAACTCTATCATTCTTTCATTGCCGGCGCCCAGCGAATTTTTGAACATCAGAAACTACTCAATAAGATCAATGTTTTTCCTGTTGCCGATGCAGATACGGGTACCAACCTGGCTTCAACCATGCGTTCCATCATGGATGCCATCATACCTACCGATAATCTTAAACAGACAGCGGTTGCGCTTGCCGATGCCGCACTGATTGGCGCCCGGGGCAATTCAGGGATTATTTTTGCCCAATTTCTATATGGGTTCAGCAATGAAATTAAGGGCGATCGTACCCTGGATATCGAATCGTTTGCAACCAGCATGAAAAATGCTGTTGCGTATGCCTATGATGCTATTGCCAATCCTGTTGAGGGTACCATCTTAACCGTTATTAAGGATTGGGCCGATTATATTTATCTGCTGAAAGACCGGTTCGACGATTTTATTAAACTGCTGGTCGAAGCATATAACAAAGCGCTTGAATCACTGGCTGCCACCACTTCAAAACTGGAAGTGCTGGCGCGCAGCCATGTAGTTGATGCCGGAGCCAAAGGGTTCGTTTTCTGGCTCGAAGGGATCAAGGATTTTTTTACCCTTGGAGTCGGAAAAACGTCAGCCAGTTCAGCCGATCTGCTCTCTGAAGCAGAACAGATCGTTGAAATGCCTCACGATCAGATAACCTTCCGGTTTTGTACGGAAGCTTTGATCAACGGGCATCAGCTGGATAAAATCAAAATCCGGAATTTCATACAACATACCGGCGATTCCCTTGTGGTGGCCGGGACACCGGAAAAAGTCAGAGTTCATATTCATACCGATTTCCCGGCCGAGGTATTCTCCCAACTTCAGAAATTCGGAAACATTACCTATCAGAAAGTCGATGATATGGTGATGCAAAATGAGATTCAGTTTAACCGAAAATCAGCCATAGCCCTGCTTACCGACTCTACCTGCGATATTCCAAAACATTTAATCGACCAGTATCAGATTCATGTGGTACCGCTCACGCTCCATTTTGGCAGTACCTATTTTCTCGACAGGGTAACCATCAACCCTCCTCAATTTTATTCCATGCTTACCCATTCTGAAGAGGCGCCATCTTCAGCACAGCCTGCTTCAAAGGAATTTCAGAATAAATATGAATATCTGGCCTCCCATTACGACTCCATCGTTGGTATTCACATCAGCCATGGCTTAAGCGGAACTTATTCGAGCAGCCTTAAGGGGGCAGAAGATGTTATCGGACGATTGCAAAAAAAGATCCATGTAGTCAACTCCTGCAATTTGTCCGGCGGACTTGCCCTTGTCGTTTTACGTGCAGCCAACGCCATTTCTGAAGGCGAATCGCATGAAGAGATCATGTCGAAAATGGAAGGATGGGTGAAGAAATCCCAAATCCGGGTGAGCGTTACCACCCTCAAATATATCGTAAGAACCGGACGCGTCAGCCCGTTTAAAAGTTTTATCGCAAAAATTCTGGACCTGAAACCCATTATTTCGATGAATGAGGAAGGAAAAACCATCCTTCTACAGAAATCCTTTACGGAAAAAAGCAGTATGAAGAAGGTCATCCGGGACATATCAGAAATTGCAAGCAGGAATTCAATATGGGGTTATGCAATTACCCATGCCAACAATCCGGCAACTGCCGACTGGTACGCAGAAGAAATGGAAAAAATAACAGGTAAAAAACCGCTGTTTATCGACCACGCTTCGCCTGTTTTGGTCGCCAATGTAGGCCCCGGCGTGACCAGTGTCGCTTTTATGCTGGAATAACACCGGGTTCTGTCAAAAATCAAATCAACACCTCCCTTGCCATACATCATATCCCATTAACCTATTCCCCACTCCCGTAAATCGTAAATCGTAAATCGTAAATCGTAAACCGTAAACCGTAAATCGTAAATCGTAAATCGTAAATCGTAAATGGTCCTCCAAATCTCCCTCATCATTTTCCTCTACATGTCCCTGATTTTTATCATTGCTCTGATAAAGAAGGACAACTCCATTGTGGATGTTTTCTGGGGCATCGGATTTATTGTTATCGCACTCTATGCTGTGGTCCAATCGGGTGAAACCGATATCAGGAAAATGATTGTAACCCTTTTTGTTCTGTTATGGGGAATGCGGCTGTCGTATCACATCATGATGCGAAATATGGGGAAAGGGGAAGATTTTCGCTATAAAGCCTGGCGCGACACCTGGAAATATTTTATTGTGAGGAGTTTTTTCCAGATTTTTATGTTGCAGGGCTTTTTTATGCTGGTTATTTCGCTTCCTGCCTGGTACGTCGGTTTTAATACCGGAGGGCCCCTTGGCATTTGGGATACATTAGGCATGATTGTTTTTGGCGTTGGCTTCTTTTTTGAAGCGGTGGGAGACCATCAGCTGGATGCGTTTAAAAAAAATCTGGCCAACCAGGGAAAGCTAATGACGACCGGGCTGTGGTCGTTGACAAGGCACCCAAACTATTTTGGCGAATCGCTCGTTTGGCTTGGACTCAGTTTTTACGCTTTAAGTTTACCCCACGGATGGTACACCCTGCTTAGTCCGTTAGTGATTATCCTGCTGCTCCGCTATGTTTCGGGGGTTCCAATGTTAGAGAAAAAGTACCAAGGCCGCCCCGACTGGGAGGAGTACCGGGCGAAAACAGCCCCTCTTATTCCATTTTTAAAGTTCTTTTAATATCAATCGCAAATCGTAAATCGTATATCGTAAATCGTATATCGTAAATCGTAAATCGTATATCGTATATCGTATATCGTATATCGTATATCGTAAATCGTATATCGTAAATCCCAATCCCTCCCCATGTTACACCATTCCCTTCTTTATCCCAAAAGCATTGTAGTTATCGGTGGTTCCAATGACCTTCATAAACCCGGTGGCGCTGTACTCAGGAACCTTCTCGAAAGTAATTTCCAGGGCGATCTCTTTGTGACAAACCTGAAAGAGACGGAAGTCCAGGGTATAAAAAGCTACAGGGACCCTGCTGAACTTCCCCAGGTCGATTTGGCCATCATTGCAATTGCTGCCAAATTTATTCCGGATACGGTAGAACTTCTTGCTAACCAGAAAAATACAAAGGGGTTTATCGTTCTCTCTGCCGGTTTCAGCGAGGAAAACCAGGAGGGAAAACTGCTTGAAAAAAGGCTCGTGGAAATTGTGGACGCTTGTGGAGGTTCCCTGATAGGTCCCAATTGTATCGGGGTCCTTACCCCATCCTTTACCGGGATCTTTACCAAACCGGTACCACCGCTTGATCCAAAAGGATGTGATTTTATCTCCGGTTCCGGCGCTACCGCTGTTTTTATCATGGAAGCCGGAATTCCCAAAGGGTTGACTTTTTCCCAGGTTTTTTCGGTTGGGAACAGCGCTCAACTTGGCGTGGAAGAGATTCTTGCCCATCTCGATGAAAGTTTTGACCCGGTTATCAGTTCACGTATCATCCTGCTCTATATTGAAACCATTTCAAACCCTGGAATGCTATTAAAACATGCTGCATCGCTGATCGGAAAAGGGTGCAGGATTGCCGCTGTAAAGGCAGGATCGTCCGAGGCTGGAAGCCGTGCAGCATCTTCGCATACAGGCGCCCTTGCCAGCCCCGATGTGGCGGTAGATGCCCTTTTTAGAAAAGCAGGGATCGTTCGCTGCTATGGTCGCGAAGATCTGATAAGTGTCGCTTCCGTGTTTTCATTTCCTGAATTGAAAGGAAAAAATATAGCGGTTATTACCCATGCCGGAGGTCCTGCAGTGATGCTGACAGATGCCCTCTCGAATGGAGGAATGAATGTTCCCCGTTTGGATGGCCCTGCAACCAAAGAATTACTGGAACAACTTTATCCGGGCTCCTCGGTGGCCAATCCCATCGATTTTCTGGCTACCGGAACTGCAGCACAACTGGGTACGATCATCGATACCGTAAACCAGAAATTTGATGAAATAGATGGAATGGCAGTAATTTTCGGAACTCCTGGGTTGACCCCTGTCTTTGATGTTTATGATGTTCTTGACCAGAAGATGAGAACAACCAAAAAACCCATATTTCCTGTTTTACCCTCGGTATTAACCGCTGCTTCCGAGATCCGTGAATTTGTTTCCAGGGGGCGCCTCTTTTTTTCTGATGAAGTTGTTTTTGGCAATGCCCTTTCCAGGGTGTGGCAAACCCCAAAGCCTGCTGTCCGGGATTTTAATTTTCCAGCCATCGACACTGCCAGGATCCGTTCCATTATAGAAACATCACCGGATGGTTATATGGCGCCAGATCATATCCGGGGGTTGATGGAAGCCTGCGGTATTTCCGCAGCCGGGGAAGCAGTTGTGACTTCAGCTGAAGATGCAGTGGCTGCGGCATCCCGTCTTGGGTTTCCGGTTGTGATGAAGGTGGTGGGGCCGATCCATAAATCGGATGTGGGGG
>DYSO01000255.1 GCA_020718225.1 Draconibacterium orientale | reverse complement strand
CTGATAATTCTTCCATCTTCAAGAAGGAATTGTATGACATTTGACCGGGGAAGATCGATGGGTGTTGTGGTTTGGTTTATCTGGTCGGTCTCCTTTAAAGTTTGATAATCTTTAATCTTTAACACCCTGGAATTATTAATTGAAACGGGTGGGTTTTCACGGTATCCGACCATCATTTGCTCTATCTCTTCAGCGCCCGATTTTCCTTTTTTTGTCACAGATAACAGGGATTCTTTATAAAATCCGTAGGTTTGATATATCCCGATCAGCAAATCAAATAACGATTTGCCCTGATCTGCTGTCCATGCTGCTGTTTCAGCGATGAGCGCACAGGCGCTGACGGCATCTTTATCGCGTACAAAATCCCCGATCAGATATCCATAACTCTCTTCACCACCAATGATATACTGTTTCTGTTTTTCATGCTGGCGGATAACATCTGCAATGAACTTGAACCCGGTCAGACATTCATAATAGTCGACGTGGAAAGATTTAGCTATTACAGAAAGTAATTTTGTTGTTACAATCGTGGATACGATAAACTGATTTCCGGTGAGTTTTCCCAACTCTTTCCAACGGGTAAGGACATAGTAAAATAAGATGGCAGCGGTTTGGTTCCCGTTTAACAGGATCATCTGGTTTTCATGGTTACGGATAGCGATCCCGACGCGGTCGGCATCCGGGTCGGTGGCCATGACAAGGTCGGCGTGAATTTTTTCAGCAACTCCGATGGCCATATCCAGTGCATCGTGTTCTTCCGGGTTTGGAGAATGAACCGTAGGGAAATTTCCATCGGCAATAGCTTGTTCTTCAACCATATGGATGTTTTCAAACCCAAAACGGGCAAGCGCTTCAGGGACAAGTTTACGGCCGCAACCATGCAGGGGGGTATAAACGATTTTCATCTTTTTTTGCCGTTGAATGCTGGCAGGTGAGAGTGACAGGGCAACGATCCGGTCAAGATAGAGCTGGTCAATATCAGCTCCGATGCTGAAGATATTGGATTCGATTCCCTGCCATTTGACCGCATCTACGGAGGTGATTTTCTGTACTTCATGGATTACGTTTTCATCGTGTGGGGCAATCAGCTGGGCCCCGTCATCCCAATAGGCTTTGTACCCGTTATACTCTTTCGGGTTGTGGGAAGCGGTAAGCATAACCCCGCTTTGGCAACCCAGGCGCCGGATAGCAAACGACAGCTCCGGTGTCGGGCGGAGATCATCAAAGAGGTACACCTTAAAACCGTTGGCTGAAAGTACCTCAGCAACAATCCGGGCAAAAAACCTGCTGTTATTACGGCTGTCGTGTGAAATAGCCATTTTTACAGGGTTCAGCTCCGGAAACATCATTTTCAGATAATTGGCCAATCCCTGGGTTGCCATCCCCACTGTATATTTATTCATCCTGTTGGTGCCAACTCCCATTATTCCACGCAATCCTCCGGTACCAAATTCAAGGTCGCGGTAAAAAGAATCGGTCAGTTCAACCGGGTTTGATTCAATCAGTTGAGTCACTGCAGAGCGGGTTGCATCGTCAAAACTGTCTGTAAGCCAAAGGCGGGCACGTTCCAAAACCCTCTTTTCTAATTCCATGGTCTTATTTTTTTATTGTTTCAGATTTAGGTTAAAACCCCGCAATTTTATTGCGGCTACTTCAGT
>DYSO01000013.1 GCA_020718225.1 Draconibacterium orientale | reverse complement strand
CAAATGTAGCCTTTTGAACTTTTCTACTTTTTTAATTTGTTCGGACAGTTATGATACCTTTATGGTATTCGGGCAGGGTTTAGATTACTGGAACAGGAAAAGAGAAAAACAGAAGCGATAAAACCTGCCCTTGTACGGAGAGAAAAAAATTAAACTTCTGATAAGCATCCTTGGAAAAGCTGTTAATAAATTTGATACGCTGCAGCCAGAAAAATTACCTGAGAATACCAGTAAAATAGTAAGTTTTCGTAATCGCTCAATCCATGAAAAGGATGCAGCAGATCATTCTATGATTTGGGAAATCATTAAAACCACGTTCCTCACTTTAAAGGAAGAAGTCCTTCTTTAGATACATTATAGAGTTCCTTTGCTACAGCATCTTTTAACAAGTGACCTTCAAAAAGGTATCATTTCCCCCCCCCCCGGAATAACCTTTCAAACCAATTCAAAAGCGCAGAAATAGTAATTGTTAGCCGCACCTATCAAATTGAATTTCAGATAATAACTGCTTGTAAAATGCTGGAAAGCCAGAAATTCATGCGCAGGAACATTAAACTGGTCGAAAAGCAGGATATCACCCCTGGTCAGATGCGGGGCAAGCATGGTGAGGGTATAAAGGGTCGAAGTATAAATATCGGCATCCATCAGAATTACTTTGCGGTTTTCCTTGCCTTCATAGGCGCTTAAAAAATCGTGCAGGGTCTCCTGGAACAACCCCTTAACAAACCGGGCCCTCGGGTCATCAACCTTAGGCAACCGGGAATGTGTGGTCATCGCCCCCTTTTTGAAACCGCCCCAGTCTTCGGGAAGCCCTTCGAAGGTATCAAAACCAACAAAACGGGAAGCAGGATGGGTATTCGCCCTGACCCACCAGTCAAACGAATAACCCCCGGAAACACCAAATTCAAGATAGGTAATGGGCTGACCCAAATCCCTGGTCCTAAAAACATAATCGTATAAAATGTACCGTTTGTTGTAGTCCCACCGGGGTGCATAAAAATCATTGAAGGGAATGTTCCGGTTTTTGTCAATCCATGCCGACACCTTCGACAAATAGGCAAGGTTAAAGAGCAAACCGGTTAAGGGACCTACCACCCGGTGAAGCTTACACCGGTAAAAAAACCATTTCGTTTTCCGGATCAGGGTTAATTTAAACGACATGTTCTGTTGTCTTATCTTCTTTGGACAAAAGTAAAATATTTAATGATCAAAATTTTGTGGTTTCCAAAAAATCCGTATTTTTGCACTCCCAAAATAAAGTAACAATGACAAAGAGAACCTACCAGCCATCGAACCGTAAAAGAAACAACAAGCATGGTTTCCGCGCCCGGATGGCCGATGCCAACGGACGTAAAGTATTGGCTGCCAGAAGGGCCAAGGGAAGAAAAAAATTGACAGTTTCTGACGAAAAATTAGATAAAGAATAGTTTTTCTTTTTTGATCCGTTGAATTGATCCTGATTTTTCGCAATTTTGTATAAAAGAAGATAATACGATTTATCTTCTTTTTTTATTTTCGTAAGCTTCGACAAACCAACGCATTCCATGAAAAACATTCAAGTAAAAAAGTTCCTGCCCTATGTGTCGACAATTGTAATCTTCCTTCTGATTACCATCATCTATTTTAGTCCGATCCTTGAAGGAAAAAGAATTCTTCAAAGTGATATCGTAAATTTTACCGGAGTTTCTAAAGAAATTGTTGACTTCAGGGCGAAAACCGGCCAGGAACCGCTTTGGACCAATTCGATGTTCGGAGGAATGCCGGCCTATCAGGTTTCGACCAAATATACAGCCAATGTACTTGGGTACCTTGATAGCATTTTAACATTGGGCCTGCCCCACCCGGCCAATCTGGTATTTCTCTATTTCCTTGGATTTTTTATTTTGTTGCTCGTCATGGGTGTCGACCCCTGGTTATCCATTGCCGGAGCCATTGCATTTGGAATGTCATCCTACTTTTTTATCATCATCGAAGCCGGCCATAATTCCAAGGCCCATGCCATCGCTTACATGGCTCCGGTCATCGCGGGAATGATCCTGACCATGAAACGAAAATACCTCTGGGGAGGGATCCTGACGGCCCTGTTTCTCTCCCTTGAAGTAAAAACAAACCATCCGCAAATCACCTATTATCTGGCCATGACCGCCCTGCTGCTTGGCCTGTTTAAACTGATCCATGCTGTCCGTTTTAAAGAACTTGCGCCGTTCTTCACCGCTGTGGGCGTTCTGGTCATTGCCGTGATTTTCGCCATCCTGACCAATCTTACCAGCCTTTGGGCAACTTACGAATATGGTAAATACACCATCCGCGGAAAATCGGAACTGACAAGTGAAAAGCACAACCGCACCTCCGGACTCGATAAAGATTATGCTACCCAGTGGAGTTATGGAATCGGGGAAACCATGACACTCCTAATCCCCGACTATTACGGAGGCGCTTCCGGCGCCCGTGTCAGTGACAACTCGGAAGTTGTTAAGGCAATGACTGCTAATGGATTAGACCAGGGGACCATCCGTCAGTTTACAAGCCAACCGATCTCCTACCTCTATTACTGGGGCAATCAACCCTTTACTTCAGGACCGGTCTATGTGGGGGCAATCATCTGCTTCCTCTTTCTGCTGGGCCTCATCATTGTAAAAGGCCCGATCAAATGGTGGCTGCTCGCGGCAACCCTGCTCTCCATCATCCTCTCATGGGGCCATAATTTAATGGCCGTTACCAATTTTTTTCTGAATTATCTCCCCGGTTATAATAAATTCAGGGCCGTTTCAATGATCCTTGTCATTGCAGAATTCGCCATGCCTTTGCTGGCTATTCTTGCTGTTAAAACATTGCTCGACCGACGAGACGAACAGAAAAAGATGTTCCGGGGAGTTCAAATTGCCTTCCTCATCACCGGGGGTCTCAGCTTGTTGTATGCGATCTTCCCAGGAATGTTCCTTAACTTCACAGGGCCCAGCGATCAGGCCATGGCACAACAACTTCCCGGCTGGTTCATGCAGGCCGTGCGCGACGACCGGGAAGCCCTTCTCCGGATGGATGCAATCCGTGCACTGATTTTTATTACCCTTTCTGCACTGGCTCTCTGGGCATTATTATTCAATAAATTGAACAAAGGGTATGTCTATCTCATCCTGATTGTCCTTATCCTCTTTGATCTGTTTTCTGTTAACAAACGATACCTGAACAACGATAGTTTCACCTCAAAATCGAAGGTGGAAAAACCGTTTGAACCTACTGCTGCCGACAACCAGATACTCAGCGATCCGACACTCGATTTCAGGGTACTGAACCTTACCTCCAATACCTTTAACGATGCAGGAACATCCTATTACCATAAATCCATCGGCGGATATCACGGGGCCAAACTCCGTCGCTATCAGGAATTGATCGAGACCGGCATAGACCAGGATATTCAAACCTTTGCACGGTCGATGCGTACCGATAGCATTCCTGTACTGAATATGCTTAACACCCGGTATTTTATTCTGCCCGACAACAACAAACAACCCATGGCCTACCTCAATTCAAATGCACTTGGAAATGCCTGGTTTGTCGAATCTTACAAACTCGTGGATAACGCCGATGCCGAAATCAACGCGTTGCATGACCTTACTCCGGGAAGTGCCACTGTCGTCGATAAAAAGTTTGCCGACATGCTGAAAACCTTCGAACCGGGAAGAGATTCACTGGATATAATCCAACTGGTTGAGTACGCCCCCAATGAGCTGAAGTACCAGTACAAAACTAAAAAGAACGGACTGGCTGTCTTTTCCGAAATATATTACCCAAAAGGCTGGAATGCATACGTGGATGGCCGGTTAACCCCTCATTTCCGTTCAAACTATGTCTTGCGCGCCATGGTTTTACCCGCTGGGGAACACAGCCTGGTGTTTAAATTTGAACCAAATGTCTTTTTTCTTGGAGAAAAAATTTCCATGGCAAGCTCGATCCTTCTTATTATCCTTGTACTTCTTGCCATTGGAATGGAAATCCGAAAGAACCGGAAAGCAAAAGCATGAAAAAAGCGCTGATCATCACTTACTACTGGCCACCCAGCGGCGGGGCCGGTGTACAGCGATGGCTTAAATTTGTCAAATACCTCGGTGATTATAACTGGGAACCTGTTATTTATACTCCCGAAAACCCGGAATTTCCTGAAAACGATCCTTCCCTTTTCTCCGATATCCCCCCCGGTACCGAGGTCTGGAAATTACCCATCTGGGAACCATACAGCGCATATAAAAAATTGATGGGGCGAAAAAAAGAGGAAAAAATCAATGCCGCTTTTCTTTCTGAAAAGAAAAATAACCAAACAATGGAATCCATCTCCGTCTGGATCCGGGGTAACTTTTTTATCCCCGATGCCCGCAGGTTCTGGATCAAACCCTCCATCCGCTTCCTGATAAAACAATTGAAGGAACACCCTGTTGATGTTATAATTTCAACCGGCCCTCCCCACAGCATGCACCTGATCGCCATGCCCCTTGCAAAAATGTTTCACCTTCCATGGCTGGCCGATTTTCGGGATCCGTGGACCAACATCGATTTTTATAAAGAATTGAAATTGACCCCATGGGCCGATTCCAAACACCGCTCCCTGGAAAAGCAGGTTCTTCAGCAAGCCAATACAGTTACCGTAATCAGCAATACCATGGCAAACGACTTCCGGCAGCTGTATCCCCGCCACTATGAAGTCATAACCAATGGATTCGACGATTCCGATGTGGAAACCGTCTCCCCGCTGACACTGGATTCCCGTTTTTCCATTGCCCATATCGGAACCCTTACCGGCTCCCGAAACCCGGTTACCCTTTGGGAGGCGATCAACAAGCTACTTCTTGAAAATGAACATTTTAAGCAAGACCTGGAGATTAAGCTGATCGGAAAAGCAGATTACACCGTCATGGAATCACTGCAACAATACGGACTGCAACAGTTTGTTTCAAAAATTGATTACATGCCGCACAATGAAGTCATACAAAGTCAGCGGAAGGCACAGGTACTGCTGCTTATCATCAACAACACACCCAATTCGAAAATGATCCTCACGGGAAAATTTTTTGAATACCTTGCCGCAGAAAGGCCCATTTTATGTTTGGGACCCGAAGATGGCGATGCAGCCCAAATCCTTGAAGCGACAAAATCAGGCTTATTGGCTGGCTTTGGGGAGGTTGATAAAATGAAAAATAACATCCGATCGCTTTACCAGCAGTTTAAATCAGGTACCCCGGCCCCAAAACCTCAAAATATCCGGCAATATTCCAGAAAAACACTGACCCGACACCTCGCCTCTGTTTTGAACCGCATTTCCATTGGGTGACTTTATTATCCAACTGAATTAATTACGCGGATATTTCACTACTGCCCTGGTTTTCCACTTTCCCAAACGGTAATACCAATAGTACAAAACCATACCGGAAAACCAACCAATGGGAATTGACCACCATATCCCCAAAACCCCTAAGGAAGTGTTTTTCGAAAGAAAATAGGCAACAGGAATGCGGATCACCCAAAGGGAAAATAAACTGATAAACATCGACACCAGGGTATCGCCGGCGCCCCGTAATAATCCATTGATAACAAACATGGTTGAAAAGAGAAGATAGGTCGAACCAATAATCATCAGATAATCGCCACCCATCCGGATCACAACCGGATCGGTGGTAAACATCCGCATCAGGTAACGACCGAATAAAACCGTGATCAGGGAAATTGAAATGGAGATAATGCTTGTCATCATCAGCGTTGCCCGGAGACCGGTTTTAACCCGGTCGGGACGGTTTGCCCCCAGATTCTGTCCCACAAAAGTAGATAGCGCCACCGAAAAACTCATGGCAGGCATCGCTGCAAAACTATCAATCCTTCCGGCTGCGCTGTAAGCTGCATTGGCATCCACCCCGAACTGGTTTACTACCCAGTACAAGGCAACCATCCCTGCTGCAACAAAAGTTTGCTGTAAACCGGTAGGAATCCCAATCCGGATGCTTTTTATAAAAATATCACGGTCAAATTGCAACCCCCGGAAAGAAAATTTTACAACCTTATGATATCGGTTCAGATAAATGATCTGGGCTGTGAAAGCCACTGCCTCCGAAAATACGGTAGCAACCGCAACACTCCATATTCCAAAGTGCAGAATGGGCACAAAAAGAATGTCGAGCAGAATGTTTAACACAACCGAACCGATGAGAAAATAGAGTGGCGTTTTTGAATCCCCAAGTCCCCGGAGAATGGCGCTGGTTCCATTATAACCAAAAAGAAAAATCAACCCCAAAAGAAAAATATTCAGAAAAATCATGGCATCCGGAATGATCTCCGGCGAAAGATCAATCAACAGAAATATTGTCTTACTCAGCATGATCCCCCCAACCGTTACAATCAGGGAGGTGAAAAACATAAAAATATACAGGGTGTTGATCGCTTTTTGCACCTTGTCGATCTGTTTTGCCCCAAAATATTGTGAAACAACAATGGTAAAACCCATGGTTAAACCAATGATAAAGGAGACAAGCAGAAATATGATAGGAGCTGATGTCCCGACAGCGGCAAGCGCCGCTTTTCCAATATACCTTCCAACTACAACGCTGTCAACCACATTGTAGAGTTGCTGAAAAACATTACCCAGCAGCATGGGGACCGCGAACCTGAATATCAGCTTTCTTTCATCTCCGTAACTCAGATCTTTCATGGGCTATTCCAAACGGTAAGGTGACAATCATCCCCGGGCAAAGGTATCCATTATATCTTTAAATTGTTTACTTTTGTGGCCACAACAGTTCGTTCTGTCGCTGCGCCGGAAGGCGTGGAGGAAAGTCGGGACAACACAGGGCGCCATGCTTCCTAACGGGAAGGCTCCCGGTTTCAGGCCGGGAGACAGCCAGTGCCACAGAAAACAACTACCCGAATGGGTAAAGGTGAAAACGCGGTGTAAGAGACCACGGTCCGGCCGGGTGACCGGCCGGAAGGGTAAACCTCATGGGTTGAAAGACCAAGTAAACCGGCAGTTAAGGGTTGCCCGCCCAATGCCGGAGGGTGGGTCGCTAAAGCCCGGCGGTGACGCCGGGCTCAGATAAATGACAGATTAAAACAGAATCCCGCTTACGGAACTGTTGTTTTTTATTTTTTCAACTATGATAAAAATCGTTACGGTGGTCGGCGCCCGTCCACAATTTATCAAAGCAGCTACCGTCTCCCGGGAAATTCTTGCCCATCCGTCGGTTCATGAACTATTGCTGCATACCGGCCAGCACTACGATGAAAATATGTCCCGGATTTTTTTTCGTGAACTGGATATTCCCGAACCCGATTTCAACCTGGAGGTCGGATCCGGAAGCCATGCCAATCAAACCGGCCGGATGCTGCAGGGAATTGAAAATATCCTTCTGCATGAAAAACCCGATATTACCCTCGTTTACGGAGATACCAATTCAACCCTGGCCGGAGCTCTTGCTGCCGTAAAACTCCATATCCCGGTTGCCCACGTCGAAGCAGGACTGCGAAGTTTTAACCGGGCCATGCCCGAAGAAATCAACCGCGTTATGACCGATTGTATCTCCAACATGCTCTTCGCCCCTACCCAAACTGCTGTTCAAAACCTCCACAACGAAGGGCTTTCAGCAAATACGATTTTTACGGGGGATGTGATGTTCGACTCCGTCCTGTATTATCAGTCAGCAATTCTCAACAATCCGGAAAAATACGCTACCCCCGGCATTCCCCAAAAATATCTGCTTGCAACCATTCATCGGGCCGAAAATACCGATCAACCGGAAAACCTGAAAAAAATCTTTGCTGCTTTCTCCCAACTGCCCTTCGAAATTGTTATCCCAATCCATCCAAGAACCCGGAAAATCCTGGATAAAGAAATTATTGTTACCCCGAATATCCATATCATTGAACCGGTTGGATACCTTCAAATGCTCAAACTGACCATCGATTCCCTGAAAGTCCTTACCGATTCCGGAGGACTGCAAAAAGAAGCCTATTTCTTAGGGAAACAATGCATCACCCTCCGAACAGAAACAGAATGGATCGAAACCCTTCACAACCATTGGAATATCATCACCGGAAGCGACCCGGACCGCATCGTTGAAGCGGCCCTGCTACCCACCCCATCCGCCTCCCGCCAAAACGGTTTCGGAGATGGTCATGCAGCCGGAAACATCCTGAAAAAATTGCTTTCCTGATTCCCGGAACTGCCCTCTCTTTTTTCACCGGAAATTGTTAATAAAATCCTTGATTTTCCTGATGTTTTCATAGATTTTTATCCGATTTTTTTTCTTACCTTTGTGTATTCATTGAATCTATTTTAACTTATTGATTATGACAGATATAGAAAAGGATTTTGCCAGCTCAAATTATACTGCGGATAACATTCAGGTTTTAGAGGGGTTGGAGGCCGTCAGAAAACGTCCGGCCATGTACATCGGCGATGTTAATGTAAAAGGGCTCCACCACCTGGTGTACGAAGTAGTCGATAATTCCATCGATGAAGCCCTCGCCGGTTTTTGTAACAAAATTGATGTCATTATCCATCCCGATAATTCAATCACGGTCACCGATAACGGAAGAGGCATTCCTGCCGATTATCATGAAAAGGAAAAAAAATCGGCCCTGGAGGTTGTCATGACCGTCTTACACGCCGGAGGAAAATTTGATAAAGATACCTATAAAGTTTCCGGTGGCCTTCATGGTGTAGGCGTTTCGGTTGTCAATGCACTGTCGGCCGAACTTAAAGTTGTGGTTTACCGCGGCGGCCAGATATTTCAACAGGAATATGCATTTGGGAAACCTTTGTACCCCGTTAAAAATGTGGGTGAAACGCAGCGAAACGGGACAGAGGTCACATTCAAAGCCGATAATACCATTTTTATCGTTGAAAAATACGACTATGCGATCCTTACTTCCCGGTTGAGCGAACTGGCTTATCTGAATAAAGGGATTACACTCTCTATCAAAGATGAAAGAGAAATTGATGAAAGCGGCAACCTGCTTTACGAAACTTTTCACTCAAAAGATGGACTGCGCGATTTTATCAGCTACCTCGATGCCAACCGTGAAAAACTCATCCCAGAACCCATCTGTATGGAAGGGGAACGAAACAACATTCCTCTTGAAATTGCCATGCAGTACAATACCTCCTTCTCTGAAAATATCCATGCCTATGTCAACAATATCAACACCCATGAAGGGGGAACCCACCTGGCCGGATTCCGACGGGCCCTGACCCGCACCCTGAAAAGCTATGCCGATAAAACCGGAATGTTAGCCAAACTGAAATTCGATATCAATGGCGATGACTTCCGGGAAGGCCTCACTGCCATCATTTCAGTAAAAGTACAGGAACCCCAGTTTGAAGGACAAACCAAAACAAAACTGGGCAACAATGAAGTTATGGGCGTGGTTGACCAGCTCACCAGCGAAATGCTGACCAACTACCTGGAGGAACATCCCAAAGAAGCCCGCACCATCGTCAATAAAGTAATCCTTGCCGCTACAGCCCGACATGCAGCCCGTAAAGCCAGAGAACTTGTTCAACGAAAAAATGTACTCTCAGGCTCGGGATTGCCCGGAAAATTGTCCGACTGCTCAGAAAACGATCCAGCCAAATGCGAAATCTATCTTGTTGAGGGCGATTCCGCAGGAGGTACGGCAAAACAGGGCCGCGACCGGAAATTCCAGGCCATCCTGCCACTCCGGGGGAAAATCCTGAATGTGGAAAAAGCCATGCAGTATAAAATCTTCGACAGCGAAGAAATTAAAAATATATTTCAGGCCCTCGGCGTCACAATCGGAACCGAAGATGACAGTAAAGCACTAAATCTCGATAAATTGCGTTATCATAAAATCGTCATCATGACCGATGCGGATGTGGATGGAAGCCATATCGCCACCCTGATCCTGACTTTCTTTTTCCGGTATATGAAAGAACTGATCGAAAACGGACATGTTTACATCGCAACACCCCCCTTATACCTGATCAAAAAAGGGACAACACAGCGATATTGCTGGACCGAAGAAGAACGCCTCCGGATCGTCAGTGACCTGACCAACGGAAAAGATTCCGGAGTTCATATTCAACGATATAAAGGCCTTGGGGAAATGAACGCAGAACAACTCTGGCAAACCACCATGAACCCCGAATTCCGTACCCTCCGACAGGTGACCATCGAAAACGGGACTGAAGCCGACCGCATTTTCTCTATGCTGATGGGTGACGATGTTCCGCCACGACGTGAATTTATTGAAAAAAATGCCAAATACGCCAACATCGACGTGTGATGTTAAACGGTTGTTTATATACCCCTTAGCTCTGTCCCATGAAACGCAAACCCACCATCTATGGAATTGCCGCCCTCTTTCTTCTGGCAATCGTCGCCTACTTCCTCTTCTCAACCAATAACAAAGGCCAACACATCATTGCCAAAGTTAAAAAAGGCAATTTCCCGATCGAAGTAACCACCACCGGGGAACTGATCGCCAAAAGTTCGGAAAAAATTTATGGCCCCCAGGCTTTACGCCAAATCCAGATCTGGCAGGTCAAACTTCAGGATATCATTCCCGATGGAACAGTGGTAGACTCAGGCCAGTATGTCGCATCACTCGATCGTACCGAGATATCCAATAAGATCAAAGACGAAGAGACAAACCTTGAAAAACTGGAATCACAAATGACCAAAACCCGTCTCGATACTTCACTGGAACTCCGAAATGCATGCGACGAACTGATCAACCTTAAATATTCCCTGGAAGAAAAAAAAATAACCCTGGACCAGTCAAAATATGAACCCCCTGCCACCATACGACAGGTACAGATTGAACTCGAAAAATCGGAACGTGCCCACGAACAAGCTGAAAAAAACTACAAATTAAGATACCAGAAGGCCGTTGCAAATATGCAGGAAGTATCCGCTTCCTATAACCAGGCAAAACGGAAACTGGAACAAATGAACGATGTCCTGAAACAATTCAACGTTGTGGCCCCAAAAGCCGGAATGGTAATTTACCGCCGGAATTGGGACGGTAATAAAATCGGCATCGGGGCAACCATCAATGCCTGGGATAACATCGTCGCCGAATTGCCCGATCTGTCAGAAATGATCTCAAAAACCTATATAAATGAAATCGATATCAGTAAAGTAAAAGTAGGACAACCGGTCCGGATCGGAATCGATGCCTTTCCCGAAAAACAATTCACCGGAAAAGTTACTGAAGTGGCCAACATCGGCGAACAACTCCAAAACACAAACGCCAAAGTCTATGAGGTGAGAATACTTGTCAAAGAATTCGACTCCATCCTGCGGCCTGCCATGACTACCAAAAATACCATCCTGACAAGCATTGTCGATAGCGTGCTCTTCATCCCGATCGAAGCCATCTTTAATACCGATTCCATAACCTTTGTCTATAAGAAAAATGGCGGGTCCATCGTACGGCAACAAGTCGTCGTGGGCCAGTCGAACGATAATGAAATTATCGTCAGGGCCGGAGTCCTGGAAGATGATGAACTCCTCCTCGTACCTCCGGAAAACTCCGATAAAATATCGCTCGAACCCCTCCCAAAAGAGACCCTCGACAAATTCAGAATTAAACCAATCCCTCAAAAACCCGATAAACAAGAGGACAAGGATTCAACCATCAGAAAACCCAAAGCGCCTCTTATTATAAAAAAATAGTTCACATGCCCGGATATCTGTCACTCCTGGTCTCCGGAAATTATTAATCATTAATTATCAATTACGTACAGCATGTTCGAACGATATAAATACATTTTTAACATCGCCCTTGAAGCGGTTTTTCTGAATAAATTCCGCTCTATGCTTACCGCACTGGGGATCATCTTTGGCGTGGCTGCCGTCATTACCATGATGGCAATCGGAAATGGCGCCCGAAAAGAAATCCTGGACCAGATGAAACTGGTCGGGGTCAACAACATACTAATCTCTCCGAAACCTGAAAAAAACAAAGGCTCCGCTTCAACTTCAACCGGAAACAGCTCTGAAAATCAAACTGAAGATCAAAATAACGAAAAAACCAAAGGAAAATACTCACCCGGACTGAGCCTGAAAGACGCCATGAGTATTAAAGCCATCATACCCACCGTACTCACTGTGAGCCCGGAAGTGATCTATGAGACAGATATTATTAAAGATGGAATCAAATCCTCTGCCAAACTCACCGGAGTTACCCCCGATTTCTTCCGGGTCTTTGCCCTCGAACTTCAAAGCGGAGAGATGTTTAATGATGCCCAACTCAAAGATGGAAAACCGGTTTGTATCATCGGCCCTTCCATCAAATCAAAATTCTTTCCCGGAAGCGACGCCATTGGAAAGGATATCAAATGCGGCCCAATCTGGCTTCGGGTCGTAGGCGTCCTGAAAAAAAGAGATGTCAACCAGTCAAGCATCGAAAACCTCGGAATTTCAGATTATAACAACTCCCTCTATGCACCCATCCAGACATTGCTCAGAAGATACCGCGACAGGACCATGATCACCGATGCTTCTCTCCATGGCGGCGGTATGACGTTTTTTGACGGCGGATTTTCCGTCTTTTCTTCCGGTTCCTCCGAAGAATCGCTAAAAAATCAGATTGATAAAATCGTTGTTCAGGTAAAAGAAAGTGAACAAATCGGACCAACTACAGAAATTTTAAAAAAAATGATGCTGCGCCGACATGCCGGCGTTGATGATGTTGACATTAAAGTTCCTGAATTGTTGCTGAAACAGGAACAACGCACCAAGGACATCTTCAACATCGTACTCGGCGCCATTGCCAGCATCTCACTGCTGGTAGGCGGTATCGGTATCATGAACATCATGCTGGCCTCCGTCATGGAACGTATCAAAGAAATCGGAATCCGCCAAGCCATCGGCGCAACCAAACGCGATATTATTCTCCAGTTTCTTATGGAAGCTACCCTGCTTAGTATCTCCGGTGGAATCATTGGAATTATTCTCGGACTTGCCCTCTCAAAAGGCATCATGGAAATTACCAACATCCTCACCATCGTCTCCCCGGTATCGATTTTAATTTCATTTGGAGTCTCTGCATCCGTTGGAATTATCTTTGGATATATGCCGGCAAAACGCGCTGCAAAACAAGACCCCGTCGAATCCCTCAGGTATGAATAAAAATTTGCTTGTACGGTCAGCAAACCGTTCCCTACCCGTCCCTGCCCTCTTCCTTTGCCTAATCTCCTTTTTCTCTTATGGACAGGGAAATATCCGCCGCCTGACCCTCGATGAAGCCATCGGAATAGCCCAGCAACAATCACCCGGGGCGCTGAATGCCAAACAAAACTTTCGCGCCAGTTATTGGGATTACCGTTCCTACCGGGCATCCAACCTCCCGGCGCTGGGTCTGACCGCTACCCTGCCCAATATTCAACAAAGCCTCTCCCCATACCTGAACCCCGATGGGACCCAAAGTTATATCCGCCAGCAAAACATCAGCGCTAATGCCAGCCTGGCGCTCACCCAGAAACTCGGAATCACGGGCGGAACTGTTTATCTGAGCTCCGGCCTCTCAGGCGTCAATAACTTAAAATCCGAAAATCCAATCTCCTACATGAGTACCCCGGTCAATGTAGGGCTGAGCCAACCCATATTTACCTATAACCCCTTTCGATGGGACCGAAAAATACAACCACTTAAATACGATCAGGCCCAACGAAAATACCTCGAAGATGTAGAACAGGTGGCTATTACCACAACCGACTATTTCTTTGCCTTACTTCAGGCCCAGATTGAAAAGAAAATTTCACTTACCAACCTTTCCAATTATGACACCCTCTACCATATCGCCAAAGGAAGATACCAACTGGGAAAAATTGCAGAAAATGACCTCCTCCAGCTGGAATTAAATTTTCTTCAGGCACAGGCTGCCTTTGAAAATGCCAACCTTGCTCTCGATAATGCTCAGTTCCGGTTTAAATCACAACTTCGGATTAAAGACTCGGTCAATATTGAATTAATCCCACCGGGAAACATAAACTTCTTTAAAATTGACCCTACCCATGCCGTTGACCTTGCAAATAAAAATTCATCTTCTGTCATCGATTTTAAAAAACGACTTCTGGAAGCCGCACGCGACGTTAACCGCGCTAAAACGGAAGGCCGCTTCGACGCCGAACTTAACGCCATCATAGGCCTAACCCAAACCGGAGCCACCGTCCCCGAAGCATACCTGAACCCACTCGACCAACGACAAGTCTCCCTGGGCCTTACCATCCCAATTTTAGACTGGGGAGTAGCACATGGAAAAATTAAAATGGCCCAGTCACAGGAAGAGGTCGTAAAAACTTCTGTTGAACAGGATATTATTGACTTCCAACGCAATGTTTATCTTAAAGTTGTCCAGTTCAACATGCAACAAAACCAATTACGCATCGCCGCCAAATCAGATACCGTTGCAAAAAAAAGTTATGAAGTTACCAAAGGCCGTTACCTGATCGGGAAAATCAACAGTATCCTCGACCTGAACAATGCCCAGATGGAAACAGACAATTCAGAAAAAAACTACTATTATGCCCTGCAAACCTTCTGGAAAAGCTATTATGAAATCAGGAAAATGACCCTTTTCGATTTCATTCTCAGCGAACCATTGCACTTTGACATCCGTAGTATTAAATAATTATAAAATTATTAATATTGTTTCTAAATAATTTCTATATTTGCAACCGATATAGAATTAACAATAATATTTAAACTTAAAAACAATATTATGGCAGTATTGGTTGGAAAAAAAGCCCCTTTATTTGAAGCAGATGCCGTTATCAATGGCGGTGAATTCGTGGAAAAGTTTTCCCTTTCACAATATTTAGGAAAAAAACATGTAATCTTTTTTTTCTATCCCCTCGATTTTACTTTTGTTTGTCCGACGGAACTGATTGCCTTCCAGGATAAAATTGAAGAATTTGAAAACAGGAATGTGGCCATAGTCGGCTGCTCCATCGACTCCAAGTTCTCCCATTGGGCCTGGTTAAATACCGAATTGGATAAGGGCGGGATCAAGGGGGTTAAATATCCCATCGTATCGGATCTTTCAAAAACAATTTCGGCCAACTTCGACGTTCTGGCCGGAGCGTATCTCTATACCGAAGAAGGGGAGATGGTATTCGAAGGGGGTCCGGTCGCCCTCCGCGGTCTCTTCTTAATCGATAAACAAGGCATTGTCCGACATCAGGTTGTCAACGACCTTTCGCTTGGGCGTAGTATCGACGAAGCGCTCCGGATGGTGGACGCCCTGCAATTTTTCGAAGAAAATGGCGAAGTCTGCCCGGCCAACTGGCACAAAGGCGATGAAGGAATGAAAGCCACTGCGGAAGGGGTCGCCAGTTACCTCAGCAAACATTGATCCCTCTATAACTTGTAGATGACCATTGCCCCCAACCCGGTATGACTGACCGGTAACAGTTGTACCTTTTTCAGGTGGTTATTGATGATGGTCTTACCAATCGCAAAACCCAGCGCTGAACCTATCAGTACATCTGAAGCCCAATGCCGGTTATCATAAATACGTGATAATGCAGTAAGCGAAGCCAGTGAATAACAGAGCACCGGAACCCAGACGGTACCTTTATATGCCGTTGCTATTACGGTAGCAACAGCAAAAACAACGGTTGCATGCCCGGATGGAAATGATGTATATTGGAGGGAGGCAAAAGGTCCTTCCCATTTCGAAGGATCCGGAGGATTATCCTGAAACGGACGGTGCCGATGGGTAAGTTGTTTGACAATCTGCGCTGAAACCGCACCGAAAAAAAATGCTTCCACCCCCTTCAAGGCTGTAAACCGCGCCTTTGGATCCCCTGTTATGGCGCCGGCGCCATAAAGGATCCCCAGGGCCGGTAGAGTATACCAACTGCTTCCCCAGGGTTCAACCCCATATTTTACAAAACCATCCAGAAAAGGTACACGGTTTGCCTGTGCCAACTGTTGAATTTTCGCATCCTGCGATAATAAAACCACAAACCCTCCGGTAATTGCAGTAAAACCAATCCATTGCGCCGTATTCCAACGAAAAGGCGAGACCAGAATATCCCGGGTATCTGTGAGATATGATTTGAAATAAGCCTTGTCCGGAACTGCTGAACAAGAGATCGTCCCAATAGAATCAACCTGGCACCTGCCGTTTATGGTATAAACCAGCAAAAAACAAATAAGAAAAAGCCTGGAAAGGGTCATCCTTGTATTATTCAAGCTTTTTCGCTTCGTTCCAGTAAACTTCCATTTCGGCAAGCTCCATATCATAAAGAGGTTTGTTTAATTCTGCCGCTTTTTTTTCGAGATGGTTAAACCGCCCGATGAACCTGCGGTTGGTCCGCTCCAGTGCATCTTCGGGATTGACGTCGATATACCTCGCATAATTGATGATGGCAAAGATCAGGTCGCCCAATTCATGTTCTTGCATTTTGTGTTCCAACCCCTGGTCAACGGCATCGCGCAGCTCATTCAACTCCTCGATGACTTTTTCCCACACCTGGTCCCGGTTTTCCCAATCAAACCCGACACCGCTGGCTTTTTCCTGAATACGGTACGCTTTGACCATGGCCGGTAAACCTGCCGGGACCCCGGATAGAACAGACCGGTTCCCCTTTTCCGATAGTTTTATCCGTTCCCAATTATCATGCACCTCCTTTGCATCTTTAACCGTTACATCCCCAAAAATATGAGGATGCCGGTGTATCAGCTTTTTAATAATACTTTCAAGCACATCCCCGATATCAAAGGCATTTGATTCGGAAGCAATTTTTGAATAAAACACCAGGTGTAGCATCAAGTCGCCCAACTCTTTCCGGATGGCTTCCATATCCTTCGAAAGAATGGACTCCGAAAGTTCATAAGTTTCTTCAATGGTAAGATAACGAAGGGATTCCAAAGTTTGCTTTTGATCCCAGGGACATTTTTCGCGGAGTTCATCCATCACCTCCAACAGTCGCCGGAAAGCATCAATTTTCTTTTCCATCCCGATTATTTTTCACAAAAATACGATTTTCAGAGTAATACCGTTTATTTTTGTCGACATACCCATAGATTACAATCCTTGACTGAAAAAGTTTACCCATTGTTGTTATACTTTCGTTTAACCCTCCTTGTTTTACTGCTCTGTCATTTTTCAAAGGAGGTAAATTCACAACGTCAACATACCCTTGTTTCATCCAACCTGATGATCGAAGTGAAAGCCCATTATGGTTTTCTTTTTCCCCATCATCTCGAATTGGAACAATACAGCGCGCACTTTCCTGCCTATGAGATCAGCCTTCAAAAAATTACCTTTGGAAAGCAGAAATGGGAAAGGGCATTTAACTATCCGAATATCGGATTAACTTTTTTTTACTGCGGTTTGGGCAACAACCCGGAATTGGGTGAGGCTTACGCATTGATGCCCCTGATCAACTTTCCCTTGCTAAAAAGCAAAACTTTCACCCTGGGGTTTCGGTTTGCCCTGGGAATTGGATATTTAACAAACCGGTTCGACAGGCTTACAAACTACAAAAACTTAGCAATAGGATCCCATTTCAATGCCGCGGTCAATTTAATGATCGAAACACGGTTCCGGATCAGTCGGACATTCTCAATATCTGCAGGGATCAGTTTACAGCATTTTTCAAACGGATCGCTGAAACTACCCAACAACGGCATTAATGCACCCCTGGCCAACATAGGGATCGCCTACAGGCCCTTCTCTGAAAACAGAAATATTCCCGACCGGTTTTATGCTCCGACCGAACCCTACTCGGCCACACTTCAGCGGCCCCTTGATTTTAATCTGGGATTGGCCCTCGGATGGAAAAACCTGATAGCTGTCACCGGCGAAAACTATCTCGTATATCATTTCTATGAAAATACCCTGGTCCGTCTCTCAAAAAAGAGCCAGTTCGGCATTGGATTAGACCTGTCGTACGACCCATCCCAAAGGAAGGTTTACGAACTCTATTATATCGACCAAACCGGGTATCCCGACACCACCATAACCAACCTGAAATTTCTCAATCCCGGTATCAATGCAGCTTATAATCTGACCATGGGCAAACTTGGAATTATTTTTAACTTTGGTTATTATCTGCACTATATGAAACCGGCTACACCCTGGTATCAGAAACTTGCTGTCCAGTATAATATATCTGACCATGTTTTTGCCAGTGTAATGCTAAAGGTGGTTTGGGGCCGTGCTGAATATATCGGATGGGGGTTCGGTTACAGGTTTACTGTACTATATGGACGAAAAACTGTTCGCTGAAATGAGAATCAAAGAAAGAACAAGTATTGCCCTGATGATCCTTTTAATATCAGGGCTGATTTCCTGCACTAAAAGTAAAAATTGCTTTACCAGCAGTGGAGAACTTACAAGGGATACACTGACCGTCAGTAGTTTTGACAGTATCTATTTAAATGATAACGTCACCCTTATCCTGACTCAGGAAACAGGTAACAGGGTGGTCGTTGAAGCTGGAAAAAACCTCATTTCCGGAATTACGGCCGAAGTATCCGGGGCGAGCCTTGTCATTCATAACAACAATTCATGCAACTGGTTACGTGAATATTCCAATCCGGTGGTTTATGTTTCATTTTCATATTACAAACATATTTTATTTATCGCTTACAAATCCTCCGGGGATGTTCGGTCAACCAACCTTTTGTACAACGACACCATAGAGATCCATACCTGGGGTGGAAGCGGAATCATTTCACTGTATGTTAACTGCAGGAAAGTAACATTTGTTCAGCACATGGGAACCGTCAATTTTCTGATACAGGGTATCTGTGATGAGAGCAACATCTTTGCCGGGGACTATGGTTTATTTGATTGCCGGGACCTCCGTACCGGTTATACCTATATTAAAAATTACGGAACCAACGATTGTTACGTACAAGCCAAACATCAACTCATCGCTACGGTCGGCTCTATCGGCAATATATATTATAAATCCAATCCTCCGCCGGAGGTGATTATTAAAAATCCGCAAAATTCCGACCAGATCCTTCCCATTCCTGCTGAATAGAAAAAAACATCCTCAATACGCCCGGGCAAAAATAACCCTTTGATGGGAAGGCTTCCCGGAATAGACACATCTGCCCTCTTCCTTTGGGTTATTTAGCGGGATAACACGGATTGTCGCCTTGGTCTCTTCTTTGATTTTTTCTTCGGTTTCAGCGGTGCCATCCCAATGGGCAGAGATAAACCCTCCGGTACCATCAAGGATCTCTTTAAATTCAGCCCAGGTATCAACCCGAAAGGTGTTATTTTCCCTGAATGAAAGGGCCCGGTCGTATAAATTCTGCTGGATCAGGTCAAGAAGATGAACAACCTTGTTTTCAATATCTTTTATCTGAAAAACTTCCTTCTCAAGGGTATCCCGGCGGGCAATTTCAACAGTTCCCTGTTCAATATCGCGGGGGCCCAAAGTGAGCCTGACCGGGACCCCTTTAAATTCATATTCGGCAAATTTCCAACCTGGTTTCTGGGTATCCCGGTCATCATACTTTATAGTGATCCCTTTCGATTCCAGCGCGCTTTTAACAGGGCCTACAACCCTGGATATTTGTTCCAACTGTTCGCTGGTTTTAAAAACCGGCACAATAACTACCTGAATCGGTGCTAGTCTGGGAGGGAGTACCAATCCATGATCGTCTGAATGCGACATGATCAAAGCGCCCATCAAACGGGTTGACACCCCCCAGGAAGTAGCCCAAACATAATCAAGCTGGTTCTCTTTACTTAAAAATTTGACGTCAAATGCCCTGGCAAAATTTTGTCCCAGAAAATGAGAAGTACCCGATTGTAAAGCTTTCCCGTCTTGCATCAACGCTTCAATGGCATAGGTTTCAATAGCTCCTGCAAACCGTTCGGAAGGAGATTTTGTACCTTGTAAAACCGGAATTGCCATCCATTTTTCAGCAAAGTCAGTATATACCTGAAGCATGGTTTCTGCTTCCCTGATCGCCTCCTCCTCACTTGCATGCGCAGTATGGCCCTCCTGCCAGAGGAATTCAGTAGTTCGCAGAAAAAGCCGTGTCCTCATTTCCCAACGGACAACATTGGCCCATTGGTTAACTAAAACAGGAAGATCGCGGTACGATTTTATCCAATTCCTATAAGTGTCCCAAATAATGGTTTCCGAAGTCGGGCGCACAATCAGTTCCTCTTCGAGCCGGGCATCTTCATCCACTATAATCCCTTTTCCATCTGGTGAATTCTTTAACCGATAATGGGTTACAACCGCACATTCCTTTGCAAAACCCGCAACATGGCTCGCCTCTTTACTAAAAAAAGATTTGGGTATGAAAATCGGGAAATAAGCATTGGAATGACCGGTTGCCTTGAACATTTTATCCAATACCGATTGGATTTGCTCCCAAATGGCATAACCATAAGGTTTAATAACCATACAGCCCCTCACTGCTGAATTCTCAGCTAAATCGGCTTTGATAACCAAATCGTTATACCATTGAGAATAATTTTCTGCCCGGGTTGAAAAATCTTTAGCCATTTTTTAAGTTTGGTATGAAATTTGTTATTATGCGTCTCATTTTACGATAGCAAAAATACAAAATTATACCGATCGTAAAGAGAAAAGAGATTCACGGTTTTAAAGATTTGTACCATGAAAAAGTCAATCCTCAGTGTCGTTATCCTCAGTGTGGCCATAAGTGCCTGTACGACACAAAAATTAACATCATCCCTTGATAACGATGATGTTTATGCCTCATCTTCAAGCCCGGCAAAAGCCACTCAATACAGTACACAAGCATCTTATTCCGGAGAACAGGTTATCACAGCCCCCGATAGTGCAACCTGGGCTAAATCGAGTAGTTCCACTTTCGCTGATGATTACAATGACTATTCCTATTCTTCCCGTATCAGCCGGTTTTCAAGTTCAGATACCACCAAAGGGTATTTCGACGAATCCCATTCTGGCGGGACCAATGATGTCACTACAGAGAGCACAAATCCCGATGTCAATGTCTATTTTGGGGTTGGCGCTGGTTATGGCGGTTATTACGGGCCATCCTATTCCTACGGATTTGGATGGGGTTATCCCTATTATGGATGGGGCTTTGATTGGGGATGGGGATGGGGTTACCCCTATTATAGCTGGTATAATCCCTGGTATTATCCCTATGGATGCTGCTGTTGTTATAATCCATGGTATTATGAGGGTTACTATCCATATTATCCGACCAATACCTTTTATGGGCCAAGAAACAACCTGACAGCTTATGATGGGATCAGCGGCATAAGAAATGACCGGAGTTCATCCCAGAACATTGCCGGGCCCATCAACCTGAACCAAAGGGTCAGTACTCCACCAGTCAATTCAAGAATAACTGATCCGGCATTACAGACCAGAAGTACAGAACAAATGACCAACAGGAATACGGACCAAACGGCCATCAGGGAAACTGGGCAAACTGCTGCCAGAAGTACCAATCAAACAGCCACCCGAAGTGTTCCCGCCAATCAGAAGGAGTACCGTTACTCCCGTTCCGGCAGCGCCAACCAGGCGCCCTATCCAAAATCTGACAATAAAAAACAAATTCAAACCCGCAGCCAGCAAACCGCTCCCCGCTATATTCGTCCCGGAAGTGAGAATGTCACAAAACGCTCAGGATCAACACAAAGTTACTCTTCCCCGGTTTACCGCCAACCCAAATCCAGTCAGGAATATATCAGCCCACGAACCAATAATGCAGGCGCTGCCCGCACTACCCCTTCCACAATTGGACAAAAAACCAATACCACTCCTACAACAACCGGGAACAAAAGCCGCACCATTCCTACAAACAACAACAAACGAAGTTATTCAACTCCGTCCGGATCCTATTCCCCGGGTTCATCAACGCCTGTCCGTTCAGGATCAAATTACAGCGCTCCGGCACGCTCGGGCAGTAGCGGTTCCTATTCAGCGCCATCCCGCTCTGGTAACAGTGGCGGAAGTTATTCTGCCCCTTCACGGTCAGGGTCTTCAGGGGGTTCCACCGGCGGAAGTGGCGGACGGCGCAGATAACCCTCAGCAGATTCAGGGAACCAACTAAAAACTATTGATCCATGAAAAAAACAATCATCATATTATCATCGATCTGGCTGGCAGTGTCTTCCACCCTCGGTCAAACCGCCGAAGATGCCCTCCGTTACTCAAGAGTATATTATAACGGGACTGCCCGCTTTAATGGATTGAGTGGCGCCTTTGGGGCAGTTGGCGCTGATTTTTCAACACTTGGCACCAATCCGGCAGGAATCGGCCTATATAAGGCATCGGAAATGACCTTTACCTTTGCACCCATCATCACCCATTCAACTGCCACCTACAACGGTACCAACACATCGGCCGACGAGGTGAATTTTGGCTTGGGCAATTTTGGTTTTATCATTAATGTTAACCCGTCCGGCAGAGGAAATCAGGGGAAATTTAAAGCTTTTAACATAGGTTTCGGATTTAACCGGCAAAACGACTTCAATAACCAGGTGTTCATTTCCGGTATCAATACCCGGAATTCCATGATGCAAAGCTATGTTGATGAACTTAATACCAAAGGTGTCCCCCCTGAGTATGTTCGGGACGATTATCCTTTTGACATCGGCTTGGCTTATGCAACCAATCTTGTTGCCTTCGACAGCGCCCCGCAACAGTATTATTGCGATGCAAAATATGGCGGCGTTTCACAAAGTAAAACCATTTCCACCTCCGGCTCCATGAATGAACTGGAACTTTCCATGGGAGGGAATTTTAATGATCAACTGTATTTCGGGCTAACCTTTGGCGTTCCTACAATACGCTATTATGAAACCAGCAGCTACCAGGAGGTACGGACACAAGATACCATCCCAAATTTTATTTCCCTTAATTACAGGTACAACCTGCAAACCCAGGGCACCGGTATGAATGTTAAATTCGGGTTGATATACAAACCCGCTTCCTGGGTGAGGATAGGTGCGGCCATACATACCCCGACATGGTTTCCCAGCATGCACGACGAATGGTTCAGCAGCATGCAATCCAATTTTACCGTTACACAATGGAATGCTACTGCTTATTCTCCCATTGGCAACTACGATTACCGTTTAACAACCCCATTTCGGGCCATGGGCAGCGTGGCCTTCATCATTGGATCCGCTGGCCTTTTTAGCGCTGATTATGAGTATGTTGATTATTCACAGTCGCGTTTTAATTCACAGTTTGACAGCTATACCGATGTAAATAATGCGATCAAATCAACCTACCAATCTTGGGGAAACCTGCGACTCGGAACAGAATGGCGCTTATCGAATTTCAGGTTTCGGGGCGGCTTTGCCTATTTCAGCAACCCATACGTAACGGGAAGCAACAACAGTGAACGGTTCCAGGCATCCGGTGGATTCGGTTACAGGTCGCGCCACTTTTTTGCAGATGTGACTTATGTGTGGTCAAAAATGGCCCAGGATTACTATTTATACGACGCCGATATGGTGAACCCCACCCATATTAACAATTATACACACACCGTTTTAACCACGCTTGGTTTTAGATTCTGAGTTGTTATTTTTTGAGCCTGTTCAAACCAGCTTTGGCCTTCTGGCTGAGGCTGGTTTTGTATTCCGGGGTATCAATGGATAAACAAACCCGAAAAGCGCTGTCGGCCTGCGCCAAATGACCTTGACTTTCATACATGAGCCCAAGCTGCAATGCAGCAGAACAACTGAAATAAAAAGGTTCATTTTTCCCTCTCTGAATGGTCTGTTTATAAGCATCGACCGCCTTGCTGTAATCTCCCAATTCATGGTATATCCTTCCCAACCGGTATGTATATTCGAGAAAGTCGCGGCGGGTATGAATATAACTTTTCACAGGTTTATCGGTTAATTCTTTAATAGCCTGGCTGTAATAACCCCCATCAAACAGCAAACGTGCGCGTAAAAGGGACACCCCGGGTATGATCCCTGCTTTTGCTTCATGTAAAGCCTGTTTATCTTCATCCACTAAAAGCGCCCCACCGGTTTTGATCAATCCCATCTGATGCTTGTATCCAGCGGTATCGCCTTTGATCAGTGAAATCCAGGCAATCTTCTGACGGGCTGCAAGAAGATAATTTTGTCCATGAAAATTTCCAATATATTGGTGAAATAATCTGGATGCCCCCAAATCGAGTTGGTTCAAACGGGCCAAACCTTCCAGATAGTCCAGGTAATAAAAAGGATAGTCATGTGTACGAAACGAACGTTTCTGCAATATTTTCAAAGCCTCATCCGTAAAACCATATTTCAACAGAATATTGGAACGGGCAAAAATTATCAGTGGGCTTAATTCGAGTTGTTCTGCCTTTGCCTGGTCATTAAGTCTGTTGAGCAGTAAAAGGGTTTCCGGTTTGCTTCTGTGAAGATTTGCGGCCATCAAAGCCAGATAAAATGAAGCTTCCGGCCTCAGAAGAAGAAAAGATGGATCCTGGCCGGAATAGGTCCCTACCAGGCGAAGCTCAGCCAAACCCTGAGAAACCGTCCCTTTCATCCCCAATATATCTTTGATCCAATGATAATTTTCGGGTACCAGTCCCATAATGATATGAATGATACCCAGCCCTGTTTTATTTGGCAGAAACCCGGGGAAACGGGTATCATTTTCGGTAAACAGACGGTGGGCATTGCGGATATCGAGGGCAGCCAGGGTGAAATCCCCAAATTTCATCCGAATGAATGCCCATTGGAGATAGATTTCGGCCAGACAGTAACCGGAATAGGGAGAGTCTTTTAGCCCCTTTTCCAACTGTCTGATCCTGATGGATTTATTGGGCACAAGCTGGTTCAATACACGACGTTCCTCTCCGATATAAAGGGTTAAAAAATCGATGTAATTTTCCAGATAGACCGGAAGGAGATTGGACGGGTTTAATTTTCTTTCGATTTCCAATATGCTTTCAGCTTCCTGAAACCTGAGAGAAAAAATATTGCGATAGGCTTCTCTGCAACGATCGTTAAAAACATACTGGGCGCTGACAAAGGATACAGATAAAAAAAATGCGCCCGTTATCAGTATCAGTCTGATCAGGGGCGCATTTTTTCCGTTACAGCGTGCAACCATCAATGAATGGCATTCACAATGCCATCATCCACGAGGATACGGCCACAATACTCACATACAATAATTTTTTTATGCATACGGATATCGAGCTGATGCTGAGGGGGGATTTTATTGAAGCATCCTCCGCAGGCATCGCGTTCAATCTGAACTACGGCCAGGCCATTTCTTGCATTTTTACGAATACGTGTGTAGGCAGTGAGGAGGCGTTCTTCGATGAACCGACGGTTTTCTTCGGAAGCCCTGGTAAGTTCATTTTCCTCTTTTTCAGTTTCAGCAATGATATCATCCAGTTCATTGCGTTTGATATCCAGATCGGTTTTTTTGTCAAGTAACAATTTTTGATACCGTTCTATTTCCTCCGATTTCCCTTCAAGACCTGCCTGGTATTCTTTGATCCGCTTTTCAGACAGCTGAATTTCCAAATTCTGGTACTCAATCTCCTTGGTCAAAGAATCATACTCCCGGTTATTACGCACATTCATTTGCTGGTCTTCATACTTTTTTATCAGCGCCAGGGCATCCCTGATGGCGTTTTTCTTTTCCTGGATTGATTTCTCAAAGGTTAAAGTTTCCTGGATATAATTATCGATGCGGGTTTCCAATCCGGCTATTTCATCTTCCAGGTCCTGCACTTCCAGTGGCAGTTCACCCCGGATGATTTTAATTTTATCAACCTGTGAATCAAGTTGTTGCAAGCTATATAAGGCGATCAGTTTTTTTTCAATGGTAACTTCGGCTTTCTCCTCATTTAGTTCTATCTTGGTATTACCCGAAACTTTTACCGGTTTTGTTTTTTCGATAACTTCCTGTTCTGTTTCCTTTGGCAGGGGTTCGCCGGCGGTCTCTTTTCCGGTGACAGGTTTTACCAGTTTTGAAGGTTTAGAAGTTACAATGGGGTTGGTTTTTGCTTTTGCCATAAACGCTGAGTTATAAATAATGAACCGGGTTGGTATTGATCTCTGAAATAAGGAATGCAAAGGTAGGGAATTTTTCAATAAGCTTTGCATAAAGCCATTCTTTTACCCCCTTTTCACTCTCATAATGACCAATATCGGCGATGACCAGCGAGCTTCCGGGAAGAAAAAAATCGTGATATTTCAAATCGGCGGTCAAAAAAATGTCGGCGCCGGCCCGGATGGCGTCGGGTATTAAAAAGCTCCCTGATCCGGTACAAAGGGCCACTTTTTGGATTGGTTTGTCACGGAGCGTGGAATGCCGGAGGGTGGATAATCGGAATGTTTTTTTTATGTGATGGAGAAATCCTGTTTCATGGATCGGGTTTTCTATTTTTCCGATCAATCCGGGCCCTGCCTGTGCAAAAGAATTGGAAAGCGGGTAGAGATCATAGGCAACCTCTTCATAAGGATGGTTTTTTAACAAAGCCTGAAGGATTTCATTTTTCCGATGGTTTTGAAAAACGACCTCAATCCGGATTTCCGGCTCCTGATGTGGCAGGTTTACCTCTCCCACGTAAGGTTTTGCTGTCGCAAGTGGATAAAAAGTCCCCATCCCCTGGAGGTTGAAACTGCATTGTTCATAATTTCCAATATGCCCTGCTCCTGCCTGAAACAATGCATCCCTGACTTTACCGGCATGGGCTAAGGGGGTGAATACGGCCAGTTTTGACAGCCGATCCGTAAAAGGCCTCAGAACCTGGTATTCAAAAATCCCAAGCGCCTTCATTGCAAAGGCGTTAAGCCCTTCCAGCACATTGTCGAGGTTTGTATGAATGGCATAGATGGCAATCCGGGCTGTAATTGCTTTAACGAGAATGTTTGTTTCAGGCTCTCCGGGGGTAAGTTTTTTTATTGCGTGAAAAATAATCGGGTGATGTGAAATGATCAGGTTACACCCTTTCTTTATGGCCTCATCCATTACCAACTCCGTAAGATCAAGACAGAGAAGGGCAGAAGTACATTCCCCTTCCGGGTCGCCGGTTATCAGTCCTGCATTGTCGTAATCTTCCTGGTAGGCCAGCGGAGCAAGCGATTCGAGGTAAACGATAATTTCTTTAACTTTCATTTTCCATCATTATAACCGGCTGTAAAGTTACAGAATCTCTTTAATAATTTTTTTCCTGCCTGTTCATAAACTTGTTTAAAAGTTTACCATAAATAACACCGTTTATACTTAAAAAAGACTAAAATTTGAACTATTATTATTTTGACATAAAAATGCTTATGAAGGCCGATCTTTTATTTGTCGTTGATAAGAATTCCATTCACCGCAATCTCATTAAATATCATCTGAATATAAACAAGTTTTCCGGGGTTCAGGTGTTTCAGTCGGGGAATGAGTGTCTGTACCGGCTCCAGAAAAATGTAACCCCTGATTTTATCATTGCTGATTTTGATTTGGGCGATTGCACGGGATTTGAGTTTTTAAAGAAGGTGAAGAACGCTGCGCCCCAGGTTCACGTCATTTTCTTTACCACCATTGACGACCCCATTCTTGCTGTGAAATTACTCGAAGCCGGGGCCAGCGATTATCTGGTAAAAACCAGTAAAATTGATTTTGGCATTTCGGAATTGATTAAAAACATTAAGTTTATTGTCAGGGAACCCGCCATTTCTGATTAAGCATTCTCCCGGTTTCAAATCATTGAGCGCTAAGGCACGACTAAACAGAAATAAAAAAACCGCCTTCCTGAACTTTTAAGATTTTGGAGGTTAATTGTATTTTTTTATAATTTAGGCGTTTGAATCATGGGAATAATCTGTCAGGTTGCATTCACGCCATTTTCTTTCCTTTATGGCCTGGTCATACAGGTCCGGAATTTATTATTTGATATTGGCATTATTCCCTCCGAGTCGTTTGACAGAAGTGTTATTTCTGTAGGAAATCTTTCGTATGGGGGAACCGGGAAGACCCCGATGGTTGAATATCTGATCCGGTTGTTACGACCCAACTACCTTGTTGCAACGCTTAGCCGGGGGTATGGCCGCGAAAGTAAAGGATTTATCATTGCATCCAAACGGTCGAGCGTCAAATATATAGGTGATGAACCCCTTCAATATTTGAAGAAATTCGACAGTATCAAAGTTGCGGTGGATGAAAGCCGAAAGCGTGGGATTGCACAATTGCTTCAAAAATTTCCGGAGTTGGATGCAATTTTACTGGATGATGCATTTCAACACCGCCAGGTCAAACCCGGCATATCGATCCTTCTGACCGATTACCACCGGCTTTATTCGGATGATTTTGTACTGCCGGCGGGGACCCTTCGGGAATTCAGGCTGGGAGCCAATCGAGCTGATATTATTGTTGTTACCAAAACCCCGGCCATTTTTTCACCCATAACCAGGAGAAGGATCCAGGAGGATTTACATCCGGCCGACCATCAAAGGCTCTATTTTTCCTATATCAGATATGGACAGCTGATTCCATATCAAAACGAAGAGCCGCTGGTATCCCCGGAAAAAGTGAACACAATCCTGCTCTTTACCGGAATTGCCGACGATTATCCCTTACAGGAGCACCTGAAAAGAAAATGCAGTGAACTGATCACCATAAAATTCCCTGACCATCATCAATATAATGCTACAGAGATTGAGATCATCAAAAGAAAATTTGAAGCGATTCTAACGAAGAAAAAAATCGTTGTTACAACAGAAAAAGATATAATGCGGCTTAAAACATCAGAGTTTAGCACTAAATTAAAAAATCTGCCGTTATTTTACGTTCCGATTGAAATCGATTTTCACGGCAATAACAAAGAACTTTTTGACCAGGAGATATTGACTTATGTTAAAGCAAATAAAAGAAACCGTAGCATTTCTAAACTCACAGATCACAGAGAAGCCTGAAGTTGGAATAATCCTTGGAACCGGTCTTGGCGGATTGGTAAAGGAGCTTGATATCTGCCAAACCATTCCATACAAGGAGATCCCGAACTTCCCGGTATCGACCGTTGACGGTCATCACGGGCAATTGATTTTCGGCGCCATGAGTGGCAGGAAGATTGTTGCCATGCAAGGTCGTTTTCATTATTACGAAGGGTATTCAATGAAGGAATTGACTTTTCCTGTGTATGTCATGAAATTCCTCGGAATACGACTGTTAATTTTATCCAATGCCAGCGGCGGATTAAACCCCGATTTTAAAATTGGTGATATCATGGTTATTGAAGACCATATCAATCTTATGAAGGATAATCCCCTGATCGGGAAAAATGACGATGAGGTCGGGATCCGTTTCCCGGACATGAGCAATGCCTATGATAAAAAAATGGTTGATAGCGCTTTTCATATTGCCGTCCGGGAAGGCATTCAACTCCGCAGGGGGATATATGCAGCTGTGTCGGGTCCCACTTATGAAACGCCTGCTGAATATCATTATATCCGTACCATCGGGGCCGATGCCGTTGGCATGTCAACCGTTCCGGAGGTAATTGCAGCCCGCCACATGGGGCTGGATTGTTTTGCCGTATCGATCATCTCAGACCTGGGGGTCCCCGGAAAAATTGTCGAAATTTCACATAAACATGTCATCGACGCTGCCAGTCTTGCAGAACCCGCAATGACCCGGGTAATTAAAAAAATGTTGTTGGAGTCTGAGTTCTAATAAACACTGATATTCAACACTTTCAGTTTCCAGGTACTTCCTATCCGGCATCGTTTCTGGGAAAGTGAAAGTGAGATCAGCCCACTTCCCATGATGGCCCCTGTGATAATAAAGAGATCGGGAGTAAAGACAGGTTCATTATTCAGGAGGTGATTGACCACAATAATCCCAAAAAATGCCGCAGATCCTATCAGTAGCGTCTTTCCTGCTTTACGTGGAAAGGGAAATTGTTTAAATACCGAATGCACATCTTTCAGTCCGACATCGAAGGGGCGCAAACCGGAAACTGAGATCATAGAATCGGCAAGGCCCCACAGCTTTCCTCGCAACAGGGTATCGGGTTTAGAAACCCTTATTTTTATCGGTTCCCCAATATGGAAGTAGTATTTCCGGAGTGTCCCGATTTTCTCGACCATCAGGGTTTTCTGGGAACTGTCCTGAAAGGAAATAAAAATAAGAAGGAGTATGAAAAGGGGCTTCATGTGCGTTAATGAGATGTAAAATTAAATATAAATGGGGACATCCTGTTTGCTCCGAGGCGGGTTGTTGATAAAAAAAAACGGGAGAAGGTGAAGAAGCAAAAAGGAATAGCCCTACTTTTGGCACATGGATGATCAGAACACACGCAAAAAAACCCGTAAGCCCACCATTAGTGAAACGGTATTTGAACACGGTAAAATTCCTCCTCAGGCAATCGACCTTGAAGAAGCTGTTCTTGGAGCGATGATGTTGGAAAATGACCGTTTGGCCGAAGTTATTGAAGTGTTAAGACCCGAAGTTTTTTACAAAGAGACCCATCAACTGATTTTTTCAGCAATTCAAAAGTTATTCGCTCAAAACGAACCTGTGGATATTCTCACGGTAACAGAAGCGTTGCGAAAGAGCGGCGAACTCGAAATCGCCGGTGGGCCTTATTTTATAACTATGCTTACAAACCGGGTAGCATCGGCCGCCAATATCGAATTTCATTCACGGATCATCCTGCAGAAGTACATTCAGAGGGAACTGATACGGGTTTCATCGGGAATTATCAAAGATGCCTATGAGGATACCACCGATGTGTTTGATCTTCTTGACCGCGCTGAAAGCAATTTGTTTTCTATCAGCGAAAGCAGCATTGGGAAATCATACATGGACATGCAGTCCATCATCAAAGAGGCCATCAAGGAGATTGTGGCAGGCCGCCAGCATGAAGGCCAGTTGCGGGGTGTGGGATCGGGTTTTACGGAGCTTGACAGGGTAACTTCGGGCTGGCAAAAATCGGACCTGATCATCATCGCTTCAAGACCGGGAATGGGGAAAACTGCTTTTGCCCTTACCATGGCCCGAAATGCTGCCGTTGATTTTAAAAAACCGGTGGCCGTTTTTTCACTCGAAATGTCGTCAATACAATTGGTAACCCGTTTAATATCCAGTGAAACTGAAATTCCACAGGAAAAATTACGTCGGGGTACCATGGAAGAACATGAATGGGCCCAATTAAATTCCCGGATATCATCACTCGTTGACGCCCCTTTGTATATCGATGACACGGCTGCTTTATCGATCTTTGACCTGCGTGCAAAAACGCGACGGTTAAAAGCACACCACGACATCCAGATGATCGTTGTGGATTACCTTCAACTCATGCAGGGTAGTCAGGATGCCAGGGGCAACAGGGAACAGGAAATCAGCAGTATTTCGAGGGCGCTGAAATCATTGGCCAAAGAATTAAACATTCCGGTCATTGCGCTGTCACAATTAAGCCGTGCCCCGGAGAAACGCTCGGCTGCGGCCAAACCCATTCTGTCTGACCTCCGTGAATCCGGATCCATTGAACAGGATGCCGACATGGTCATGTTTATTTACCGTCCCGAATATTATAAAATTGATGTGGATGAGTCGGGCGATTCTACTTCCGGAGTGGCAGAGGTAAGCATTGCAAAAAACAGGAATGGCCCTTTAAAAGATATCCGTTTACGGTTTGTCTCCAAATTTGTCAAATTTACAGATGTAGAGATGGAATATTCACCCACCCATTCCATTTCAGGAAATACCTCTTTTGACGGGTCGGTCAGGACCCGTACTTATATGTCAAAAATGAATGATGATGAATCACAGGAAGCGCCTTTTTAGCAATAACGTTATTCTGATACTCTTCGTTTTTCTTTTCTGCCTGCCATCCCTTCAGGCAGCATACCTTTTTATTCCGATGGATGATGCGCAAAAAAATCATCTGAAAGCTTATGGAATTGCCTATTGGGTTTTAAAAAAAGAGATTGAGGTTGACTGGTTGCTTAATTACCGCGGTGGAAGTTTCATTTTTCAATATGACAGGCAGCTCGAGCAGGAATGTACCATCCGGGGGGTGAGTTTTCAGGTGATTGCCGATGTCCAGGCTCGTTCCATCTTTCAGGAAATTGCTGATCCGCAAATAAATATGGAACAAATAAAATTGCACAAATCGCCAAAAATTGCAGTTTATTCCCCGAAAAACAAACTTCCCTGGGACGATGCGGTGACCCTTGTTTTATCGTATGCCGAGATACCCTATGATGTTATTTATGACGAGGAGCTCCTGACCGGGGTATTGCCCCTGTACGACTGGTTGCATTTGCACCATGAAGATTTTACGGGCCAATACGGAAAATTCTGGGCAGCTTATAAGAGTTTCCCCTGGTACCAGGCAGATGTGGCATCACAGGAATCGAGCGCCCATAAGATGGGATACGAAAAAGTATCACAGATGAAATTAGCGGTTGCAAAAAAAATTCGTGATTTTGTTGCCGGAGGCGGTTATCTTTTTTCAATGTGTTCAGCACCAGATAGTTACGATATAGCATTATCAGCCGACGGAGTCGATATCTGTGATGTAATGTTTGATGGGGATCCCATGGACCGCAGTGCACAATCGAAATTGAATTTTGGAAACTGTTTTGCTTTTGAGAATTTTACCCTCAGCGTCAATCCTTATGAATACGAAATCTCATCGATTGATGTCACAGAAACAAGACCAAAAACAATCAGGAAAGAGAATGATTTTTTTATCCTTTTCGATTTTTCAGCTAAATGGGACCAGGTACCCAGCATGTTGTGTCAGGACCACGAAAAGATGATCCATGGTTTTATGGGACAGACCACCGCTTTTAATAAACGGTATCTCAAAACAAATGTTGTCATTTTAGGCGAAACCAAATCGTTAAACGAAGCCCGTTACATCCACGGAGATTATGGTAAAGGAACCTGGACTTTTCTTGGGGGGCATGATCCAGAAGATTATCAGCACCTGGTGGGAGATCCTCCGACCGATCTGAACCTCCATCCGAATTCACCCGGGTACCGGTTAATATTGAACAATGTACTTTTTCCGGCCGCCAAAAAAGAAAAACGAAAAACCTGATTCCGGGTTATTTTTTCCGGTCGTAAACTTCGTATCTGAAAGAGAAACCGCC
>DYSO01000120.1 GCA_020718225.1 Draconibacterium orientale | reverse complement strand
GAAGAAATAAACCGGATCATATCAAATTCCGGATTGGTTAAAGAGTGTTTTACTCTACTGAATGAGCAAGATGAAGTTAAAAGACTGGTTTCGTATATTGTCCCTAAACTTCAGGAAAAAGAGCTTCACACAAAATTAAATGCTTATGCAGGTCAGTTCTTACCCGATTATATGATTCCTGCATCGTTTGTTAACATCTCCTCATTCCCTTTAACCCGGCATATGAAAATTGATGTTTCAGCGCTCCCGGCCCCTGTTTTTTCATCAATCGAAGAGGATGATGTTGGTGAGCAATCGTATACAAAAACCCAGAAAAAAGTCATAGCCCTCGTTAAGCAAATCCTGAAAATTGACCGTTGCGGTTTGCATTCTGATTTCTTTCGCTTGGGCGGTGATTCCCTACTGGCCCTCGCATTTTTATCACAGCTCCAAAACGAATTTGGGAAAGAGATAGCAATCACATCTTTGTACGAAAAACCAACCATTCTGGATATTGCCTCCACCCTCGAAAACAAAGAGGAGCCTTTAAGGGTAAATCAGGGTCATGCGCCTCATCTGAATCAAAACCAAATATCATGTTTAAAACCCGGAGGGTCCAAAATGCCGCTGTTTACAGTCTATCTCGATGCTGCCAACAGGTTCCTGCCCGATATGTTCCCAAGCGACCAGCCTGTGTACACATTTATCCCCCAGGGTTCGGATGGCGAGCAGATTATATATAAAAATGTAGTAAAAATTGCCACTTTTCATATTGAATCCATGGTTCAACTTTTTCCGGTTACTCCGGTTCATCTGGTCGGTTACTCTTTTGGCGGGGTTATTGCAGTGGAAATGGCCCTTCAGATGAAAAAACGCAACATCCCTTTTCAATCGGTAACCATCATCGATACAGTTGCTCCCCACCTGTGGCATACCTTATTAAAGTCCTCTTTCAGGGATAAAATTAAATATTTTCTGAACGATCAAAAGCGAAAGTTCTATCAATTTATGGGGAAAAAAGTTCCGATTTCCCTGAGGAATTCATACATACTGACATCCTGGAGAAAAGCGCTACTGAATTATGCTCCGGCAACGAATGGGAAAAAACTTTCTTTTACCCTGATCCGCTCATCCCATAGTTTATCGGAAGAACCTCAGCTTGGATGGGAAAAATGGACTGATTTCGTTGTTGATACCAAAATTATTGAGGGCGATCATCACTCCATCACCCGGCAGAAAGAGAAAGTTGCTGAAATTGCGGATCTGCTTAAATTGGAAATTTATTAAAAAATCGGCATTATTTTTAATTCGTTTTTTCGAAACTATTTTATTACATTTGTTTTAAATTAACATGGGGCGGAGATCATGGTAGTATCATCAACCAAACTTTTTTTAAAAACCCGTTTATTTTATATTCTCTTTTTTTCTGTGCTATTGTTGCTCTCCTCCTGTATTCCACAGAAAAATTTACTTCTGATGCAATACGACAAGTTGATTGACAGCACCTATGCCACAACTTTTGAAGGAAAACAGTTTGAAGATACCATCTATCGGATACAACCCAACGATTATCTTTACATCAGTGTCACTTCGGTTGAAAAACCAATTACGCAGTTTGTCGAGCCTGTGGCAGTGATCAACTATCTGAACAGTGAAAACCAGGCGCTGGTGGGTTATCATGTTTACGATGACGGCACCATCTATTTCCCGTATGTTGGTCTCATCCCCCTGGGTGGATTAACCATCAGGGAGGCGCGCGATACCCTTAAAGTTCACGTTGCCCAACTCGTTGGCCGGTGCCGGATTGAAGTTACCCTGATCAACAATACCATTTATATGTTGGGTGAGTTTGTAAAACAGGGGACTTACAATATGACCCGAAACAAACTGACCATCTTCGAAGCTATTTCGCTGGCCGGAGGATTGACCGACTATGCCAAACGAAACAGAATCAAGGTACTTAGGAATGAACATGGGGAGAAAAAGATGTATGTCATCGATCTTAGGAGTGGAAACCTTATCGGGAAAAACATGTTTTATGTTTACCCGAACGATCTGATCTATGCCGAACCGATGAGGGCAAAATCAATTGGTATCACGCCAACCTTCTCATTGGCTGTACTGACAACCCTCATCACATTTGCCATTTTAATACAAACAATGCTTAAATAAAAGCCGTGGGGAAAGCCGGTCCGGGATTAAAAGGGGGTATTGATTTTGCAAGGGTATTGAATGTATACCTTAAAAACTGGTATTTGTTTGTTATTGCGCTGACGCTGGCCTATATTTTTGCAATGGTTAAAAACAGATACGTTATCCCTGTGTACAGTCTGTCTACTTCTGTTTTGATCGAAGATAAAAGCAATAAATCGGTTCTTGACCAGCGTGGATCCATTTCGGCTGACCCCCTTTTTTTAAACTCAAAACTGATCGACAACCAAATCGCCATTTTAAAATCTTTTTCGCAAATCAAGTTGATTATTGAACATCTTGATTTTCAGGTTTCTTACTACGCAAAAGGAAAGTATATATGGGAAGAGATTTATAAACGGGCCCCTTTCATTGTAAAATTTGATCCCGATCACAAACAGATAAAATCACAGCGGTACGAAATAAAGTTCGTTGCACCCGACAAATTTCAGATATGGTCGGAGACCATTTCCCCTTTTAAAAATCCAAAAACCTACCGATTTGGGGAGTGGATCACGGATCAACAATCTGCGATTGCAATCATTCTGAAGGACAGCATCCGTCCTCAGGATTATTATGGGCAGATATACGGGTTCATCATCGACGACATACAGCAACTGACTGCCCAATATCGTAATAAAACCAACATTGTACCGGCTAAAGAGGCTTCGGTCATCACCATATCATCTTCCGGTCCCAATAAGGATAAGGAAAAGGATTATCTGAACGAGCTGACCCGAATATTTTTATCGACAAACCTGGAAAAAAAGAACAAAATTCTCACCAATACCATTGAATTTATTGACAATCAGCTGCTCCAGATGGGACAGGACCTCGATTCGGCAGAGCAACGGCTTGAGGAATTCCGGAAATCAAATAAATTCATGCAACTTTCGGCCAAAGCTGCGGCTTTACTCAGCGACATGAACAATGAATCGAAAAGCAGGGCCAATTTAGAGGCTGACCTGAAATACTATGAATATCTGCTGGAATATTTGCAAACCCACAATACGTTTGAGGATGTTGTCATGCCTTCGACCGTAGGACTTAGTCTGCCCATGTTTTCGGATCTTGTGTTAAAATTATCAACAGTGACCCTTGAAAAAGAAGACATGATCGCCAATTCGTCGCGACAGAACCCCTACATACAAACCCTGGAAGAGCAGATCAGCAATATGAAAGTAGCGCTGATCGAGAATATGAGGAGCATTATTGAAACCACAAAAATAAAAATCAAGGATACCGATTTGCGGTTGAAGGAAAAAGATGCCGAGTTTTCAACGCTTCCGGGTATCGAACGCGAGTATCTTGAAATTGAACGGAAGTACAATGTTTTCAATAACCTGTACGATTTTTTACTCCGCCGGAAATCGGAGGTTGAGATTCAACGGGCTGCCAATACATCCGATCATGAAATCATTGATTATGCCGGCGATACCGGAATAACCAAAGTATCTGCAAGCCCTAAAACTGCTTATATCAATGCCATTATCTGGGCATTGCTCCTCCCTGCCGTTTTTCTTTTTATCATCGTGCTGTTTAACAACCGGATCATGTCACAGGATGATATAGAAGCCATGACCGATGTTCCCATCATTGGGACATTGATCCGAAATACCGACAAACGGACAGGCAAAATACTCCTTCAGGCCAACTTGCTGTTTACGGAAATCCTGCGGATTATAAAAATCAAACTGAACCTGGAACCTCAAAAAGGGGAGCAGATTATTTCCATCACCTCAGCTATCAATAATGAAGGTAAGACCTTTCTTGCCATCAACCTGGCCTCTATCTATGCCCTGGCCGGAAAACACACCTTGCTCCTTGGTTTCGACCTGCAACGCCCGAAAATAGCCGAAGCCTTCAATCTCACGAGAAATGAAGGGGTTACCAATTTTTTAATCAACGACATTTCGGTGGATCAGATAATCCAAAAAACCTATACAAAAAACCTGGATATTTTGCTTTCCGGCCCGGTACCCCCCAATCCGGACGAATTGATCGAATCGGAAAAAACCAGAAATCTCTTCAGCGAACTTCGAAAACGCTATGAATTCATCATCATGGATACCCCACCCATCGGAATCGTCGGAGATGCGTTTTTATTAAACCGGTTTGTTGATGTAACCCTGTTTGTTACCCGTTACAACTATTCTACAAAAAAACAATTTTCAAAGTCGTTGACCGAAGCTGTTGATAATAAAATGAAACGGTTGTTTATTGTTTTTACCGATATCAGACAGAAGATCAAAATTCACGAAATTAATTTTAACAACGAAGAAAAACCCAAGCGGTTTATCATCCTCAGGTGGTTTGTCGCTGCAAGAAAAACCATTATTGAAATTATCAGAAAGTTTTAATATTCATTCCAAATCATCTAAAACCAACGATCGCCATGAGTAAGGTTGCACTAATTACTGGAGTTACCGGACAGGACGGAGCATACTTGTCGGAATATCTGCTTAAACTGGGATACATTGTACATGGTGTCAAACGGAGGTCATCCCTGTTTAATACCGACCGGATCGACCATCTTTATCAGGATCCCTTTGCCGCCAACAAGAATTTTTTTCTCCATTATGGCGACATGACCGATTCAACAAACCTGATACGGATCGTCCAGGAAACACAGCCCGACGAAATATACAACATTGCTGCCATGTCGCATGTCCAGGTCAGTTTCGATACGGCTGAATATACCGCCAATGCCGATGCCGTGGGTACCTTACGGCTTCTGGAAGCCATCCGGCTTCTGAAAATGACAAACAAAACCAAATTCTACCAGGCTTCAACCAGTGAGCTTTACGGGAAAGTACAGGAAATCCCGCAAACAGAAAAAACCCCGTTTTATCCCCGCTCCCCTTATGCCGTTGCCAAACTCTACGGATACTGGATTGTAGTCAACTTCCGGGAAGCCTATAACATGTTTGCCTGCAACGGAATACTGTTTAACCACGAATCTCCGATCCGGGGCGAAACTTTTGTTACCAGGAAAATAACCAGGGCTGTCGCTAAAATCGCCTTAGGCCTTCAGGATACCATCCGCCTCGGAAACTTATCGGCCAAACGCGACTGGGGCCATGCCAAAGATTATGTGAAAGCCATGTATCTCATCCTCCAACAGGATACACCCGAAGATTTTGTTATCGCCACCGGAGTGACCACCGAGGTTCGGGACTTCGTTCGGATGGCATTCGGGGAACTCGGTATCATTGTTGATTTTGAAGGGGAAGGAGTTCATGAAACTGGCATCGTCAGGGAGTGTCTCAATCCGGAATACCAGGTGGAGAAAGGCAAGGTCGTAGTACGCATTGATCCCAGATATTTCAGACCGACAGAAGTTGAACTGCTTATCGGCGATCCGACAAAAGCAAAACAAAAACTGGGCTGGGTCCCCGAACATGACCTGAAATCCCTCGTTAAAGATATGATGGCCGGCGACCTTTTATTAATGAAAAAAGACAGGTACCTGAAAGAAGGTGGTTACGATATAAAAAACTACTATGAATAAAACAGAAAAAATTTTAATCGCTGGCGCCGCCGGAATGGTCGGCAGCGCAATCATGCGGAACCTGCTCGCACAAGGATTTCAGAATATCATTGGCACCTATCACCACAATGTGCCCGAAAAGCTGGAATCCGTGCGGTATTACATGATCAACCTGATGGACAACCACGCCTGCAGCGAATTGTTTAAAGAGGAAAAACCCGATTATGTGTTTTATGCCGCAGCCAAAGTCGGAGGAATCGTAGCCAACAACACTTACAGGGCCCAGTTCCTTTACGAAAACCTCGTCATCCAAAACAATGTAATCCACACATCCTACCTTACCCAGGTAAAAAAACTTCTTTTTTTAGGCAGCTCCTGTATCTATCCAAAAAACGCCCCGCAACCCATCAAAGAAGAGTACCTGTTGACAAGCGCACTGGAATATACCAATGAGCCCTATGCCATTGCAAAAATTGCCGGACTAAAAATGTGCGAAAACTACAACCTGCAATATGGCACCAGGTACATCTCGGCCATGCCTACCAACCTGTATGGCCCCAACGATAACTATGATCTTCAAAATTCGCATGTTTTACCTGCATTGATAAGGAAATTTCATGAAGCTAAAGTTTCGGATGCGCCCCATGTAACCATCTGGGGGTCAGGAAGCCCACTCCGCGAATTTATGCATGTCGACGACCTCGCCGCCGCTGTTGTTTTTCTGATGGAAAATTATACCGGTAACGATTTTTTCAACATCGGATGGGGTAAAGACATCAGCATCAAAGAACTGGCATACATCATACAGGAAGTGGTCGGGTTCCGGGGAACTTTGATTTTCGACCATACCAAACCCGACGGAACGGCACGAAAACTTCTGGACGTTTCCCGTTTGACCGAACTCGGGTTTACACCCCGGATTCCGTTAAAAGAGGGAATCATCAGTACTTATGCCGATTTTGTTAAAAAATATGCATTATGATCTTAACCTGAGGAACAATATATGAATACAGCCAATACCAACGAACAAGGCAACATCCTTCCCGATGAATGGACAATGATACTGCGGCCCAAACGAAACCTGTTGGATATTAACCTTCACGAACTATGGCAGTACCGCGACCTGATCATGCTCTTTGTAAAAAGGGATTTTGTCTCCAAATTCAAACAGACAATCCTGGGCCCCCTCTGGTTTATCATCCAACCCCTGCTGACAACCATCATGTTTACCATCATTTTCGGAAACATTGCCGGTATTCCGACCGACGGAATTCCTAAAATTCTTTTTTACATGACGGGAATCGTTGGCTGGACCTATTTTTCAACCTGTCTGAACGACACGTCACAGACCTTTATCAAAAATGCATCCATTTTTGGAAAAGTCTATTTTCCAAGACTGGCCCTTCCCATATCGGTGGTTATCTCAAATCTTGTCAGTTTTGTTATTCAGTTTCTTTTCCTGTGCCTCTTCCTTGCCTATTTCATGATCAAAGGGGCTGATGTCAGCCCAAACATTCATGTTTTATGGATTCCGTTTCTGGTCCTTCTGATGGCGGGCCTCGGATTGGGATTTGGCATCATCATATCTTCACTCACCACCAAATACCGCGACCTGACACACCTTGTTACTTTTGGTGTAACCCTCTGGATGTACGCCACTCCGATAATTTATCCCTTATCTGAAATTCCGGAAAAATACAAACTCATGGTCCTGGCAAATCCAATGACACCCGTTGTAGAAACCTTTAAAACCGCCCTGCTTGGGGTTGGTCAAATCAACTATCTGCATATTCTCTACAGCTTCTGCTTTACCATCGTCCTGCTTGCCGTGGGAATCGTTATTTTCAATAAAGTGGAAAAAACATTTATGGACACCGTTTAATTGATTATCTGTCGTATTGACCAATTTATCCTTCGAAAATTTATTCAAATGCCGAATGTTGTCATAAAACTCGAAAATGTTTCCAAACAATACAGGCTGGGAAATGTCGGTACCGGTACACTAAGCCATGATCTGAACCGCATTTTTGCCAGGGTACTGGGTAAAGAAGACCCGACCATGAAAGTTGGCGTTTCAAACAAGCTGGATACCGTCGATGGACGGTATGTATGGGCCTTACAGGATATCAACCTGGATATCTGCGATGGAGAAGTACTCGGTATTGTCGGGAAAAACGGCGCAGGGAAATCAACCCTGCTCAAACTGATGTCGCGGGTCACCTCCCCTACCACTGGAAATATCAAGATCAAAGGAAGGATTGCCAGCCTCCTGGAAGTGGGGACCGGATTTCACCCGGAACTCACCGGTAAGGAAAATATCTATCTGAACGGAGCCATCCTCGGTATGACCAAAAAAGAGATCGATTCAAAATTCGATGAAATCGTTGAATTCTCGGGAGTAAAAAAATATGTAAATACCCCCGTAAAACGATATTCTTCAGGAATGTATGTCCGGCTGGCCTTTGCTGTGGCAGCCCACCTCGAACCAGAAATTCTGATCGTGGATGAAGTACTTGCCGTAGGGGATGCCGAATTCCAGAAAAAAGCCATCGGAAAGATGCAATCGGTTTCACGCAGCGGCAGGACTGTCCTTTTTGTCAGCCATAACCTCACCGCGGTCGAACAATTATGTACCAAAGGGGTATTGATGCAGAACGGAATGCTTAAAATGGAAGGGAAAGTGCATGATATTACTTCAGCCTACAAATTAATGTCGGTTGATGAAAATGAACTTCGCAGAAGCGGCACAAGGGTTATTGAGTTTCTGGAGTATAAAATGGCCAACATGAACGGAAAAACCATAGATGAGGTTTTCCTTGGAGATAGTTTTACCATTACCGCCACCGCCAGGGCCAACGAAAAAATCGATTTCTGTGATATGACACTGGATATCCGGAACGATTCCAACGAGTTTATCGGCCATATCACCAACTCCGATGACCATTTCGAAATAAAAAACATTTCAAAAAGCGATACAACAAGTGTTGCTGTTACGGTCAAGAATATCTGTTTCTCCCCGGGAACCTATTACATCTCGTTGTGGCTTGGAAATTCCTACGGCACTTTCGATTATATTGAAAATTGTATCCGTTTTACCATCAAACAAGGTGAAGCCTTTATACACAGACCTTATCCTTTTGATAAAAGGGCAAAAACCGTATTACAGTCCTCATGGAACTTCAAATAAAAAATGGCTATGCAACCCGGTCCCACATTGAGCGTCCTGATGCCGGTTTACAATGGCCGGGATTATTTAAGGCCAGCCATTGACAGTATTCTGGCGCAAACCTTCCGCGATTTTGAATTGATCATTGTCAATGACGGATCAGTCGACGATACCCAAATGATCATCGATCAATACAAAGACCCGAGGATCGTTTCAATACAACAAAAAAACCAAGGAGTAGCCCGGTCACTAAACAATGGGCTTGACATTGCAAAAGGTAAATATGTCAGGCGCCATGATGCCGACGACATTTCAACCCCTGATTCCTTCTTGATACAAATCAATTTCCTGGAAAGTCATCCGGAATATGTGATGGTTTGTAACCAGGAAGCCTTTATGACTTCCCGCGGAAAAATCGCATGGAAATACTGTGTCCCCAACAACGCATTCTTTCAGGGAAAGACCATGGTCGATCTCGGTTTCAACCACTTCAACATCCATAGCTCCAGCCCGGTGGTTCATGGAACAGCCTGTTACCGGAGAGAAGAAGTGGTCAGGCTGGGGAAATACCGGACTGAATTTACAGTTTCTGAGGATAATGATTTGTGGCTTCGGTTGCTGGAAAAATATAAAATTGCTGTTTTGAACCAATGCACCTATTTTATGCGGTTACACGGTGCCTCAGCTACCCAGCGCCATGCCGGTAAAATACAATATTTCAGGCAATTGCTCATTGATTATTCAATCCAGCGACGGGAAACCGGTTCGGATCCGATCATGCGCGGCGAACCCGTTCCCCCTCCCCCCCCCCCCCCTCTCCCGCTTGCGGGAGAGGGGGTTGGGGGTGA
>DYSO01000119.1 GCA_020718225.1 Draconibacterium orientale | reverse complement strand
TTTTGCCAATTTATCCCCTAATTTTGTGGTTGTCCTTTTTAGACTCGACTCATTAATATTTTTGCACTATTTCCTGAAAAAGATAGCGGTAATACTGAACTTATTTGCACTGAGTCGTTGGGTTCGTAACGGTCGGCCACAAGTGGACTGGCATTGACCTGTAGCCTAACCGGGTTTTGAAAACCTGAAGACCCGACCAATTCGAATTCGGCATTAGCCGGATGTTTATACCACAAGGCGATCATGTAACTTCCGGCCGAAACAGGGATCCTGTTCGCGCTGAAAGTGAGCTCCCCGGAGGCAGATCCTGCCGGGAGGGTGAAATTTTCCTTTTGTGCAATTGAATAGAGAAAATTACCGTCAGCATCATGGATTGCAAGGTTCAGCATTCCTGAATAATCTGCACTTCCATTGTTTCTGATCGCCAGTTTCACGGTGGCAGCCTGGCCCTCTGTAAGTATTTCTGGCAATACCGTCATTGCAGAAGCAATTTCGATGACATCGGGATTGATGACCTCCATCACGGGAAAGTTGACATATTGCAGGGTGTCGTTTACCTCCATCCAGTCATCGCCAACATAACTATACATAATACCGATCATGTATTTACCGGGCAGCATTTCTGGCAGACCACTGTTTTTGAAGGTAATATATTCAGCGTTTTCCCCGGCCCATATCGTAATAGGATTTATGATCTCAACAAAACCAATACGCACCTCGTTGCTGTCGAAAATGACCGCCCCAAGGCTACCTGTAAAATCGGCCTTGCCGTTGTTACGGATGCTGGCGCTTATGGAGATGGAATCTTCGTATTGAATGATATCCGACAGCAGCGTGACCGGGGCGCTGAGGTTGAGATTAAAATATTTTCCCTGGCCGGGCATGGGGCGGGCCCCCCTTTATCATTTCGTGCCCACAGATATACCTGGAACCTGGAGGGTTGAGTGAGTTGATCTCGAAGTAGCCGTTATCGGCACCTCCCCATCCCCAGTTGATATGAAACTTTCCATTATTATCATAACCATCGCATATAAATGCGTGGCCGCCACCCTTGGGGCTCGGATCCTGAGCCGCATAGAGCACGGGAAGTCTGGCATCCAGGTCTTCTTTTAAAAAATCGGTCCACTCTGTATCTGTATAATTATGCCTGCTGAGTCCCCGCAGGGCAGGGTCGTAACCAAAATAATTTTTCAGGGCATTTTCCGTACACCTGTTTTTCGTCCCATAATCGATTACATAGGCAGAGCTTCCTCCACTATCGGCAATTCCATATTGCATTTCAACGGCAATCCCGCAATGATACATAAGGGTTGAAACGGCATTAATAGCGGCCGTGTCGCTGTCGTCATGCAAACTGTCCGGCATCATACTCCACGCATAATCTTCCCTGCCGAAATTGGCAGAAAGCGTGCCGTATCTCTTTGTTTTGTCGGACGCGGAGCCGGTTCCTTTCTTAGGATAATTGTGATATTTCATCACCATGGCCATGGCTGTTGCAACACATCCAGTGAGGGTAAGCTCGTCGGGCTTTTTATTTTCGGGACATAGCTTGTTATAATGAGGGGACTGATTCCAATATAATTTGATCAGGGGTTCCACTGCCTTCACACCTTTGCCTGACTGGTTTGAACCACTTGTTGTGGTTTGGTATTCAATCCAGGCCGATTCAATTTCAGGAGTAGCCCGGAGTTTTTGGGCTACCGCACTTGTTATCTGTTCTTCATAACTCCATAAAAAGGATGCTGCTGCCGGAGCTATGTTGGCCATCGAGAAATATCCTTCTGTTGAGTAACCCAATATGGGGGTGACAATATCATCGCCGGCAACGATGACAAACCCGGGGCTTCCTGTAAAATTGTAAACATAAAAGGCCGGGACTGCGTTTGTTCCGGCATCCTGATTTGTTCCCAGATCGTTCGAAGTACACACCAATTGCGGTGTTGGCAGGGCCTTGAGTTGGTTCATGCCAGGCTGGCTTGCAAAGAAATTACCGGCGACTTTTCCGGCAGTACGCTCTTCAACCTGTTTTGCACTGGCTAACCAAGTAAATGCGGTTAAGAGAAAAACAAACGTTAAAATTCTTTTCATCTTTTCTGATTTATTTTGTTAGCAATAATGGATTGGCTCTTTGCCAATGATAAGAAGTTATCAGAATTGAGTTATCCATTAAAGTGGATTGATTTTCGGGCTCTGGCATTGATTCCTGGATGGGGAAACGAAGTAACATTAAACAATGATCTGAAGCAGGAGTGATTCCTGATGTAATTTTTTCCTGCAAATTTCGTTTATTCTTCCTGGGTCAGCCCCTGACTTTTTAAAAAAATCCGCATCAGGATCTGGCAGCGGTTAATAAAAATGTTGATATCCTTAAATTGAATTTATGACAGAAAAATATCTGGTAACCGGTGCATCCGGTTACATCGCATCGTGGATTGTAAATTTTCTTCTCAGGCAGGGGCAGACGGTCCATGGCACCGTAAGAAGTTTGTCCGATACAAAAAAGATCAGCCATTTGCTTGACCTGAAGAAGAAATATCCGGACCATTTAACTTTATTTGAAGCCGATTTGCTCCGGAAGGAGAGTTTCCGGAAAGCGATGGAGGGTTGTACTACAATTCTGCATACCGCATCACCCTTTTTCATCACAAGGATCAAGGATCCGCAAAAGGAGTTGATCGGTCCCGCCCTTGAAGGCACCCGCAACGTCCTGACGCTGGCCGGTGAATTTCCGCAGATCAAACGGATCGTGGTGACCAGTAGCGTGGCGGCGATTTACAGCGACGCGGTTGACATTTACAGGGCAAAGAAAAACATGTTTGATGAAACCATGTGGAATACCACCAGCAATGCTCAGTACAATCCCTATCAATATTCCAAAACGCTGGCCGAGAAAGAGGCATGGAAGATTGCAGAAAGCCAGCAGCAATGGGAACTGGTCACCATTGCCCCAGGTTTTGTCATGGGGCCTTCTTTATCAAAAAGGGTCGATTCGACCAGCATCAACACCATGCAATCACTGATCAACGGCAAGTACAGGACCGGGGCGCCGGATCTCTGGTTCGGGGTTGTCGATGTAAGGGACGTGGCTAAGGCGCATATCCTGGCAGCAACGCAGCAGGAGGCCGCGGGCCGTTACATCTGTGTGGGGCATGGCGTTTCGATTTTGGGAATGGCACGGATACTCAGGGACCATTTCCCCAAACGGCCTATTCCCAGGTCGACCATACCAAAAATTCTGTTGTACCTGGTAGGCCCCCTGATGGGGTTTTCGTGGAAATTCCTGAACCTCAATTACGGCATTGAATATAATTTCGATAATACCAGAAGTATCAAACTGGGTGTAAAATACCATGCACTGAAGGATACCCTTATTGACCACGCCGAACAGTTGATCAGGGACGGGTTGGTATAATGAATGGCGCCATGAAGTTTCCGGCTCACTCCATTACGACCAAATTGCTCCTGTTGTTTTTACTTGTCGGATTATCAACGGTCACCATTATAGGGACGTACTCTTTCTATTCTGCAAAAAGAGCAATCATGCGCCGGACGGTCGATCAACTAATCTCTGTCAGGGCCGTGAAAAAGCAACAATTGGAATATTTTTTTTCCGAGAAGATAAAGAACCTGAAAAATCTGGCAAACAACGAAATTCTCAGGGAGCATTTCATTGACAGTCGCGATATCGGTTACCTGCGAAGTTATTTTATTGCATACGGGTTTACGAACCTTTACATGGCGCTTAACGCTCAGCAAAATCCGGGGCAATATCAAATTGTAGTCTGCGATTCGGTTATTCATCCATTCATCCCCAGGAACCTGCGTCAGCATATAGAAAAGATGACCGCCGGGTTACGCAATACAGAGCGGGTGGTTGTTTCCGATCTTTTTTACCGGTCCGAATCCGATTCTATTCCGGTATGTCTGATCGGTTGTAACATGCTGACAAAAGTACCATCCGTTGTAATTTTGGAGATCCCGGTCACAGAAATCAACCGGATTATGTTGAACGACAACAGCAGGATTGGGTTGGGTAATTCAGGGGAGGCATACCTTGTGGGCAGCGATTTTCTGATGCGAAGCGCTTCCCGGTTTATCAAAGGATCACTGCTTCGTGTACCTGTCCGGTCAGAAACGGTAAAGCGTGGATTAGCAGGGGAAACCGGAGCTGATATTACCATTGATTATCGGGGTGTTCGGGTTTTCAGCGCGTATGCCCCTGTGATCATCCCGGGTTTAAACTGGGTTGTGATGGCTGAAATCGATTACGAAGAGGCCATGGTACCTGTGGCCGGTCTCCGGAACGACATCTTACTTGTATCACTGGTTATTTCTATTTTTATCCTTGGATTTGCCAAAGTGATAACAAAAATGGTCACCCAACCCATTATTCGTTTGAAAAAGGCAGCAGCACTGTTGGGAAAAGGGGATTTTAACAACAAAGTACAAATCGGATCACAAGATGAAATTGGTTTACTTGCTGAAACATTTAATACCATGTCGGACCAGTTGAAGGAAGAACGCGGAAAAAGAATTCAGGCGCTGTATGATGGACAGGAGATGGAACGCCGGCGTATCTCACGAGAACTTCACGACGGGTTGGGCCAGAAACTGGTGGGCGCCAAATTGCAGATCGAAAACTGCAACGACGATGATCACGCCTGTCTTTTGAAAACCATGCAGGAGACCAAAGGAGGCCTCTATTCCATTGTGGAGGAACTTCGCAGAATATCCAACGATCTGATGCCTGCAGCATTGGACGAGCTGGGACTGGAAACCGCGTTGAGAAATCTGTGTTACGAAACGGGACATCAAACAGGTATTGAGATTGATTACGGCGCCGGAATTACGGCAATCCCTTCCGGGAATACAGCCATATACCTCTTCAGAATTGCCCAGGAGGGAATTCAAAACGCAATCAAGCACGCGCATGCAAAGAGCCTTTCCGTGCAATTAATCGAAACCCGGGATTCTCTGATTCTGATTATTGAGGATAACGGCGCCGGATTTGTCCCTGCCTATGCATCGAAAGGCAATGGACTGTCGAACATGAGGGACCGGACAGCCCTTTTAGGCGGGAGCTTTTCCATTGAATCAGAACCCGGGAAGGGGACCACGATCCGGGTGAAAATTCCCAACCAACCATGACACAGCCCATCAGAATCCTCCTGGTCGACGACCATCAGATCATACGCGACGGACTTACCAACATGCTGAACGAAGCAGACGACATGCTTCTTTGCGGTTCAGCGCCCGATTATACTGATGCGATCGAACTGATTTCAGAATCTAATCCCGATGTGGTTATTACCGATCTTTCACTTTCAGGAAAGTCGGGCATCGACCTGATCCGGAAAATCAAAGAACTTTTTCCTTCCGTTCATATTCTCGTCCTTTCCATGTATGTGAGTGAAGATTATATTTTCAATGAACTCAAGGCAGGGGCAGAAGGGTATCTTCCCAAACAAGACACCACCAAGGCCGAACTTTTTAAAGCCATCCGGACCATCAGCAAGGGGCGCCCCTATTTCAGCGACAGCATTGCCCAGGTCATCTCCAGAATCTATTCACATTCAGTAAAAAAGGCCCCCATTCCTGATGCTGTATCGAAACAGCACACCCTCACTTCCCGCGAAAGTGAAATTCTTCGTCTCTATGCTGAAGGAATGTCAAATCAGGAGATTTCCGAAAAACTAAACATCAGCGTCAGAACGGTCGAAACACACAAAAACAACATCATGCAGAAGTACAATTTTCGCAGCACCGTTGATTTGGTGAAATTTGCCATCCGCAACAATCTGGCTGAACTCTAAGGGTTTCACGTAGTTAAAAATCCGAATTTCTGCTATTTCCCGGGTTATCAGGGAGTCTTTCATTTGCATATTCAAAAAGAAAAATGCGTATGAAAGGATTCTCTATTGTATTGTCAGCCCTGTTGCTGTTTTTCGCGGGAAGTACCTATTCCCAGGACTCGACAAAGTGGTCGGCCGACTTTCAAATCGGTTCCGACTTCATGAGCCGATATCTCTGGCGTGGACTTAACCTGGGAGGTTCGGGACCAAGTATTCAGCCGACGTTGAAACTCAACATTGGAAATTCCAACCATCAGTTTTCAATCGGGGCATGGGGGGCTTATACTTTCGGCCCAACCGCAAACCAGGAAGCCGATCTCTTTGTCAGTTATACTTTTAAAGGGCTGGTCACCCTGATGGTTACCGATTATTTCTTTCCCGACCTCTATACCGGAAAGCGCAACGACTACTTCTGTTATACCAGTGACAGTACCGGTCATGTCTTTGAAGGGTTGATTATGTTTAACGGAACGGCAAAGTTTCCATTTACGCTCCTGGTAGCAACAAATTTTTATGGCAACGATGCCCGGCGGATGAAGAAAGTAAACGACACCACTTTTGTGGAAAATGGCATTCAATACTCGACCTATATCGAACTGGGATTTAAAAAACACATCAAAGGGTTTGATTTTAATGCCTTTGTCGGAGGAACAATAAACAATCCCGACACCGGACTGAACGAGACAGGCTATTATGCAAATAGCGCTGCCGGCCTGACCAATGTCGGCATCAAGGTCGCCAGGGCCATTCCGGTTACGGGGAGTTATTCTATCCCTATCCAGGCATCGTTGATTGCCAATCCGTTGCAGAATAAATTTTACATTGTTTTTGGATTTTCGCTTTGATGGCAGAAACTTTTTTCAGGTTCAATTAAAAAAATGCAATTATGTTAGACACTGGATCGACTGGTTTTATGCTGCTGGCCTGCAGCCTGGTCATGCTGATGACCCCCGGCCTGGCGCTTTTTTATGGAGGGCTTGCCACAAAAAGAAACATTCTTGGCATCATGATACAAAGTTTTGTATCGCAGGGATGGACAACGGTACTTTGGGTGATATTTGGCTATTCGCTCTGTTTCAGTGGAGGAGAGGGTGGTATTATCGGGAACCTGGACAAGGCATTTCTTCAGGGAATTGGGATTGACTCCATGTATTCCAATGGTAAAATTCCCGAGCTTGTTTTTGTCGCTTACCAGATGATGTTTGCCATTATCACTCCGGCGCTGATTACCGGCGCTTTTGTCAATCGCGTCAACTTCAAGGCCTATTTTCTGTTTCTGACGGTTTGGCAAATTCTGGTCTACTATCCATTTGTTCATATGGTATGGGGAGGCGGGCTCCTTGCACAATGGGGTGTACTCGACTTTGCGGGAGGTATTGTGGTTCATGCCACTGCTGGTTTTGCGGCGCTGGCATCTGTGATTTATGTTGGTGCGCGGGTTGAAAAAAACTCCACGCCCAACAGCATTCCGTTGGTTGCCATTGGCAGTGGGCTTCTTTGGTTTGGATGGTATGGGTTTAATGCAGGAAGTGAAGTTGCTGTCGATTTTATAACATCGCTTGCCTTTCTGAATACCGATATTGCTGCTTCATTTGCAACCATTGCCTGGTTGTTTGTTGAATGGACCAAAGAACGAAAGCCAAAGTTTATTGGTCTTTTAACCGGATCCATTGCCGGTTTGGCTACGATCACACCGTGTGCCGGGTTTGTTCCGTTGTGGTCGTCGCCTTTGATCGGGATAGCCGCAGGGCTGACTTGCTACTATGCTGTAAGGTTTAAAAACCGGATGAAATGGGACGATGCACTCGATGTATGGGGCGTTCATGGTGTTGGTGGTGTTTTAGGGACCATTTTGCTTGGCTTATTTGCATCAAAATCGGTAAATATTGCCGGCGCCGACGGGTTGTTTTTTGGTGGTTCCGTATTTTTTGGCAAACAACTCCTTGCCGTTGCAGGAGCTTCCCTGTATGCCTTTGTATTTACTTATGTCATGTTGGTCATCATCAACTACATCACTCCTGTTAAGGTTACTGAATCAACAGAGAAAGAGGGCCTCGACGCGGCCCTTCACGGAGAGCGGGCATACGATGAAGGTGCCCTGTGATTTTCCGATGTCCGGTAGCTTGGTTCCGGATGAGGGAAGCAGGTTGATGTTGTTTGAAAGGACGATCGTTATTTTACTACAATTTCTGTTGCTTTCGATACCGTTCCGGAATAACGATGGTCTCCTTATCGGCTTCATAATGGGGTGACATGATTTGAACGCCGGCCTCATTGAATTTATCCTGAATGTTTTGGTACAGTTGCGAGTAGATGGATGCCTGAATGTTGGGGTTTTTGATATAGCCATTGATCTGATAACTCACATAGAAGTCATCGAGGCTGGTTTGGAGTACAAAAGGGGAAGGTTCCCGCTCAATATGATCGGTTGCCCTGGCTGCATCGATCAGAAGCTGGTGGATCAGTCGCCACTCGGCATCGTAGCCGATAGAAACGGTAGCATAAATAATCAGACCGCGATCGTGGGCATCACTGCTGTAATTGATGAGATTGGTGTTGAGCGCGTTGGAGTTTGGGATGGAGATAATTTCATTTTTTGGGGTTCTGATCCTTGTCACCAACATCCCTTTTTCAATGACATCTCCCGATCCTGACCCGGTCACCGATTTTAAACGACCGCATATAGGTCAGTACAAGGCCGGCAATAAGATTGCTCAGCGATCCGGAAGAACCAAGCGATTCATTCTCGACTTCCATTTTCAGGAACCGGATTCCCCTCATGGCCATGCGGAAAACAAATACAATCACCACGATGGTAATCAGGTTTGGGAAATAGGCAATCACAGCACGGATCATCGCTAACAATGGTTTGAGGAAAAAACCAAGCAGCATTTCGGAGATGTGTTTGGTCCAGGGGAAAAGACCGAACAATAACAGCAGGGTAAGATATACAACAACCAGTACCAGTATCCATTTCACGATCCGGGTCAACACAATAAAGATTTTAATTTCCCTGTCTGTATCCAGCAATGCGTAGTTTTTGATATTTAATCCTTTGAGCCTTAAAGCACCGTGTGTTTCAATTTTTTGCCTGATCCAATGGAACAGCTTGTTTAAAAAGTGAATCAAAACCACCAGGAGAATTAGGATTGCAATGGCGATTCCGGTTTTTATCAGTAATGATTTCCAGTTGGTCTCCTTCTGGTATTTTAATACCGCGGCAACAATTTTCTCTTTGTGTTTCATGGCCAGGGAGTTACGATCGGCGCCCTCCCACGTGGCATCATCATCGGTTACCCCCAGGATGATCCGGTCTTTGTATAAAAGGTCGATAGTCATTTCTGAGGATCTGACAATAAGCGAATCGGGGTTAAACTGATAATCTCCGGCGAGTTCCTGAATGTTTTTTTCCTGGCTTGTTCCAAGGAACTTAACTCCCTGATTTGTCGTTCAAGCGTTGCAATTTTAACGGAGTCGGAGAACCGGATGGCCTGACACTTCCCGATGATCTGCGATTGATTATCCGGCATTTTCATCCTGGATGAATCATTTATTGCACCGGTTATTTTTGATTGGGCTTGCGATATGAACCCCGGTTGCAAAGCAATCCAGAGTAAGATGAATTTTATGTGGGTTGGCGCCATTCGTTATCTTTTCTTCAAATATATTAACACTTTCTGATTCCGGAACGAAAAATTGGTACGCCATTTACGAAATGGTCCGGCTGGGTCGAAAACGGTATACATGGCCCCTTTGCACATACCATTGACATTGTATGGGAAAAAGCAAAAATCGGGATGCTGGGCCTTACTGACAATATTTGTCATTGTACTCAAATAAAAATACTGCTTATCCACAATAAGCAAGTTAGTTTATAATATCTTTATAAGTCACAGG
>DYSO01000254.1 GCA_020718225.1 Draconibacterium orientale | reverse complement strand
TAAATCGTAAATCGTAAATCGTATATCGTAAATCGTATATCGTATATCGTAAATCATCATGTCTGATCTTCTCTTCGCCACCAACAACCCGCACAAACTTCGTGAGGTACAGGATATTATTGGAAATGAATTCAGGATACTCAGCTTGAAAGATGTCAATATCCGGGATGAAATTCCGGAAACCTGCGACACCCTGGAGGGAAATGCGGCCCAAAAAGCCTGGTATATCCATGAAAAATCGGGTTTGGATTGTTTTGCAGACGATACAGGACTTGAAATAGATGCGCTGGATGGGCGTCCTGGCGTGTTTTCGGCAAGATATGCAGGGGAGGGCTGTAGTTTCGACGACAATATTGATAAAATTCTCAGGGAACTTTCAGGGTTATCGAACCGAACAGCCCGTTTCCGCTGTGTGGTTTGTTTGATCTTACAGGGACTGGAACATTTTTTTGAGGGTCGGATAGAAGGGGTCATTACTCATGAACGAAAGGGTAGGGATGGGTTTGGTTACGATCCGGTGTTTCTTCCGGTGGGTCATCTGCAGACTTTTGCTGAAATGCCTACCTATTTGAAAAACGGGATCAGTCACCGGGGAAGGGCTGTTTCGAAAATGATGAAATTTTTACGGAAGGCGTGAACAGGTGGACAGGTTGGACAGGTGGACAGGTTGGACAGGTTGGACAGGTTGGACGACAAGAATAACAATTGTGTGTTGAAAATATAAATACAAAAACCCGCCAAAGCGGGTTTTTGTATTTATCAAAGTTTTTTAGAGGTCACCAACTCAAGGGTGAATCATATATGAGTTGATGTTACGGGAAAACCAATCCCGGGTAGTTTGTCATATTGGACTGAGGGATATTACTTCCATATTTTGCATTGATGGCCTGGATTAAGTAATTGGCAGCTATGGAGCTCCCGCGGGGGTTTAAATGGATGCCATCGGTCGAAAATAATCCTCCGGTTACAAAGGTTGTGCTCAGCTTTATCCCATCGAATATCATTCCGGGAGCAAACAATTTTAAATAGGCATTCATGTCGGCGACTGCAAGGTTTTGAGCGGTAGCAGTTGCTGTAATAATCCCGTTGAAAAGATCGGTTTGGGCTTTAATATTGGCCTGTTCAGTGACATTGAGGATATATTTCCCGGGAATTGGGTAGGGTTTGATAGCGACCGGGTCGGCAATACCCATGCCCCTGCATTTGATCGAATCGGTTGGTAAAGTCAATAAAAAGAGGTCGCCTGGCTGCATTTGTGAATAACTCCCATCCGGATTGGAATAGACCATCGGGTTGTAACCCTCATGCCAAACGATTTCAGGGTGGCCATAACCGGTATACAATTTATTGAGCAGCAGTGCCGTATCGGCGCTGAGCCTAATACTGTTATAGGGAAGTTGTTTCGAGATGGTAGTAAAGAACGGAAGGCTGGTAACATCCGGAATGGTTGCGACAACCCCTTTTGGGTTTTTACCGGAAGCAATCAGCGCTCCGGTAGCCATTGGATAATATTTGGCAAAGGTATCCGCGGGGGTTATCAGCAAATCGGTTCCGGCCAGGGCTGAAGCCAATACATCGTTATCGCCCAACCATACCATAAAGAAGGTAGGTTGTTGGGCAGCAGCTTCAACAATTACAGACGAATTGGCCCCGGCGCTGGCAAACCGTGCAAAGTAAGGATTGTAGGCGGCATAGCCAGGCATGAAAGCGGCTTGTTA
>DYSO01000253.1 GCA_020718225.1 Draconibacterium orientale | reverse complement strand
AACCGGGTTGTTAGCCCGGGAACTTTCAGTTAATCCCAAAGATCTTTAAATCCTCTTCAACGCTTGTGATGGTCTGAACCCCAAATTTTTCCTGAACAACTTTCAAAACATTGGGTGTCATAAACCCGGGCAATGTCGGACCGATATGGGTATTTTTGATACCGAGATAAAGCAAAGCAAGATGGACAATGATTGCTTTTTGTTCATACCAGGCAATGTTGAAAACGATGGGTAGTTTATTTATATCATCCAGGTTCAGGACTTCTTTAAGTTTCAGGGCAACAAGAGCCCAGGAATACGAGTCGTTGCACTGCCCGGCGTCGAGAACCCGTGGAATGCCATTGATGTCGCCCAGGGCCAATTTATTGTAACGGTATTTTGCGCAACCGGAGGTTAGGATTACCGTATCCTTTGGAAGTTGTCTTGCAAATTCCGTATAATATTCCCGGCTTTTCTGGCGTGCATCGCATCCCGACATGACGACCAATTTTTTAATGGCGCCGGAATTGACCGCTTCCAGAATTTTATCGGCCAATGCCAATACCTGGCTGTGTGCAAATCCAATGGTAATTTCCCCTTTTTCAATTTCTGCGGGCGGTTGACATTTTTTTGCCAATGCAATGATATCAGAGAAGTCTTTATGACCGTTTGACAGTTTTTTCTCAATGCGCTTCCACCCTGGCATTCCCGTGGCGCCTGTGGTAAAAACCCTGTTGTTATAAGTTGCTGATTTTTTGGGGGGCACCAAACAGTTTGTGGTAAAAAGAACAGGCCCGTTAAATGTTTCAAATTCTTCAAGTTGACGATGCCAGGCGCCTCCATAATTACCGACAAGATGCTTGTGTTTTTTCAGATTGGGATAGGCATGCGATGGTAACATTTCCGAATGGGTGTAAATGTCAATCCCTGTCCCTTCCGTTTGAATCAGCAATTGCTCCAGATCCCTGAGATCATGCCCGCTGACCAGGATTCCTGGATTTTTACCAACCCCAATGTTGACTTTTGAAATTTCCGGGTTGCCATAGGTTGAAGTATTTGCCTTATCGAGAAGCGCCATTACCTTAACGCCATATTCACCAGTACGCATGACCCATTCCAGCATGCTGTTTAAATCCATGGGCCTGGTTATCATCACCAGCGATTCTTCTATGAAATTGTAAATATCCTTCTGTTCATAGCCCAGGTTAAAGGCATGTTCGGCATAGGCAGCCACTCCTTTGACCCCAAACAGAACATATTGTTTGAGGGAACGGATATCTTCGTCGGAATCGTAGGTTGATGTACCCACATGTTTTGCTTTTTCAGAGAATGCTTCATCCGTTGATGCCTTCCAGGACAGAAAATCGTGGTTTTCGCTAATTTTGATTTTCCCTTTCAGGTTGTCGCGATGGGCATTACAATCTTTAATTGCCTGAATAATAGAATCAGTATCGAAATTGGCATTTGTGATGGTGATAAACAAGCAATTGGAAATGTGTTTGCTCTCTGCATTGGTGTCGATGCCCTGCTTTCGCGCTTCCATGGTTACAAATGAAAGCCCCTGACAGGCATATACCAAAAGATCCTGAAGATTTGCCGTAGCCTCGTTTTTACCGCAAACTCCATTGATTGTACAGCCTGTGTTTTTGGCTGTCTCCTGACATTGATTACAAAACATGCTCATAATTTTCGGTTTTAAAAGTATGGCACAAAGATAATGAATAAATAATGAGTCGAGTCTAA
>DYSO01000118.1 GCA_020718225.1 Draconibacterium orientale | reverse complement strand
TTCCACTTCCGAATGACCTTAATTACCAGACCTTTCAATTATTTGATGACACGCTGGCATTGGTATTTGTTCAAACCGGTAAATCCCGTTCGGAAGGAGTACGTTTTGGAATTCTCCGGATTGATCTCCGTGTCGAAACATTGATCCTTAACACCGGAATGTTACCAGAAAACGGGCAAATTGACGCATTTGGCATACAGAAAGACCATGCATGGTTTGGCATCAATATCAAAGAAGTTGTCGGACAAATCGGACACCTTCGTTTACGTTCAGGGGCGCTGAAAATCTTTCCCGCAGGAATGGGAAAAGCCATCAATATCGAATGGATCCGCCCTGATAGCACGGGAGATAATGTTTCGGCCATTGTAAGCCGCAGGGTCTCAAAAAAAGCCATGGAATATTTTCTCGTCTGTTACGATTCCACCGGAAAAATCAGGAACGAAATGGCTATTCAAACCAACAACCCCGTGATAAGGCTCACCAATTTTCAATATTATGAAACCAGTCCGGGAAGTGGAATGATTGTTGGAAGTTATGGAGAGCAGGGGAATACAAGTCATGAAACCAAAGGAACCACTGAAGAATTAAACGGGTTGTTTTCAGTTCCTGTTGTCAAAAATTCGATGCGACCGGTCATCTTTCACAATTTACTGGAATTGAAAAATGCTGGTTCTCTGATCAATGAGAAGGAGATGCTAAATCTTAAGAAAAAGGCTTCAAAAAAGAATAAAGATATCCAAGCGTTTTCAATCGGAGTTCCGATGTTGATGCATAAGGTCATTCCATGGAAGGGGGAGCTTATTTTGATCAGTGAAACCTATTCACCACAATACCATACCGAAAACTTTTCAGAATTCGATTATTACGGCCGGCCTTATTCCAACAGCTATTCTGTTTTCGACGGATACCGTTATCTTAATGCCATAGTGACTGCATTCGATCCGGATGGAAAGCTTGTTTGGGAGAATGTACTTGAAATTCGCAATCTTGTTTCATTTGAATTAGCCCCACAGGTTACTGCTTTTTTTTCCGGTGACGAAATGGTACTCTGTTATATGAGTGAAGGGAAGATCGGCTCAAAAATCATTCATCAGGAAAAGGTGGTGGAAAAGGTTGAATTTGCCACTCTCGATTTGCGGTATCCCGGTGACAAGCTGCTTTCTGAATCGAAAGGGCGTATGGTTCCCTGGTACGGCGACTATTTTCTTGCCTATGGTTATCAGGAAATAAAAAACATATCCTTGCCGGGAAATAACAAACGGATGGTTTTTTTCTTCAGCAAAGTGAAATTCGAAAAATGAGGAATTTTCATCTTACATATTGGCAATGATTTCCGTGCCGAATTCTGAGCATTTGAGTTTGGTGGCGCCTTCCATTAACCGTTCGAAATCGTAGGTGACCCTTTTTTTTCGGATGGCCCCTTCCAGCCCTTTTACAATGAGCGTGGCTGCTTCGTCCCAACCTAAATATTCAAACATCATCATTCCTGATAAAATCAGAGAACCGGGATTTACCTGGTCTTTACCTGCGTATTTGGGCGCTGTGCCATGGGTGGCTTCAAAAATCGCATGTCCGGTCATATAATTGATATTGGCCCCCGGGGCAATTCCGATCCCACCAACGATGGCAGCCAATGCATCGGAAATATAGTCGCCATTCAGGTTTAGGGTGGCGATAACCGAATATTCAGCCGGTCGTGTCAGTATTTGTTGTAAAAAAGCATCGGCTATAATATCTTTAATGATAATCTTCCCATTTTTAATGGCATCGTATTGTGCGTTTTCTGCGGCATTTTCACCTTGCCATTCCCGGATGGAATCATATTCATTCCAGGTGAATGTCTGGTTTCCGAATTCCCGTTCTGCAAGTTCATAACCCCATTGTTTAAACTGGCCTTCTGTAAATTTCATGATATTGCCTTTATGGACCAGTGTAACCGATGGTTTCTTGTGGGTAATGGCATATAGGATAGCGGCTCTGACCAATCGTTCGGTTCCTTCCTTTGAAACCGGTTTGATGCCAATGGAAGAGGATTCGGGGAAACGGATTTTTTTTACTCCCATTTCATGAGTAAGAAAACGGATTACTTTTTCAGCTTCCGGGGTACCCTGAAGCCATTCGATACCGGCATAAATATCTTCTGAATTTTCGCGGAAAATCACCATATCGGTTGTTTCGGGATGTTTCACCGGAGAAGGAACGCCGGTGAAATACCGGACCGGGCGAAGGCAAGTGTACAGATCAAGGATTTGGCGCAGTGCGACATTCAGTGACCGGACTCCCCCACCCACCGGGGTTGTCAGGGGGCCTTTGATAGCAACAAGATACTCGCGGATGGTATCGAGGGTTTCCTGAGGCAACCATGTGCCTGTTGTCTGAAAAGCTTTTTCGCCGGCAAGAACCTCTTTCCAGATGATTTTCCGGCGGTTGTCATAGGCTTTTTCAACGGCTGCATTAAAAACACGCACGCTTGCATTCCATATATCGGGTCCTGTGCCGTCGCCGATAATAAATGGAATAACTGGATGATCAGGAACAGAAAGTTTCCCGTCTATGAATAGAATTTTTTCTTCTTGCATGGGGATCAATATTAAAATTTAAAAACTAAAATAAAACGGTTGAAAGACAAAAGCGACATCATATAACTTATGGATTGTTGAAATATTGCTATTGGTTTCTCTCCGGGATACATAGCCCGTTTAATGTTTCCTGAAAAATTTCACACTAATTCAATATTTTAACAAGGGCGCCCCATTGCTTATCGACTTCAAAGAAATGTTTCAGATAGTAATTGCCAAACAGGAAGTGGGCTTTTACAATTTTCACTCCCCGTGCCGCCATGCTGGTAAAGAAGTTTTCGATCATTCCCGAAGCAATTCCTTTGCCCTGGAGCATAGCGATAACCACCATTCCGTCAAGCAGCACAATTTCTTCTTCCAGATAGCGCCAGGTAAGTCCTCCGATGATTCTTTCCGTGTCGTCTGTTACGATAAGCTGGTGGTCGTTATCGGAAATTTCCCTGGGATAATTTTCGCGAAAAAAAAGTTGGTACAGTTGGCCGGTTTCCCATGGTTCAATGGGTTCCCGAAGGATATATCGTTTTCCCGTTTTATCCGGGAACGGAAAACGAACGATCAGGTGTTCTTGCAAGCGATTGCCAACTTTCATAAAATCGACATCGCTGGCGCCTTGCAAACGGGGAAATACCATCCGGTTAAAAACATTTTTATCACTTTTATTTTTGATGGCCGATTGAAGGTCAGACAGTTCAATCAATTGAAGGGCCAACCCATGGGGTATTTCGTTCATCCGGGCAATCAAACGGTCAAAGGATGCCTGAATTTCGGCATCGGAATCTGCGAAATAGGTATGGCGGTAAAAATAGAGGCGGGCAACTTCCCCGAGGTTGCCCAGTTTGTAAAGCTCCATCAATTCTGTCAGGGTTTGTTCTTTGGCTGCTGCCGTGGTCAGAGGGTTCATTTTATACCAATCCTGATATTGATCGATGGCGCTGAATATGGCAACCGGCAAGTAGTATCTTTTCAGGGATGTCTGGAGATATTGTTCCAGGTTTGTTTTCAGGTCTGTTTGGTCGAAACAAACAGGTGAAGGTTCACGGATATCGTGATACAGGCTTTTCAGGAACCGGGATGCCTCTTCAATGCCCAACGCTTCGATACATGCATCGAAAATCCATGTAACATTCAGTTGTTTCCGGCTCCAGGGATAGAGGGATGATGTTTTGCAATAGTAATCCTGGAGCATTGGACCAACCAGAGAAAGGGTGTTTTTATAGGTTGACCATCCGGCAAGCGAAAGTATCACAGCGCTCTCTTTGAAATCCATTTCGGGGATGGAAACATTGGAAGGCGAGATGGCCCCAGGTACAATCTGGAATCCGCTGTGATGCCAGGCTTTGAAAATAACGGCAAACGACTTGATAAAGATTTTTCTCCAGACGTTGGCTTTTATCACTCCTGTTGAACGGTGGATCTCCGATAATTCCCTTATTTTATCCCAGGCGGTAAGTCCTCCGATATATTGGGTGGTAAGTATTCCGAGATTGGGGCGGCTGCTGCCAAGTAAAGGAGCCACTGCCGGGCCCTGTGGAAAACCCGCGAGGGAAGCAAGCCAATAGAAAGTTTCGGGACCGGGACGGTATGAGCGGTTTTGGCTCATCACCATATGAAGATCAAGGTGTTTCCCTTCAAGGGTATTGATGCTAAGCCTGTAATGTTTGAATTCTTTGTAAGCAAGCAGCCTTAATATCCAAATTCCCTGGTCGGGAATCAGGGATGGATTGAATTCTTTTTCATTGAAGATCAAAACGACACTTTCCTGGAGAAAGGTAGTTGTCTGAAAAATTTTCGTGATCCGTTTTTTTTCAATATCAGAGATACCATGTTCGAAAACCAGTTTTGATTTCCAGAATGCAAGGGAGTGAGGTTTGGAGTGGTTTTCTATTGTTTTTTCGAAAACAGATGCAAGTTGAAAAAAATAGGTTTCTGCTTTTTTCGACAGCCCGGGGTCTTGTTTGTGAAGGATCCAACGGGCTAATTCGGCGCGCACAGGGACATAATATTCCAGGTGTAAAGTTGCAAAATTGAAGAGAAGGCCGAGTATGTCTTCAAATGCTTTTCTGTGTTTTTTGGAGGCCGGCCATGGGAGGCTGGTCCTGTAGTAATAGAGCCGTTGTTTCAGTGCATCAAGCCGGTGTTTGCCAAAATTGCTTGCAGCAATTTCGCGAATGGATGCTTCATTCAGAAAAGTGAGGCCTGATTCGATAAACGGTGGCATTGCAGGGATTTCTTCCGGCCGGGGCGCTTTGAGCAGGATCAAGCGGTAAGCCATGCAACGGATCTCTTCCGACGGATGATAAGCCAGGGCTTCCAACCGGTGTTGCAAGGTCATGGCCAGCCTTTGTTCAACATTCCCAAAGAGGTTTCCCAATGTTTCAAGGGATTGGCAGGCATCAGGAGGGTCATCGAAAAAGATACTGAACAGCAATTTATTGGCTTGGATAAGCGCAGTGTCGCGAACCGATTGCAATTCAGGGAAGCGGGGTTTTATTGATTCTTTAAACCCGGCAAAAGAGATGTTCGGAGAGATGGTCCCAAGGGGGATATCCCAGCCCTCCCTGACCGGGCAGAAATTGATCAGTTCAGGGTTTCCGGTCCAGATTTTCGGGTGGCGGCTAAAAATCCCCAGGTCAATCAACCCTGATGGGAGTTGGTAAATGAAATGCCCAATGCGGAACCAGCCCTCTTTGATTTTTTTAATTCTGAGTACCGACTTGTTGCGAAGGTTTTTCAACCGTTGTGATTGATAAACGATATCGGTTTCCAGGATACCAAGGTCACGGAACAACCATTTCGGAATTTGAATTGTGAATCCGTTGCCATCGTATCGGATGGTGTTACTCTGGTATAGTTTATTGATAACATCGGTGAAATTTCTCTCAATGATTTTCCGGTTAAAAGAGTTTTTTGGGGTCAGTTCTCCTTTATTGCTGGAGAAATCGCGTGCGAGAAGGGTAAAATTGATGACCCTTTCATAGGGCGCCACATCCTGGTTTGCTTTCATGATAATCTGATGGAAATATTCCGTCTGATTGTTTTCAGAGAGCGCATTAAATAAAGCATCATCACGGTCGGGAACGATAAGCAGGACGTTGTATGGACGGTTATCTCCGACGACAAATACATTTTTTATACCGGGGACTTTATAAAATTTTTTTTCGATTATCTGAGGGGCAACCGTTTGTCCACGATTGTTTTTATATATATCCTTAACCCTGTCAATGATTTCGTAATAACCATCTTCCGATATTTGAAAAACATCGCCTGTTGCCAGCCAGTATTCATTTTCCGTGGATCCCGGATAAGGAATGATCTCTCCGGGAGCTGCTTCTTCCAAATACCGTGCAACATAGTGTCCACTCAGTTCAAGTTCGGAACCGGGTCCCAGGCGGGTCGATATCCCGGGTAATGGGAGGCCAACTGAAGAATTACGGTATCTGCCGGAAGGTGTCATGGTGATACCGCCCGTTGCTTCAGTCATTCCAAATCCACTGTTAAGATGAATTCCATAATGGTTAAAGAATTGAAAAACAACAGGATCAAGATATCCGGCAGCCGAAAGCCCCCAATGCAAACGGTGACCAACGATTTCCCTGACAAATTGTCCCCTGAGATCGGGGTTGTTAACAGAACTGATGGTTTCCTGACATCGTTCGTACAATTCCTGCCATCGAAGGGGGATGCTGATAAAACCGGTTGGATTAATTTTTGGGAAAAGGGAAAGCAATGTCTCGGTCGAAGTATTACCTGCAAAAACATAAGTCCCATTCCAGAAAATAGCGCCGGTCATTTCGAGGTATCTCCCAAAAGTATGGTACAGGGGAAGGTAGCTGAGGAAAGTTTCATTGCCAACTTCAGGTAAGGCGGCAGCTCTGGCAAACCGTTTGGCGAGGATGTTGTACAGAGAGAAAGAGACCCCTTTGGGCAATCCCGTACTCCCCGAGGTGAACATGGTTGTGGCTACCTGGTTGTTTTGTCCGGAGGGTCGACGGTCAAGGATTATTTCGATATCCCCCTTCGAAATTTTCTTCCCCTCTTCGACAAGATATGGAACGTTGCGGGTTTTTGCCGTCGATGGCTGTAATGAATATATTTGAAATTTCAGGATTGTTTTTTCCCTGATCTTTTTGAGCAGGGCAAGTCTTTCTTCGGTATCTGCCAGGGCAATGTTGATTTCTAATTGATCAAAGATGGGAAGCAGCGCTTCCATTTTAAAATGCGGGTTGAGCGGAGTATTAAAAATATTGAACATCAAACAGGAGAGATCGGCACAGGCCCCTTCCATGGAATTTTCCGAATAGATGGCAACCCTTGGCTGAATGGGTGTTGTTATATAAAAAAAAGCAGCGATTTCCTTCAGATGCCGGAAAACCTGTTCATAGGTCCAATCGGTAGAATATGGCGATGACATCTCTTTAAACAAGATACGATCGGGATGTTCGGTTATGCGTTGTTCCATCATATCGCGAAGGCTGTAATTCGAGATTTGAATGATACGGAATGCCCATTCGGCCCATTTTTCACGCAATGCATCCGATCCGAGTGCATGTAAGAAATCCTGTTTTTTTGTGGTATTGAGATAGTCAAGCCATGTTGTCCTGGAAATGAAATGATCCCTTTTCATGTTAAAAACCGATGCTGTTTCGGTTAAAACACGAACCGCCAAATTTTCTGTATCCGTTTGGTTTTCAGATTGTTTCTTCCAGTTTTCCAGTATGGTTTCTAAGTCGGCCATGGCACTTTTCGACAGAATAAAAACTTTTATAAATTTATAACCTTATTTTGGATAAAAACTATTATATTTAAACTTCTAAATATATCGTTAGGATTGTTTTCAAAATTATTTTTATGTTGCTTAAAATTAAAGAGATAGAAGGCATATACAACAAATTGGCAACCGGGGCTTCTCATGCCGGGGCCTTGCTGGGGAGGCCATTGACCCTGACCGAAAAGATTTTATATGGTCATTTGTTTGATGTAAACCCTGAAAAACCATATCAAAGGGCACATGATTATGTAAATTTTTCACCAGATCGGGTTGCCATGCAGGATGCAACGGCCCAGATGGCCTTATTGCAGTTCATGACTGCAGGGAGGGATGTTTCGGCGGTCCCGGCAACCGTTCATTGTGATCACCTGATCCAGGCGCGGCTTGGGGTAAAAACGGATTTGACCATGGCTCTGGTTCAAAATAAGGAGGTCTATGATTTTCTGGAAAAAGTATCGGCCCGATACGGAATCGGATTTTGGAAACCGGGTGCAGGGATTATACACCAGGTGATCTTCGAAAACTATGCTTTTCCCGGAGGGATGATGATTGGCACGGATTCGCATACACCGAATGCCGGGGGGCTTGGAATGGTTGCCATTGGCGTTGGGGGAGCAGATGCTGTGGATGTGATGGCAGGAATGCCGCTTGAGTTGAAGATGCCCCGGATTTTAGGTATTGAGCTTACCGGGAAATTGTCGGGATGGGCCTCTGCCAAAGATGTAATCCTGAAAATTGCCGGTATTCTTACTGTAAAGGGAGGTACTGGTTTTATTCTTGAATATTTTGGCGAAGGCGCTGAGTCGTTATCGGCTACCGGAAAAGGGACTATTTGCAATATGGGCGCGGAAATAGGAGCTACCTGTTCGTTGTTTCCATACGATGCAAAAATGAAAATCTATCTTGAGGCTACCGGTCGAAAAGAGATTGCTGCTCTGGCAGGAGCTTATTCCGGTTTGCTTACTCCGGATGCAAAGGTCAGGATGAACCCTGAGTTTTATTATGATCAGTTTATCCGGATTGACCTGTCAGAGATAGAACCTTATATCAATGGTCCCTTTTCGCCGGATGTGGCCCACCCGATCTCAGAATTTAAGGCTTTTATAAAGGACAATCAATATCCGGAGACACTGGAAGTCGGGTTGATCGGCTCCTGTACCAATTCATCTTATGAGGATATTTCCCGTGCAGCATCTGTGGCAAAGCAGGCCACCATTAAAAATCTCAAAGTAAAGTCGGAGTTTATTGTTACTCCGGGTTCTGAGCAGATTCGTTATACCTGTGACCGTGATGGTCTTTTAGAGGTTTTCAATGGCATCGGCGGGGTCGTCATGGCCAATGCCTGTGGCCCCTGTATCGGGCAGTGGTCGCGCAGGATGGATAACCCTGACCGTAAAAACTCCATCCTGAATTCATTCAACCGCAATTTTGCAAATCGCAATGACGGCAATGCCGGTACCCATAGTTTTATTGCTTCACCCGAGATCGTGACGGCTTTGACCCTTGCGGGAACCCTCACTTTTAATCCGTTAACAGATTCCCTTGTCAACGAATCGGGACAGATGGTAAAACTTGATGAACCCCAAGGGGTTGAACTTCCGGTTCATGGTTTTGAAGTGAAAGATGCCGGTTATCTTGCCCCGCCTGAAAATAATTCTGCTGTTGAGGTTGGGATCAATCCTGCCTCTGACCGGTTGCAGTTGCTTGAACCTTTTGACGCCTGGGATGGAAAAGATATCCAGGCCATGCGCCTGCTCATCAAGGCAAAGGGAAAGTGTACCACCGATCACATTTCAATGGCAGGGCGCTGGCTGAAATACCGCGGACATCTCGATAATATTTCGGACAACCTGCTCATGGGAGCTGTCAATTTCTTTAATGATAAGACCAATGCCGTAAAAAACATCGAAACCGATGAATATAGTGGTGTTTCAAATACAGCAAGATATTATAAATCAAAGGGGATACCCACCATCATCGTGGGTGATGAAAACTATGGCGAAGGTTCTTCCCGCGAACACGCGGCCATGGAACCACGTCATCTCGGCGTTCGGGTTGTTCTCGTAAAATCATTTGCCCGCATCCATGAAACCAATCTGAAAAAGCAGGGAATGTTGGCCTTAACATTTTCTTCTCCTGACGACTACATGAAAATCAGGGAAGATGATGTGTTGGCTTTAACCGGATTAAAAACTTTTCAGCCTGGAGAGCCATTGTTGTTGGTTCTTTATCACATCGATGGATTAAAGGAAGAAATTATCCTGAATCACAGTTACAGCGCCTTGCAGATTGAATGGTTCAAAGCAGGAAGCGCGCTCAACTATATGAAAGTCTTAACGTGGACAAGCCATAACCAAACAAATAACAAATCTCAAAATACAAATAACAAATAACAAATAAAATTCAAATAACAAATTTCAAATAACAAATTTCAAAATACAAATAACAAATAAAATACAAATAACAAGTAAAGTACAAACAAACTC
>DYSO01000117.1 GCA_020718225.1 Draconibacterium orientale | reverse complement strand
ATTATTTCTATTCGCCGCAAGCGGCGGGGAACTAACCCCGAAAGAGATTAGAACACACCTCCCCTCCATTTTCGGGGAAGGGGGCCGGGGGTGGGGTACAATAAAAGATGATATGATAAATAGCATACCATTGTTTGTTTTGCCTTTTCGGAGTATGCTCATAATTGACAATTAACAATTAATAATTAACGATTAATAGTTAATAGACCAACATTATTAAAAAATAACGCAAACGAAAACTAACTTAAATTCAACAAGTTATCATTTAGTTAGATGAAAGTGGATAAAACAATAGTTAAAGGGATGGAGGTGGGGGTTTTTTATACATCATTTACATAAATTTATGCGGGGATTTTTTATTTTTTTGATGTTTTTTTTGTTTTCGTTGACGGCGTTATTTGCACAAATAGATGACAGCCGGTTGACTGGCGATCTGATCATCTTTCATGCAGGGAGTTTATCGGTACCCATGAAGGAGGTCGCAAGAGCTTTTAACAGCGTTCATCCTGATGTCAACATCTTGATGGAATCGGCAGGAAGTATAGCATCGGCGCGAAAGATCACCGATCTGAACCGGCCCTGCGACATTATGGCTTCTGCAGATTACACCGTGATCGACAACATGCTGATCCCGAAATATGCCGACTGGAACATCCGCTTTGTAAGCAATGAGCTTTCAATAGTATATAACGAAAAATCGCGCTATTCGAAAGATATCAGCGATAAAAACTGGTTCGACATCCTGATGAAAAACGATGTTGCATTCGTCCGGGCCGATCCCAACTCCGACCCATGCGGTTACCGCTCGGTGCTCTCGCTCAAATTAGCAGGGCAATACTACCGGAAGCCCGGTCTGGCTGGCCGTATAATGGCAAAGGACCGGAATTACATGCGCCCAAAGGAGGTTGACCTGATCGCGCTGCTCGAATCGGGCAGCATCGACTATATTTTCCTATACCGGTCGGTGGCCATTCAACACCAGCTTAACTATGTCATCCTGCCCGATGAGATTAACCTGAAAAATCCTGCATTTGCAAAACATTATGCTACCGTTTCCACCGAAATCAACGGAAAGGAACCTGGTAAAAAGGAGACCATCAAAGGTGAACCAATGGTATATGGGGTAACCGTTCTGCGCGATGCCCCCAACAAAAAGGCCGCCATTGCCTTCACGGAGTTTCTGCTGACCCGCGATAAAGGGATGGCCATCATGGAGAGAAACGGTCAGCCCTCTGTAATTCCTTTAACCACCCCAAACTGGAATAAAATACCTCCCGAACTGAAAAAATTTGTGAAAAAAGATTAACCCACTCACCCAAACTTTTGTATCCATGAAAATATTCAACATTTCACCCGTCATTTGCGCCATTGCACTTCTGCTGTTGTTCACAGGCTGTAAAAAAGAGGAAAATACACAACCTCTCGTTGTCTCACTGAAAACAGGCAGCGAATACACTCCCGGCGGGGCAGTTGTCCTTGTCGGCGCACCGATCACACTGGGCATCACCGCTACCGCATCCGGTGAAAACATCACCAACCTTGTCATCAAAAAAGCAATGCCCGGAGGAGGTGTGAAAGTTGTTCTTGATTCGGGGATGAACTCCCCGGGATTCAACCTCAATAAGACTTTTTACCAGAGCGTTGAAGATACCGCCCGTTGGACCATTCAGGTGATGGATAAAAACAGGCTTTTTGCCACCACCGCCATCACCATCTATCGCGATCCGAACTCTGTATGGGGAGGGATCTTTGAATTTGAGAGACTGGTGATGGGATATCAGAACAACACAACATACGGACAGTTTCTGGTACCCTCCACCGGAAAAGTGTGGACTTCCGACTCTGCCACGCTCAACCAAACCATGATCGACATCGTTACCTACTACTTCGATGATGAGGGGACCCCCTCTCCTACCTTCTCCTCCCCCGGCGAAGAGGGTGGCGGGATCTTCGCATACTATCCGCAGATGCAACAATGGACAAGCCGGCGATCCACAAAATGGGATATCAGCATCGACGGAAATCCGATACCGGTTACTACCTTCGATGCATGCCACAACGACAGCACCCTCATCGTCTCCTACAATGATGTGTGGGGAAAACGCAAGTTCAAATATGGCGAAGCAGGTAAGGTGATCCCATTTATCACCGCTACCGGTAAAAAAGGGCTGATCAAGGTACTTAGCGCCGATCACGACCCTGCCGGAAAAATTGAGTTTGCACTGAAAATTCAACAATAACCACCCCGGTGGTTGATCCCCCAGACAATTTTTTAACCATATCAAACTAAAAATAATCAGAAACCTTTAAAACCAATGTGTATGAAAAAGCAACTTTTACTTTTTACATTTTTTATCGCCATGCTGACCGTTGTGGCACAGGACACAATTACCGGCTGGAGATTCCCGGTAAACAGCGGGGCCGACAGCCTGAACGCCAATCTCGGAACTGCCACCAACAAAGGGTACGACCTGAGATATCAACTGGTACTCACCCCCGACAGCGACTCAACCATCAACACGGTTTACTTTGCCGAGGGTGCGGAAACCTATGCCGCTGCAACCGCAGGATGGCAGGATGGGGCGGACCTTCGTTTCTGGTCAATAAAATTCAAAGCTCCAAATTACAGCAACTTCAAGGTTTACTCGAAACAGAAAAGCGATGACGGCCCCCGCGACTTCAAACTCCAGTGGAGGTTGAGCAGTACAACTTTTATCGATATCCCCAACGGAACGATTACCCTTGCAAACGATTGGGCCACCGGTGTTGTTAACATGCTTCCGGTACCCATTGCCGATCAGGGCACCGGCTCGATCTATATCCGCTGGCTCATGAACTCCAACACCAGCGTCAACGGAGAGACTGTAACCCCCGATGGCATCTCCATGATCGACGACATCCTCGTTACTGCCATAAGCAGCCTTGGCGTTGGCGAAGTGGTTTATACCAACCGAATCAGCATCTATCCGGTTCCCAGCAATGGCATCTTCACGGTGAAATCGACGCAACCGATGGAATCCCTCACCATTCTGGATGCCTCAGGCAGAAATATCCATTCAGTACAGCAACCCGGTTCCGAAAGCCATATAAATCTTTCAGGCGCTCCCGCGGGCAACTATATCCTCCGGGTTCGTTTCAACGACAGCGATAAAAGCTACTCACAGCCATTCACCATCCGTTAATATCCGATTGCGGGAATTTAAAAATGAGATGCGCGATAAATTTCTCATTGTGTTCATCTCCCTCTTGCTGCCATCTGTATTGTTTGGCGGAGGATTTATCAAAGGCGCCGTATCCAGCTCTTTTAACGGGAAACCCCTTGCCGGGGCTCATGTTGTGATTCATGAAACCGGACAGGGTGTCATCACCGACGCGTCGGGAGGATATACATTTCAACTCCGCAATACCGGACGCTATACGATAAAGGTCTCTTTTCTGGGTTATGTTCCCGAGGAGAAACATGTGAAGCTCAACGATAAACAATCGCTCATCCTCGATTTCACACTCAGCCTTCAAATTTTCGATTCGCCCGAAGTGGAGATTACCGACAGTAGGCCGGAACAGGCAGTCCAGTCTGTACCGCAACGCATGGCCCTCATCACCGCTCAGGCCATCACAGAAAATCCGGGACAAAACATCACTGCCGTCCTCGACTATATCTCGGGTGTCAACCTTACCAGCACGATGGGGATATTCTCCAACAACACGATCGTTACCCTTCGTGGATTAAGCGGTAATGACCAGGGCCGAACGCTGGTTTTGCTCGACAACATCCCGCTGAACAAGTCCGACGAAGGAACGGTGAACTGGAATCTTATCAACCGCGACAACGTCGAAAAGATCGAGGTCACAAAAGGACCAGGAAGCGCCCGTTATGGCAGTGGCGCCATGGGAGGGGTCATTAACATCCGGACAAAACGACCCGACGGCAAGATAAGCGGAACTGCCACAGCAGGTTATGGAACTTTCAATACATTCGGTTTCCGTTATGCGCTGACCGGCATCCTGGGACCCAAACGGCCATCACGGGGTTTTTTCTATGACCTCAACGGCTTTTATAACCAAAGTGACGGTTACAATGCTGAGATCCCCGAATACCTTGAGCCGGCCGATACCTTCACGGTCAATACTTTTCTCCGCGAAGCCTCCCTGGGAGCCAAACTTGGATACCGTTTCAACGAAAAAAACACCATCTCCGTCAACGCCGGATTCTATAACGATAAACGCGGACGGGGAATGGAAATCTACGAAGTTGACGGCGCCTGGGAACGACATGGCACCTGGCAGGCTTCGTTGGATTATCAGGGCAGCGGCAAGAACCTCTCCTGGAATGTCAACCTCTTTACACTCAATGAATACTTCAACCGGATCAACGAATATATGAGCGAAGGCGAGTACAACCTGTACCTCGTAAAGTCGCACCGGGTTGATCAGGGTGTGCTGGCCGGTGCGGAGACAAAGGCAGGACAATACCAGCAGATTTCGGGCGGATTTGAGTTCCGGCAGGGCAGTGTGGATGGAAAAGATATCTATTACACCTCCACCGACCTGATATCCAATGCCGGGAAGATGGAAAACTACGCGATCTATCTTCAGGATGAACTCCATCTGGCACATAATCAACTTCAGATTGATGTCGGTTTACGGCTCAATTATGCCGTGTTTCACCATGGCAGCTTCACCATCGAAAACCCCTCCTACTCCATTGAATATATGGTACCTTATCAGGATACGCTGATACCGCAGCATATCTGGTTTCAGGCCGACCCCAAATTCTCCATCCAGTACCGCTTTACACCCGAAACCCGCCTCTATGTTACCATTGCTCGTGGTTTCAGGGCCCCGAACCTCGATGACCTCTGCCGGACAGGTAAAAAAAGAAACGGATTTAAAATCTCCAATCCGGCGCTCAAACCGGAAACCCTCGATAACTATGAAACCGGGGCCGACCTTCTGCTCTTTAAAAAACTGCACATCGCCCCTTCCCTATATTACGCCATTGGCCACGATTTTATGTACTATGTCAGTACCGGGGATTCTGTAAATATGGGATATAAAATCACCCCGGTATTTCAAAAACAGAATATCAGCAGGGTCGACATCCTCGGTGCAGAGCTTGATCTGGATATCGAACCGGCAAAATGGCTCACCCTTTTTGCCAACTACGCCTATGCCCATTCAACCATCACCCGGTTCGAACCTGCCAATCCGGCCATTGACAGCAACCTCACGGGAAAATTCCTTACCGATGTCCCCATGCATAAAATCACTGCCGGCGCCACCTGGAAAAACCGGTTTGTGAACCTGAACCTGATGTGGGAGTACATCGGATCACGGTGGATCAACGACCAGAACAGCATTGATCCGGTTCTTCAGATATCGAAATACCCGGCATACTACACCTTTAACCTCCGGGCATGGCACACCTTTTTCAAACATATCGTGGCAGCTCTGAATATTGACAATATCTTTGATGTCATTTATATCGACGACCGCTTGCAGCATAATCCCGGCCGCATGATCAAGATCGAAATCACAGTAAATTTTTAGATAACCAGTTAAAAACAATGGAACAATGAAACACCTGCTTGCCCTTTCACTTTTCGGCTTAATTTTACAGCCGGTTTATGCACAGAACATGAAAACTGCAATGAATGATCCTGAAAACCTGATGATAAACACCTCAGTTACACCCGATCAGGCGGACCGTAACAACAACTTCTACGATAATGAGGTGACCTATATCCTGCCATCTGTGCCACTGGAAATTGCCGGAGAGGTTGAAAATCCGGGGATGGTTGACTTCTCAAAATTGAAGAAAAGACCAGTCATCGTTAAGGAGACATTGCTGAAAGAGGATGGCTCGAATGCTTTTACCGGAGCTTATCGTTACGATGGCTATTCGCTGTTCGATATTCTTAACGACCGAATCCTGAAGAAAAACAACAAAACGGTGTTCCCCCCGATCATCGACACCTATGTTGAGATCGAAAATGCAAAAGGAGAGAAGGTGGTATTGAGCTGGGGGGAGATCTATTATCCCAATTACCTGCACAACATCATCATTGCCACCGATGTAATGCGCATTGTCCCCAGCAAATCGAAAGATTTATGGCCTCTCCCTTCCGAAAGCAAACTGGTCATTGCCGGTGACCTTATCACGGAGCGGAACATCTCCAGCCCTGTGAAAATTACCGTAAAATCATATCCCCGATCCTTTTTGATCAACCGGGAGATGAAGCCGCTCGTTTCCGCTGAGGTTATCGTTCACAATCATTCAAACGTCGTTGAAAAACTTACTGCCCTTCCCGGAAATATTCAAATGGAAACCCTCCATACCATTTTCTATGGAAAAGGAAGGGGAATTCACAGTACACAGCCTTTTACCGGCGCTTACCTGAAAGAGCTCCTGAAACAGCAGTTCCCCTTTGACAAGGATTACCTGAAGCAGGGAAAGGTAATTATCGTTGGGAAAGACGGATACCGCGTTGTTTTCACCTTCAGTGAAATCATGAACCGCAACGACCAGCAGGAAATTCTTTTGGTACCCTGCCAGGAAGGGGAAGATGGCGGAAAATTTCGTATTTTCCCATCCTGTGATTATTTCTCCGACCGGGCCGTGAAAGCAGTAGCTGATATTTTTGTGGAAAATGATTAAATAAATTGAAACAGACAACCACAATTAACCTGGTTTTTATTTTTTTTGGAGCGCTGATTCTTCTTTTTATCATTGCCCCGTTGCTTGGAATGTTTCTGAAAACAACTCCGGAGACCTTGTTCGAAACAGCCCGTGAGGCAGAGGTACGCAACAGCATCTGGCTTACCATTTGGACTTCTCTTGCGGGGACCCTCTTTTTTGCCATTGCTGCCATACCCCTCTCTTATCTTCTTGCAAGATACGAATTCCGTGGAAAAAAACTGGTTACCGGTATCATCGACCTTCCCGTGGTGATTCCCCATTCAGCAGCAGGCATCGCTATTCTGGGCTTCGTTTCGCGCGATTCGGCCATCGGACAGATTGGATCGGCGCTCGGCATCAATTTCGTAGGAAATCCTGCCGGAATTTCCATTGCCATGGCTTTTGTAAGCATTCCGTTTCTGATCAATGCCGCCCGCGATGGGTTTTCATCGGTTCCCGTGAGACTGGAAAAAGCTGCGCTCACTTTGGGCGCAAGCCCCACACGGGTTTTCTTTACAATTTCGTTACCCCTTGCATGGCGGAATATTTTATCGGGGTTAATCCTTATGTTTGCACGCGGGATGAGCGAATTCGGAGCAGTGATCGTGGTCGCATACCACCCGATGATTACTCCGGTACTGATTTATGAACGGTTCGGCGCCTTCGGGTTAAAATATGCAAGGCCGGTATCTGTCCTTTTTATCCTGATTTCGCTTTCGGTATTTATCCTTTTGAGATGGCTGGGCAGGGAAAAAAAATAACGAAGAAAATGTTAACAGTCCGTGGCATAACAAAGCAGTTTGGTGATTTTTCGTTGAAAAATGTCTCATTCACGGTAAACCAGGGCGATTATTTTATCCTCCTGGGTGAATCGGGCGCCGGAAAATCGATGGTACTGGAAACCATTGCCGGGTTGGTTAAGCCCGATAGCGGCGCCATTTTGCTTGATGATCATGACATCACCCGTGAAAAGATCCAGCATCGCAGGATCGGACTTGTTTTTCAGGATCATGCGGTTTTTCCGCATTTGAAAGTACGCGAAAATATTGCTTATGCCCTTCATGGGCGAAAATTTTCAACCGCAACAAAAAAAACAACCGTAGATGCCGTGAGCCGGCAACTCTCCATTGATCATCTCCTCGACCGTCGCCCCTACTCATTATCTGGTGGCGAATTGCAGCGCGTTGCCCTTGCCCGCACATTGGTCCAGGAACCACGCATATTGCTCCTTGATGAGCCCCTTGCCTCCCTTGATAACCGGCTGAAAACGGAACTCAGGGCATTGCTTCGTTCGATACACCACAATGGTCATACCCTGATCCATGTAACCCACGATTACGAAGAGGCGCTTTCATTAGGCACCCGGATTGCCATTATGGACAAAGGGACTGTGGTACAGGAGGGCTCACCGGAAAATGTACTGCTGCACCCACAGTCAGAATTTGTCGCTCATTTTGCCGGCCTGCGAAACTTTTTCCCGGTCACGCTTCATACACAACAGGGACAGAACTGGGCCCAAACCGGCAACCTGAAAATCAACCTGGTCACGGAGGAAACCCGAAGTGAAGGATATATCCTTCTCCGCGGAGAGGATATCATATTGTCGAACGATCCGGTTGATACCAGCATGACAAATAACTTTCAGGGAAAAGTCACAGAAATTGTTCTTTCACGTTATGGGAACGAGGTTACCATCAACATCGGGATTACACTCCATGCACTGGTCACCCCGGGATCGGTTATGAAACTGGGCCTCTCCGTTGGAAAGGAAATTTGGGCCCATTTCAAAGCAACTGCTGTAAAATATATTGCCCGCTAATCTGTTATTAAGTATTAAATCCGGTTTTAATGTCACCAACGATGATTTCTTTTGAAGATGCCCTGCGAATTGTCCTGGATAATGCCATTCCCATAGAGGCAGAAACAGTTGCACTTCAGAACTCCCTGAACAGGGTTCTGGCACAGGATGTCTTTTCGGATATCGACATGCCTCCTTTTGACAAATCGGCTGTGGATGGATATGCCTGCAGAATGGAAGATATTCTGCCTGTAAACGAAAATGGACATTCCCTGATAACAGGGCGCGAATTACGGATCATAGAAACCATTCCTGCCGGAAAAATTCCGGAAAAAGCCATTGGCAAGGGCCAATGCTCCGGAATTATGACCGGGGCCATGGTTCCTGCCGGCGCCGATTGTGTCATTATGATCGAAAATACACAGCAGGACCATCCCGATGTCGTCCGGTTTACAGGGACACATACCGCTGCCAACATCTGTTACCGCGCAGAAGATATCCGGTCGGGTGATCTTGTCCTTCACCGGGGAACCGTGATCCATCCCGTTCAGATTGCCGTGCTTGCTTCGGTGGGGGCCGTAAACCCGCTTGTTTCGAAGATGCCCCGCATAGCCATCATCCCCACCGGCAATGAACTTGTTGAACCCAATGAAAAACCGGGCCCATCCTGTATCCGAAATTCAAATGCAGCACAGATCGAAGCCCAGATCAGGGAAATTCCCGCCATCCCGGTATATCTGGGTATTGCCCCCGACGATCCTGAATCGCTTCGTAAAACAATCGATGAAGCCTTGTCAACATGCGATATACTATTAATCAGCGGAGGGGTTTCGATGGGAAAGTTCGACTATGTGCCTGATATATTGAGTGAAGCCGGAATTGACCTGCTTTTTAAGAGCATTGCCATCCAACCGGGAAAACCCACGGTATTTGGCAGAAAAGGAAACCATTTTATCTTTGGCCTTCCCGGAAACCCGGTATCATCGTTTGTACAATTTGAATTATTGGTAAAACCCTTCCTGATGAAAATGTCCGGGGCCGCTATCCTCCCGGGTAAATTAAATCTTCCTCTCGGAACCGGTTTTAAAAAGAAAAAATCCGATCGTAAATCCTTTGTCCCGGTAAATATTCGCGGAGGTGAAATATTCCCTGTCGAATATCACGGGTCGGCCCATATCCATGCATACATCGATGCCAATGCCATGATGTCGGTCGGGAGCGGAATCACGGAGATAAAAAAAGGAGAATTCGCAGATGTACGACCGCTTTAACCGTCCCATAAATTATCTGCGTGTTTCAGTTACCGACCGCTGCAATCTACGCTGTGTTTATTGTATGCCGGCAGAAGGGGTACAATTATTAAACCATGCCGATATCCTCTCCTATGAAGAGATACTGGAAGTTATAACAGAAGCCGTACT
>DYSO01000252.1 GCA_020718225.1 Draconibacterium orientale | reverse complement strand
ACGAAGAAGATGGCCGAAAAGACAAGCAAGACGGGATGATTTATTTTTGCCGAGACCCTTAAGCACGCACTACAGGCAACACGATGATAACCACTCCTCCTTCATGAAGCGATCATGGAACTCATAAGAAAACTTTTACAGACCTTTTTCACCCTTCTCACCAACAGCTATATTCTCTTTCCCTGGACAAAAAACATCTATCAAGGGCCCTTAAAAATAGTCTGTTCTCCAGGCTTAAATTGTTACTCATGCCCCGCCTCCACAACCTATTGCCCACTGGGCGCCATTCAACAACTCTTACTGGGTGTTCGTTTTTCCATCGAAACAGGTTCGTATTATTTGGGCTCCTATGTTTTTGGCACCATCGGCATTATCGCTTCCCTCACCGGTAGATTCACCTGCGGATGGTTGTGTCCCTTTGGCCTCCTCCAGGAAATTCTCTATAAAATCCCAACCCATCGAAAATTTCAGGTGGCGCCGTTTTTACGGTATATCAAATATTTTATGCTGCTCTGTTTCGTTATTCTTTTTCCTTTGATCATGACGGATCAATGGGGTATGGGAAAACCGTGGTTTTGCAAATTTGTCTGTCCGGCTGGAACCCTTGAGGCCGGAATTCCGATGATCATCTTACAACCGGATCTTCGCGCCACACTTGGCTTCCTTTTTTATAACAAACTGTTCTGGATGTTTTCCTTTCTCATCTGGAGTATCTACAGCAGTCGCCCCTTCTGTAAAACCACCTGTCCCTTAGGGGCTTTTTATGGAATTTTCAACAGAATAAGTATTTTTCAACTGCACTTAAACCGACAGAAATGTACCGATTGCGGCGCTTGCCGCAAGGTATGTCCCATGGATATTCAATTTAACAAACAGATTAACAGCCCAGAATGTATCCTGTGTCTGCGCTGTATGACCGAAGCCTGCCATTATGATGCCATCTCTATTCACTGTGCAGGGCTTCCCCTCACACTGTCCCCCCGAAAAACTCAAAAACAAACCCACAACACCTCAACCGTACCTTACACAGAGGTGGATTTATAACAGAGAGATATTAGACGATGTTTTTCAATTTATTTCAAAAAATCAGGCGGTTCTCTCCTCAAAAAATGATGATTCTTATCGCATTGTTGAATCTACTTTTCTCTCTTCCCGCCTGGGCCGAAATGAAAAGCACAACAGGAGAAAAGACACGAGTTCACACCGGCCCAGGTGAAAATTTCAGCATCAAATGGGAATATGGAAGAGGGTTCCCAGTTAAAATCCTTGGAAACAAGGGGGGGTGGTCCCAGATTGAAGATTTTGAAAGTGACCGGGGGTGGATTCAAACCACTCTGCTCAATAATCACCCTCATGTTATCGTCAAAGTTAACAGGGGAAAAAAGAAAACCATCAATCTGCGAGGCGGCCCAGGAACTCAATACAAGGTGATTGGTCAGGCCTATTACGGTGTTGTCCTTATCAGGAAAGAACAAAATAACAACTGGGTCAAAGTAAAACACGAGTCTGGCCTGGAAGGATGGACAGAAAAATCACTGCTATGGGGGTTTTGAAACAGCTTTCGTTGTCCACCTCCCTTTTTCCCGTGTTCTCCAGGAGTAATAGGGAAATAAAAAAACCCGCCAACCTAAAAAGGGGAAGCGGGCTGAATGAACCTGGTCAGACTTCTTGAGTGACTTACTCCATTCATTGGGAGTAAATGTTTTATTGGCGGAGAAGGAGGGATTCGAACCCTCGGTGGAGTTTAACCCCCACACTCGCT